>JAFYQM010000009.1 GCA_017547085.1 Oscillibacter sp.
GATGACCACATCGGCCCACAAAAACACTGTACCGCTGGGCCGATGTGGTCATCGGCCCCTACGGGTGCAGAAATCAAACAGCTCGACAAACTGGAATTTAGGAGAACAGGCGGTCGATGGATTGGAAAGTATAGCCTTCGGCTTTCCATTTTGTCAGCAATTCATCTAAAATCTCTGCATTGGTTTGAGAGGTGGAGTGCAGCAGCACCACCGCGCCGTTATGAGTCCGGGGCAGGAGCTTGGAAAATGCGTGATCTTTGGTCGGCTGATTGTTATTGTTCCAATCCACATAGGCAAGACTCCAGAATACGGTCTTGTAGCCCAGCTTTTGGGCGGCTTTCAGATTTTCTTCACTGTAAAGGCCCTGTGGCGGGCGGTAAAACTTTGGCAGCTCCTTGCCGGTGGTGGTTTGAAACAAGGCTTCCAGCTCCTGCAGTTCTTTGGCAAAGGCGTCCGGGTCGGAAAGCTTACTCATATCCGGGTGGTGCATGGTGTGATTGCCTACGATATGCCCTTCTTCCACCATCCGCCGTACAAGATCGCCGTTTTTTTCTATGTAATTGCCTACCAAGAAGAAAGCGGCGGGGACTTGGTGCTTTTTCAGTATGTCCAGTATCTTTTCGGTGCAGCCGTTTTCATACCCTGCGTCGAAGGTCAGGTACAGCACCTTTTCTTTTGGATCGCCGGCATAAACGGCATCGTATTTTTTTAAGGTATCGCTGGCGGCCGTTCCAATGGGGGTCTGTCCCGGCTGCCGAAAGCTTAGGCCCCATGCGCCGGTGGGAACGGCGCTGTGCCAAAATTGGGTCAGTGCCAGTAAAAGTGCGGCGCCAATGGCTCCGAACAAGATAATCATGTCCTTTTTACGCATAAAATCCCTCCCGGGACAATCTATGCGTGGGCACGGGGGGAATATGCAAATCCGGCAGGGGGTTAACCCTGCCGGATGTTGTTATTTTGGATTACTTCAGGATCTTCAATGCGCCGGTGGGGCAGGCCTCCGCACACTTGCGGCAGGTCGCGCACACAGCGATCTTCTCGGAATCCCGGAACTCAGGCTTGATGACGGTGGTAAAGCCACGGCCAACCAGACCCAGCAGACCCTGCTGTGCAACTTCCTCACAGGTGCGGACACACAGGTTACACAGGATGCACTTACCTTCGTTGCGCTCAATGACCACCAGCTTCTTCTCGGAACCGGCCTGACGCTTAGCGCCGGCAAACCGGCCGGGATCTACCTCGTACAGGTTGGTCTGGTGGACCAGCTTGCAGTCGGAGAAGTCGTGACAGCCGCACTCCAGGCAACGTTCTGCCTCGGCGCGGGCCTGTGCGTCAGTGAAGCCGTTGATCACAGCCTCAAAGTTGCCCTTGCGGTAGGAAGGCTCCTTGCAGGGCATTTCTGCCCGAGCCAGCTTCTCACGGTCAGCAAACTCCTCGGCAGCGACTTGCCGCTGGGAGTAGTAGGGGGTGGGAACCTTCATGTCCTTGCCTGCCAGATAAGCATCGATGGCATAGGCGGCATCGTTGGCCTCGCCAATGGCGCGCACGGCAATGGAAGGACCGCGGTTGGTGGCATCACCGGCAGCGAACACGCCCTCCAGATTGGTGGTGCCGTTGTTCTCACTGGCCTCGATGGTGCCCTTGCGAGTCTGGGTCAAAGCTTCAAAGCCCTCCAGAGCGCAACGCTGACCGATGGCGGAGATCACGGTATCCACATCCAGGATCTCGAACTTGCCCTCCACGGGGACAGGGCTACGACGGCCGGATGCGTCGGGCTCGCCCAGCTCCATGACCTGCAGCTTGATCTGGGAGACCTTGCCGTTTTCGCCAATGATCTCGGCGGGGTTGGTCAGCCACTTGAACTGCACGCCCTCTTCCAGCGCCTCTTCGATCTCCAGATCTTCGGCGGGAGCCTCAGCGCGGGTGCGGCGGTAGATCACATAAACATTCTCAGCACCCAGACGGACAGCGGTACGGCATGCATCCATGGCAACGTTACCGCCGCCTACAACTGCCACATTCTTGCCCAGGTCGGGACGCTTGCCCAGATTCACATCCTGCAGCATATCGATGCCGCCAAGGACACCCTGCAGATCATCACCAGGACAACCCACGCCGGTGGACTTCCAAGCGCCCACAGCTACGAACACGGCATCGTAGTCAGCACGCAGACTTTCCAGAGTCACATCGGTGCCGACCTTGACGTTGTTCTTCATTTCCACACCCAGCGCAGCGATGGATGCCACTTCGGCAGCCAGCACAGCCTTGGGCAGACGGTACTCGGGGATACCGTAGCGGAGCATGCCGCCCATTTCGGGCATCATGTCCAAAACGGTGACGGCATGACCCTTGACTGCCAGCTGATAAGCAGCGGTCAGACCGGCGGGACCACCGCCAACGATGGCAACCTTCTTGCCGGTGGCGGGAGCCAGCTCCGGCTTGAAGGGATTTTGGGACTTCATGTCGTTATCTGCGGCGAAAGCCTTCAGATATGCGATGGACAGAGGCTGCTCCACCAGCTGGCGGCGGCAGGTGTCCTCACAGGGATGGGGGCAGACACGACCCACGGAAGCGGGCAGAGGGATCTTCTCCTTGATGATCTTCACAGCCTCGGTGTCATTACCCAAAGCGATCTGCTTCACATAGCCCTGCACATCGGTGTGAGCGGGGCAGTTCAGGCCGCAGGGGCCCTTGCAGTCGCCGTCGTGGTCACTCATCAAAAGCTCAAAAGCGATCTTACGGGCCTGCACCACGCGGGCGGACTCGGTGTTGATCACCCAGCCGTCAGCAGCCTGTGTGGAACAGGCGCGCATCAGTTTGGGCAGACCCTCGCCTTCCACCACGCACACGCCGCAAGCACCGTAATGCTTGACAGATGCCAGGTGGCACAGGGTGGGGATGAAAATACCGTTGGCTTCGGCGATCTCCAGAATGGTCTGACCCTTCTGACCCACGCACTCCTTGCCATTAATAGTCAATTTGATCTCACTCATTGTTCAGCCCCCCCTTATTCAACCACAACTGCGCCCATGCGGCAGGAATGGATACACTGACCGCAGCGGATACAGACGGTGGGATCGATGCTGTGAGGCTGCTTCTTCTCGCCGGAGATAGCGCCCACGGGGCACTTCTTGGCGCACAGGCCACAGCCGATACAGGTCTCTTCGTTGATGGAATAGGTCAACAGAGCGGGGCACTCCTTGGCAGGACACTTCTTGTCGTTGATATGTGCCTCATACTCGTGACGGAAGTAACGGATGGTGGTAAGCACCGGGTTGGGAGCGGTCTGACCCAAGCCGCAGAGCGCGCCGTCCTTAATGGTGGTGCACAGCTCCTCCAGCAACTCGATGTCGCCTTCCTTGCCCTGACCCTTAACGATCCGCTCCAGGATCTCGGACAGACGCTTGGTGCCGATACGACAGTGGACACACTTACCGCAGGACTCCCGGGTGGTGAACTCCAGGAAGAACTTGGCAATGCCCACCATACAGGTGGTTTCGTCCATAACCACCATACCGCCGGAGCCCATAATAGCGCCGGTAGCGCCCAGAGCGCGGTAGTCAATGATGGTGTCCAGCAGCTGGGCGGGGATACAGCCGCCGGAGGGGCCGCCCATCTGTACAGCCTTAAACTCGTGACCGTCACGGATGCCGCCGGCAATGCCGAAGATCACGTCCCGGAGGGTCTTGCCCATGGGGATCTCCACCAGACCGGAGCGCTTGACCTTACCGGTAACAGCAAAGACCTTGGTGCCCTTGGAGTTCTCGGTACCCATGGCGGAGAACTTCTCGCCGCCGTTATTGATGATCCAGGAAATGTTGGCGAAGGTCTCCACATTGTTGATGTTGGAGGGCTTCATCCAGTAACCAGCCTGTGCGGGGAAGGGAGGCTTCAGACGGGGCATACCGCGGCTGCCTTCCAGAGACTCGATCAGCGCGGTCTCCTCACCGCAAACAAATGCGCCAGCGCCAGCCTTGATACGCATCTTGCAGCTAAAGCCGGTACCCATGATATTCTCGCCCAGATAGCCCTTTTCCTCAGCCTGCTTAATGGCGCCCTGCAAACGGACAATGGCCAGAGGATACTCGGCACGGACATACACAATGGCTTCCTTAGCGCCGATTGCGTAAGCGCCAATGAGCATGCCTTCGATCAGATTGTGGGGATCGGACTCGATGACGGCACGGTCCATAAATGCACCGGGGTCACCTTCGTCAGCGTTACAGATGAGGTACTTTTCCTCACCCTCGGACTGACGGGCAGCATTCCACTTAAACCAAGTGGGGAAGCCGGCACCGCCACGGCCGCCCAGACCGGAGGTCTTGATCTCCTCGATGACCTCCTCGGGGGTCATGGTCTTCAAAGCCTTTTCCAAAGCCTTGTAGCCGTCATCGCCAATGTAGTCCTCGATGCTCTCGGGGTTGATGATGCCGCAGTGCCGCAGTGCGATACGGGTCTGCTTGCTCAAAAACTGTGCATCGTCATCCTTGATAACCAGCTCGCTCAGCAGGGAGTAGTCCTTCTGCGTCACGGCGTTGACGATGGTCTCGGCGTTCTCGGGCTTGACCTGCACGCAGCGGTACAGCTTACCGTCGTCTGCATACACATCCACGATGGGCTCCAGATAGCAGATACCGATACAACCGGTAATGGAGAGGGATGCGGCAGAGGTGTTCAGCTTTTCTTCCAGAGCGGTGTATACCGCACCTGCGCCGGCAGCCAAGCCACAGCTGCCCTGGCCTACAACGATTCTAGCCATTACAATCCCTCCTTCTTGCGGATGTCACGCAGGATGGTCTTGACCTTATCGGGGGTCAGAGAGCCGTATGTATCCTCATTGATCATCATAACAGGTGCCAAAGAACAGCAGCCAAGGCAGGAAACGATGCTCAGGGAGAACAGACCGTCCTCGGTGGTCTCGTTGTTGCCGATGCCCAGTTCTTCGGAGATGGCGTCAATGATCCGCTCTGCGCCGTTAACATAACATGCCGTGCCCTTACAAACCATGATGAGGTATTTGCCCACGGCGGTAAAACGGAACTGAGAGTAGAAAGTTGCTACGCCCAAAATTTTTGCAGGAGTCAGACCGGTACGTTCCGCGATGTGGTAGACCGCATCGATGGGAACATAGCCGTAAATATCCTGCGTCTTTTGCAGAATGGTGATCAAGCTGCCCTTGACGTCGGCATAGTGTGCCAAAACGTCTTCCAGCAGGCTCAGATCCACACTCTTGTGATTACAGCACATGAATGTCACACCTTTACAATAGATTTCCTGTCGGGGTAATCCGACAAAAGTTACAGACATTATATATACTTTCTTTCCTTTGCGCAATTGGGAAATTAAACAACAAAACAAAAATATTTTGGTGTTTTTCTCTCAGAATTTGGAACAAGTAACAAAACCACGAAAATATCTTGTTATTTTTCCTTCAGAAGGTCGCGAATCTCAGCAAGCAGCACTTCCTCGGCGCTGGGAGCAGGGGGAGCGGGCTCTTCTGCGGGCGCTTCTTCTTTCTTCTTGCCCATCTCAGAAAGCTTATTCAGCCCCTTGACCAACATGAACACTACAAATGCCAGAATGAAGAAGTTGATCACGGCGGAGATGAAATTGCCCCAGTTCAGAGTGTTCAGGATCTCGTTGCCGGCTTCATCCAGCTTGGCTTCGCCCCACAGGCGGGGAAGGACCAGCTTCAGCTCAGAGAAGTCGATGCCACCAAGGAAAATGGAAACGATAGGCATGATGATGTCGTCGGTCAAGCTCTTGGTGATGGTGGAGAAGGCGGCACCGATAATGGTACCGACAGCCAGCGCCATGGCGTTGCCCTTGATGGCGAAGGCCTTGAATTCTTCCCAAAAATTAATCATTTTCTTTTTCATACGATTGCTCCTTTCTTGGTTTACATAATTTATTTCTTTTCGATGATCTCCAAGCCGCCCAGATATTTACGCAGCACCTCGGGGACGACGATAGAGCCGTCAGCACGCTGGTTCTGTTCCACCAGCGCAGGGAAAATACGGGAAGTTGCCAGGCCCGAGCCGTTCAAAGTGTGCAGGAACTCCGGCTTTCCGGTCTCCTCACGGCGGAAACGGATGTTGCCGCGGCGGGCCTGATAGTCACGGGCGTTGGACACGGAGGAAACCTCCTTGTAGCCGTCCATGGAGGGGATTAAGATCTCGATGTCATAGGTTCGGGCCATGGATGCGGAGCAGTCACCTGCTGCCAGCTTCACGGTACGGAAATGGAAGCCCAGACCTTCCACCAGCTTTTCTGCCTTGGTGACCAGCTCGTCAAAAGCTGCGTCGGAATCCTCAGGCTTGCAGAACTGGAACATTTCCACCTTGTTGAACTGGTGGCCACGGACCATGCCACGCTCATCGGCACGGTGAGAACCTGCTTCCCGGCGGAAACAGGGAGTATAAGCAAAGAATTTCTTGGGCAGGTCTGCCTCGGAGAGGATCTCGTCACGGTAAACACTGGCCAGCGCGGCTTCGGCAGTGGGCAGCATATAATGCACGCGGTCGTCGGTGGGGTTGGCGATCTTGTAGACCTCGTCGGCAAACTTGGGGAACTGACCAGCGGTCTCACCACACATGTACTCCAGCATGTGGGGAGGCAGGATGAAATCGTAGCCGTCAGCGGTGTGGGTGTCGATGAAGTAGTTTAGCAGCGCCCATTCCAAACGTGCGCCCATGCCGGTGTACATCCAGTTGCCGGCGCCAGCCAGCTTGACGCCCCGCTCATAGTCGATCAGACCCAGATCCTGGCACAGATCCACGTGATGCTTGGGCTCAAAGTCAAATTCCGGCTTCTTGCCCACATAGC
>JAFYQM010000010.1 GCA_017547085.1 Oscillibacter sp.
GCAAACGGGAGCATAGCTCAGCTGGGAGAGCATCTGCCTTACAAGCAGGAGGTCACAGGTTCGAGCCCTGTTGTTCCCACCAAAAGATTTGGCCCTGTGGTGCAGTCGGTTAGCACGCCAGCCTGTCACGCTGGAGGTCGACGGTTCGAGTCCGTTCGGGGTCGCCATAAAGTCGCAAATTTGCGCAATGAGGAAGAAAACTTCCTCATATGCCTCTGTAGCTCAGTTGGTAGAGCAGCGGACTGAAAATCCGCGTGTCGTTGGTTCAATTCCGACCGGAGGCACCAAATTTGCGGGTGTAGCTCATCCGGTAGAGCGCCACCTTGCCAAGGTGGAGGTAGCGAGTTCGAGCCTCGTCACCCGCTCCAGAGGATGCCCACACGAAAGTGTGGGCATCGAAATCTAAAATAAATGTGGACTTTTTCTTACGGTTCGCATATAATATAAATGTGTCCCGTGGTGACATAGCCAAGTGGTAAGGCAAGAGTCTGCAAAACTCTCATTCCCCGGTTCAAATCCGGGTGTCACCTCCAAATGTGAAGGAATTCAAGCGATTTGCTTGGATTCCTTCTTTTTTACATTTGGGAGTTGAAACTGAAAGTTTATTTCTGGGCTTGATAGAAAAACGTATACGGGGCTGAGAGATTACACGATCATCTGAATACCCGAATACGGACAAGAGAACTTCTGATCCTGCGGGAGATATTATAAATAAAGAATTTATAAAGAAACGGCACGAAGCCTTTTCGCTGCTTTAGCCTTTAGAGGAGAAAAAGAGTACAGCAGGCCAACTCAAACAAAAGACTCATATCATCGAGAATGTTGTTATATTTCGACGGTATGAGTCTTTACTTATGTGATAGAAGTGCCGCATACGGAGCCGTACGCACGGTGGGGTGAGAGGTCGGGGCTATCCGGCCCATTTAATTGAAAGCAAACATTTGTATGGCAAAATTGCACAATGTTTTGCTAAAAAACTGTGCGAAACGCACGCGGAAAAGAAGGGGTGTTAAAAAATCTTTGCTGAAATTGCTAATTTTTATCGACTTATTCACAAATTATACACAAATCTTAATATTGCCTCTTAACAAAAAGAAAGTGAAGATGTATAATGTCTGCTATAAGCGGACTTTTATACTTTATAGGAAAAGGATGTGGGAACGCACACATGGAAATGACCCTGCAGGAGCGGTTGGAGAAGCTTTTGAAAGCGTACTCCCATCACTACGATATCGATCGTGATGTGCATACGGAAGAAGGCGATTACCCCGCTGCGGCCACATTCTTCATGCGGGATGAGAACTATGCTTTCATCCGCGAAGCAGTAATCAGCGCATATGAGCAGTACGAATACGTTTACTTTTTCATGGCGGAGCATCTGGATGCCTCCGCGGCGAAAGAACTGCTTGACCGGACACTGAAGGCCGGTATGGCCCGCATCAAACCCCATAAGGAGCATAAGTGCTCCTATGTGACACTGGTGATCCTTGCGGACACCATGGACGAGGAAGCGAAAAATTTGATTCAGAAGACCCGCTTCCAGAAAAACTATCGACTGGCACTCCATGGCTGGATGGAGTATCATATTGCTGCAATGGAAACTTCCACGCACAGCTTCCTTTCTAATCCAGCCGGAAAGGAAGCAAGAAAAACGTTGGAACTGAACTTCAGTTCCGAGGTACATTAAGAAGGGAGAGTACAATTATGTCTGGTTTGCTTCTTGTCATCATTGGCTCCGCTCTGCTTCTGCTCGGCTACATCTTCTATGGTCGCTGGCTGTGCAAGCAGTGGGGTGTCGGTGAAGGCGGCGAAACCCCCGCTCACACCATGGAAGATGGTGTTGACTATGTTCCCGCAAAGGCGGCCGTTCTGATGGGCCACCACTTCTCCTCCATCGCAGGTGCCGGCCCCATTACCGGTCCCATCAGCGCTGCAGGTTCCGGCTTCGGCTGGCTGGCTTGCTCCCTGTGGATCGTCATCGGCGGTATCTTCTTCGGCGGCGTGCATGACTTCGGCGCTCTGTTCGCATCCGTGCGTCACGGCGGCAAGTCCATCGGCGAGATCATCTCTGCCAACATGTCCGTTCGCGCAAAGCGTCTGTTCATCATCTTCTCCTACCTGACCCTGATCCTGGTCGTGGCTGCTTTCGCATCCATCGTTGCCGGTACTTTCGGTGCCACTTACACCGAGGCAGGCGTTCTGGATAAGGTTGCTTCCACCGCTAACGCTCAGGTCGCCATGGTTTCTCTGCTGTTCATCGTGATCGCAATCATCTTTGGTTTCTGCGTCTATCGTAAGAATGCCCCCATCGGCATCGCTTCCGTCATCGGCGTGGTTGCCATCGCTGTGATCATCCTGATCGGCCTGAACTTCCATCCCATTTATCTGTCCACCAAGGCTTGGATGTGGATCTGCGGCGCCTACATTCTGGTTGCCTCTGTCACTCCCGTGTGGATCCTGCTGCAGCCCCGTGACTATCTGTCCTCCTTCCTGCTGTATGCAATGCTGGCTCTGGCCGTCATCGGCGTTGTGATGGGCAATCCTTCTCTGGACACTCTGCCCGTTCTGAACAAGGCTGGCAACACCATCCCCGTGTTCCCCGTTCTGTTCACCACCATCGCTTGCGGTGCTATCTCCGGCTTCCATTCTCTGGTTGGCTCCGGTACCACCTCCAAGCAGTTGGATAAGGAAACCGACGCAAAGCCCATCGCTTACGGCGGCATGCTGATCGAGTGCGTCCTGGCTCTGCTGACCCTGTGCGCCTGCGCTCATGCTTATTCCTATGCCGGTACCGATAAGGCTCTGACTGGTGCTACCGCTATCTTCGGCGGCGGTATCGCTGACATGATCGATCCTTCCCGCGGCACCGTGTACAGCGTTCTGTTCACCCTGCTGGTTCTGACCTACTCCACCTTCTGCCTGACCTCTCTGGACACCGCTACCCGTCTGGGTCGCTTCATGTTCCAGGAGTTCTGGATTGATGCTTCCAAGGGCGAGACCCCCGAGAACGTCACCGGCTACAAGAAGGTTCTGTCCAACCCCTATGTTGCTACCGTCATCACCGTCATCCTGGGCATCCTGCTGGGTCTGAACGGCTATGCCAAGATCTGGGCTCTGTTTGGCTCTGCCAACCAGCTGCTGGCTGCTCTGGCTCTGCTGGCTATCGCTGCATGGCTGGGCAACACCGGTAAGAAGAACGCCATGTGCTGGATCCCCATGTTCTTCATGCTGGCCGTTACCATCGCATCCCTGATCATCAACACCAAGACCCAGATCGGTCTGATCACCGCTGGCGGTGCTGACTGGGGTCCCTATGTTCAGGCTATCGTGGGCGTCGTGCTGGTTATCCTGGCTATCGTTCTGGCCGTCGAGGGTATCCAGACTATCTTCGGCAAGAAGAAGGCTGCGAAGTAATTTTGCCTTTCAAAATACGGCAGAGTTTTGCCAGTCTCTGTTGTAAACAAAAAAGAGCTGCCGCATTGCGGCAGCTCTTTTTATTAAAAAACACCGTCCTGAAAAAGCAGGACGGTGTTTTGCATTTGTTATTTGTCACACAGCAAATGCAGCGCTTCCAGGTAACCGGGCAGTCCATGGCCGCGAATGGTGCCGATGCACGCTGCGCGGATATAGGACACATGGCGGAATTCCTCGCGGGTATCGGGATCAGACACATGTACTTCTACCGTTGGAATACCAACCGCTTTGACCGCGTCCAGCAGCGCCACGCTGGTGTGCGTGTAGGCCGCCGGATTGATGATGATGCCGTCCACTTTGTCGAAATAGGCCTGCTGAATGGCATCCACCAGAGCGCCTTCGTGGTTGGACTGGAAGAAGGTCACCTCTGCACCGAGCAGGTCCGCCTCGGCCTGAATCATGGCTTTCAGATCTTCGTAAGTCGCCTTGCCGTAAATCTCCGGCTGGCGAATGCCCAGCATGTTCATGTTGGGACCGTTAATCACCAGAATTTTCACAGAAATCCCTCCAAATCGCTTGCGCGGTTTCTTCGATGGAACCGCTGTTTTCCATCAGGACATCCCGGAACCGGGCGTACATCGGCTCCCGTTCTGTCCACATGGCGGCAAGATCAGCGCCCTGAGACAGGGGGCGGCCGTCGGTGGGCAGGACTGTCAGATCCCGCAGCAAATGATAGATGCGGCCGTTCTGATGCAGTGGAGCGTAGTTGCGCGGGTCCTTTACCACACCGCCGCCGGTCAAGATGATCTTGGCGGACAGCTTGCCGATTTCGGCTGTGACTTCCCGTTCTAATGCGCGGAAGGCCGCTTCGCCCTCTGCGGCGAAAATCTCAGGAATGCTGCGTCCGGCCTTTTCCACAATGCGTTGATCAAGATCAATGGCTTCCCGTCCGGTCAGTTCGGCCAGCGCCTGTCCAACGGAGGTCTTGCCGCAGCCGGGCATACCAATGAGAACGATGTTGGTGGCGTCCCGCCGCAGCATGGCGAGAATCCGCTCGTTTTCGCTGTCAGGAATGGTTTTGTTGAAGAAGTGCTCCTCTGCCGCCTTGGCCTGTGCCACCAGCATGGGAAGACCATCGGAGCAGGGGATACCCAGTTCCTCCGCCTGCAGCAGCAGAGCGGTGCGGCGGGGATTGTAGATTACGTCCAGCACGCCGAGGCAGTTAGGGAAGTTGCGCAGGTCTGCGGGGGAGACTCCGTTGTGAGGATACATGCCAACAGGAGTGGTGTTGACGAGGATCTCCGCATCGGCGTGGTGGGAAAGATTTTCGTAGTTGTTTTCGCCGGAGCGGGAGATCACAACGATCTCTGCTGCACCCATGGTGCGGCAGACGGCCTGCGCCGTCAGGGAGGCGCCGCCGCTGCCTAAAATGACAACTTTTCTTCCGGAAAGAGAGATGCCTGCACGCTCCGCCATCCAGCGGAAACCAACGGCGTCGGTGTTCCAGGCGTACAGCTTTCCGTCCGTGCGGCGGGCAAGGGTATTGACGCTGCCAATGGCCTGCGCTGCCGCATCGACCACGTCGCAATAGGGCATCACATCCCGCTTGTAGGGGATGGTGACGTTCAGACCGCCGATATCGGGCCGGGCCAGAAAAGAAGCCAATTCCTCCGGCTCCAGCTCGATCAGCCGGTAATCTTCGCAGCCCAGCGCCTTATGGATGGGAGCGGACCAGCTGTGCCCAAGCGTTCGGCCCAGCAGGCCAAAAATGCGTTTCTCCATGGCTTCATACTTCCGCGTAGGAACCGAGGTACTGGAAGCCGCTGCAGTTGCGTTCCAGTTCCTGCAGCATGGCCAGCACGCTGGGGTCCTGTACGGAGGCTTCGATCTCAAGGAAGAAGATGAACTCGAAGTTTCGGCCGGTCACAGGGCAGGACTCCAGCTTCGTCATGTTGATGTCCAGTGCGGCCAGCTTGGAGAGGATCTCATACAATGCGCCGGGGCGGTTGTCGGTGGAGACGATCAGGCTGATGCGGTTGGCACCGGCGTAGATGACAGGTGTTTTGGAAATGCAGATAAAGCGGGTGTAGTTGTTGTCGCTGTCCTGAATCTGGTCGTTGATACACTCCAGACCATACAGGGCGGTGCAGGGATGAGAAGAGATGGCGGCAGCGTGACGGTTGCCGCTTTCGGCTACCATCTGCGCGGCAACAGCCGTATTGTCGCAGGGAATGACGTGAACGCCGTTGAGACTGTTCAGGAATTTGCTGCACTGACCGATGGCCTGCTGGTGGGAATAAATTTCGGTAATATCCTCCATCTTCACGCCGGGCAGTGTCAACAGCTCGTGGCGGATGCACAGACGGGTGGAGCGGACAATGGACAGCTTGTGATCCTGCAGCAGCTCGTAAACCGCACGGACAGAGCCGTTGGAACTGTTTTCAATGGGAAGTACGCCGAACTTGCAGAAACCGGACTCCGCGGCAGCGACTACCGCGCTGAAGGTCTTGACGTAGACGATGTTGCCGCGAGGCAGAAGGCGGTCGCAGGCGACCTGAGAGTTGGCACCTTCCACGCCCTGACAGGCCACCAGACCCGTTTGGGGGAAGATATCGCTGCCGGCAGCCAGAGCGGATTGGATCTGGGCGGCCACGCGGGTGGGGGCGGAGATCAGCTCCGCCTGACGGGAACGGGCCAGTTCGAACAGGGTAGAGAAGAGGTGGTAGGCATAGCGCTCCTTGCCGCCGGAACGTTCCATGACCTTTGCCAGAACCTCCCGCTCCCGCTGTTTGTTTACGATGGGAAGTTTGTGCTCGTTTTTATAGGCGGCGACATCTTCTGCCAGTGCCATGCGTTCCAGAAACAGCTGCAGAAGCTGGTCGTCTACGGTGTCGATTTTTGCTCGAATTTCAGATAGTTCCATGATTTCCCTCCATAATCAGATCCAACAGAACGGCGGCAGTGACAGCTTCTACCACCGGGACGGCCCGGTGGGCAATGCAGGGGTCGTGCCGTCCTTGGATCACCAGCTCTGACGGCGTGGTGCCGGACAGGCTGACGGTCCGCTGGGACAGGCTGATAGACGGCGTGGGTTTCACAGCTACCCGCAGCGTGACGGGCATGCCGTTGGTAATGCCGCCCAAAATGCCACCGGCGCGGTTGCTGGCGGTGACGATCTCACCGTTTTCCACGGTAAAGGGGTCGTTGTTTTCAGAGCCATACAAACGGGCAGAGCCGAACCCGAGACCAAACTCCACGCCTTTAATGCCGGGGATTCCAAACAGAGCGGCGGCCAGACGGTTTTCGATGCCATCAAACATGGGATCGCCCAAACCGGCAGGCAGGCCGATGGCGGCGCATTCGATGACTCCGCCCACGGAATCCAGCGATTCACGGGTGCGCAGGATCAGCTCCTGCATCCGTGTGCCGCGCTCGTCATCCACCACGGGGAAGGGCTTTCGGGCAATTGTGTCAAACAACTCCTGTGTGGGATGCAGCGGAAAAGCGACGTCCTGTTCTGTTCCAACCGAGGCCAGATGGGCTCCCACATGAATGCCGCGGCGGGCGAGGATCTGCTTGGCGATGCCGCCTGCAATGCACAGGGGGGCCGTCAGACGGCCGGAGAAATGGCCGCCGCCTCGCATGTCCGCGTGGCCGCCCCACTTGACCCATGCGGTATAGTCCGCGTGGGAGGGGCGGGGCTTGTCCAACAGGGCGTCATAATCGGGAGAGTGGGGGTCCTGATTTTCGATGATGGCGCACAGCGGTGTGCCGCAGGTGACGTTGTCCATCAGGCCGGAGAGGAAAATGGGCTGATCCTTTTCCTTGCGGGAGGTGGAGAGGGCACTGGTGCCCGGTCTGCGCCGTGCCAGAAAAGCGTTCAGTTCATCCATGTTGATGGTTTCACCGGCAGGCAGACCGTCGATGTTCACGCCGATGGCCTTTCCGTGAGATTGGCCGAAAACCGAAATGCGCAGCAGCTTACCGAATTCAGAGGACATGAATGGCACCTCCCAGAGATTGATAGACTTCAAAGAAGTCGGGGTAGGATTTGCTGACAGCCTGCGCACCCAAAATGGTAATAGGTCCGCTGCAGGCTGTGGCGGCAATGGCAGCCGCCATCACGATGCGGTGGTCATTAGCTCCGTCCACTGTGCCGCCTGCAAGGGCAGGCGCACCATGAACGGTGAGAAAATCGGCGCCCTCCTCGGATCGTCCGCCGAGAGCTGTGAGCAGCTGATGCACCGTGGCGAGCCGATCGCTCTCTTTCATGCGCAGCCGGGCGGCGTTTACGAAGCGGGTGGTTCCGCTGCGAACGGCAGCCATGACGGCCAGCGGCGGCAGCAGATCGGGACAGCCGGAAACATCAATTTCCGTGTCGCCGGGACGGGCCAACTTCCAGTACAGCTCGGAGATGACCATGTCTCCCTGCGCGGAGCGGGGATTGAGCCCGTTTAACTGCACCTGATTATCCAAAAAATTGGCGGCATACCAGAAACCGGCCTGAGACCAGTCGGCCTCCACGCTTGCCTCAAAGGCGGCGTAGGGAGAGGGCTTTACATGGAAACTGCGGCCATCTGCCGAAGTCGTGACCGAAATGCCGGCGGTTTTCATGGCATCGATGGTCATACGGATATAATCGGCAGATTCCAGCGCTGTGGTACTGATGATGGTACTGGGTTCATCCAGCAGCGACAGCGCAAACAGCAGGCCGGTGAAGAACTGGCTGGATACATTGCCGGGCAGGCGGTATTCGCCTGCGGTCAGCCGTCCCTGAACGGTCAGCGTGCCGTTTTCCAGATGGTAAGAGATACCATTTTCGCGGAAGAGGTCGAAATACGGCTGCTGGGGGCGTTCCATCAGGCGACCCTGTCCGGTGAAGACCCCGCCGCCTGCCACTGCCAGCGCAATGGGGATCAGAAAACGGAGGGTGGAGCCGGATTCGCCGCAATCAAAGTGGGGAAGCTGCGCGGCATCAAAACGCTGCGGAACGGAATGTCCCAGACCGTGGATGCGGAGGGCGCGGTGATCTGTCTGCTCCACGCCCGCACCCATGGCTGCCATACAGCGGAGCGTGGCCTCGATGTCTTTAGAGGTGGATACATTGTGAATGGTACTGACGCCGCCGCTGAGTGCTGCCGCGATGATCAGGCGGTGTGCCATGGATTTGCTGGCGGGCGGGGTCACGGTGCCGGAGAGGCGGCAGGGATCGATCCGGATATCCATGTCAGACCTCCCATCCTGCCGCGATGACCTGTGTCAGGTCAGAAACAGGGATTCTCTTTAATTCGCAAACGCCGATTTTGCGGGGGATAACGATGGTGATGTCATCACCCGTGCGTTTTTTGTCAGCAGAGGCTGCCCGTGCCAGTTCTGCCGCGGTGTATTCTGTGGAGATGGGGAGACCATTCTTGACAAGGCACGCGCAAATGCGTGCGGCGATGGGTTCTTCCGTCCACTCCAGTCGCTCGGCAGAGCGTGCCATCATGGCAAGGCCTACCGCCACGGCGTGGCCGTGGGGGATTGTGTAATTGCTGCATTTTTCAATGGCGTGGCCAATGGTATGGCCCAGATTCAGCAGGCGGCGTTCATTCTGCTCTTTTTCGTCCCGCTCCACCACACCGGCCTTGTAGGCTACGCAGCGGGCGATCACTTCTGCGGGATCGGCGGTCAGGGTGCCGTCCTTAAAGAGGGAAAACAGCGCTTCGTCGCAGAGAACGCCGGTTTTGATGGCCTCGGCTGCGCCGTCTGCAAAGACGGAAGCAGGCAGCGTGGTGAGACAGTCGGTGTCGCACAGTACGGCGCTGGGCTGCAGAAAGGCGCCTGCCAGATTTTTGCCTGCGTGCAGGTCAATGGCGGTTTTACCGCCCACGGAGGAATCCACGGCAGCCAGCAGCGTGGTGGGCAGCTGCACATAGCGGATGCCCCGCAGATACAGCGCGGCTGCCAGTCCTGCCATGTCGCCGGTCACGCCGCCGCCCAGCGCCACAAGGCAGTCTGTGCGGGTCAGCCGCTCCTCGGCCAGAAATTCCAGAATGGCGGCAAGGGTATCAAAATTCTTATGGGACTCGCCTGCGGGAAACACATAGGAACTGACAGCAAACCCCGCATTCTGCAAACTGGCGGACACCGTGCCGAGATACAACGGCGCCACGGTGCTGTCCGTGATCACAGCGACATGGCAAGGGGCCATCAACTGGCGCAGCTGCGCGCCGCAGGTGCGGAGTAGACCGCTGCCGATGGAAACCGTGTAGGCAGGCGAGGTATGAACTTCTATGGTTTGAATGGAGTTTGACATAGGAGAACTCCTTTTTGTGGTGTATGAAAAAAGGTAGCCGTTTTCAGTGAAGCTAAAAACAGAGGTGCGAGTTTGTTGACGCATTCCAAGATCCGACGCAAACCAGCGGAGCGTTTGCGGAGGAAAAGGAGAAACGAAGGAGCGGAGTGGCGTTTTCAGCGCAGCTGGAAACAGAACGGTGCGAGTTTGTTGACGTATTCCAAAATCCGACGCAAACCAACGAAGTGTTTGCGGAGGAAAAGGAGAAACGAAGGAGCGGAGTGGCGTTTTCCGCGCAGCTAAAAACAGAGGTGCGAGTTTGTTGACGCATTCCAAGATCCGACGCAAACCAGCGGAGCGTTTGCGGAGGAAAAGGAGAAACGAAGGAGCGGAGTGGCGTTTTCCGCGCAGCTAAAAACAGAACGGTGCGAGTTTGTTCACGTATTCCAAAATCCGACGCAAACCAACGAAGTGTTTGCGGAGGAAAAGGAGAAACGAAGGAGCGGAGTGGCGTTTTCAGCGCAGCTGGAAACAGAACGGTGCGAGTTTGTTTCGACTTAGTTGCCGCCCGCAGCAGCCTTCTTTTCCCGCCCGTCCTTCAACAGTGCGCGGAGGGCATCCGCGTCCTGTGCCTTCAAGGCATCGGCGTATTCCGTCAGATGAGCGATGAGTACATCCAGTTCGCGGGTCAGGTAGTCCGCATCGGCAAGAAACAGTTCTGTCCACATGTCCTCGTCCAGCCGGGCCACGCGGGTCATGTCCCGAAAGCTGCCGGCGGAAAAACCACGGCGGCGCTGAGCCTCGGGGGATTTCACATAGGCGCTGGAGGTGATGTGCGCCAGCTGTGAGGTAAAGGCGATGATGCGGTCATGTTCCTCCGGATCGGAGAAGGTGAGCCCCGCAAAGCCGATGTCTAAGAAGAAGTGCTTCAGTGTATCCAGCAGCTGCATGTCCGTCCGCTTGTCCGGTGTCAGGATCATGGAGGCTCCTGCATACAGGTCATCTGTGGCGGAGGTAAATCCGCCGCGCTCTCGGCCGGCCATGGGATGGCCGCCGATGTAGGCAAAGCCGCAGCGTTCCGCAATGGGAGTGATCCCGTTGACGACCGTGCGTTTTACACCGCACAGGTCCACCACGATGGCGGAAGGGGAAATGCCGTCTGCGTGGGAAGCAACCCATGCAACCGCTGCGGCAGGCCGGATCGCGATCAGGATCAGATCGCACTGCGTGAGATTTTCATCTGTCAGCGGTGCGTCAATGGCACCGCACATGCGGGCCATCATCATGGTCTCCGCATCCAGATCGCTGCCCCAGACGGTGTGAGCGGTGCGGTGCTTGATGCTCTTGGCCATGGACCCGCCGATCAGGCCCAGCCCTACAATACCGACATTCATAAATCAATCCTCCAGAGATTTGAGGCTTTGGTGAAGCGCCAGCAGCTTCTTGGCCAGCGGGTCAAAGACCTCAGGCTTCAAGGACTGAGAACCGTCACACAGAGCGTGGGCGGGATCGTTGTGCACTTCGATCTGCAGGCCGTCGGCACCGATAGCCACTGCACCCATGGACAGGGGATCTACCATCCAGCTCTTGCCGGTGGCGTGGCTGGGGTCGATGATAATGGGCAGATGGGTCAGTTTCTTCATCATGGGAATGGCGGCCAGATCCAGCGTGTTGCGGGTCTGAGTCTCGAAGGTGCGGATGCCGCGTTCGCAGAGGATCACGTTCTCGTTGCCGCCGGCCATGACATACTCGGCGCTCATCAGCCATTCTTCGTAGGTGGCGGACATGCCGCGCTTGATCATCACAGGCTTGTCCTGATGACCTACCGCCTTCAGCAGATCAAAATTCTGCATGTTGCGGGCGCCGATCTGAATCACGTCCACATCCTTGAACAAGGGGAGCTGGCTCAGATCCATCAGTTCGGTAACGATGGGCAGGCCGGTTTCCTGTCGGGCGACCTTCAGGTATTCCAGACCCAGCTCGCCCAGACCCTGGAAGGAGTAGGGGGAGGTGCGGGGCTTGAAAGCGCCGCCGCGCAGCATGGTGGCGCCGCTGGCTTTCACGGCCTTGGCTATGGCCACGACCTGTTCCTCGGATTCCACGGAGCAGGGGCCTGCCATGATGGTCAGGTTGCCGCCGCCAATCTGGGTGTTGCCCACGGAAATGACGGTGTCCTCGGGGTGGAACTTGCGGTTGGCGTTTTTATAAGGCTCCTGTACCCGCTTGACATTTTCTACAATGTCCAATGCGGCGATCAGGTCCATGTCCAGTTTGGAGGTGTCGCCCACCAGACCGAGAATGGTGTGGGCCTCGCCGATGCTGGTATGGATGATGATGCCCTTTTCCTGCAGCCAGGAGATCAGGCTTTCCAGTTGGTCACGGTTGGGATTGTGTTTCAAGACGACGATCATAATCAAATTCCTCCTCAATGTTCGGATCATAGAAAAAACCCGCAGCCGGTTTGGCTGCGGGTTTTCATGTACAGACGGATGATAAACCGACCTTACACGCCCTGATTACGCCAAACCAGAATAAGCCTTACCTGCAAAGTAGGTAAAGCTAAAGTAACGGTATGCAGCGTAACGGACAGAATTGGTCATAAATAAGTCCCTTTCGGTCTCTTTGATTACCTTAAGAATAGCACTTTGCATTGAAAAAGAAAACTGTGAGAAATGACAAATGAGACGTCTGAAAGTGGTGGGATTTATGCAGAAGTGCAAAATGAAGGGAGTTGTGATTTCGGAAGAAAGCTTCGTTAAAAAGGATGGTTTGACTATTTTGATAAAAGAAGTTAATTTTTTAAAAAGAAGCTAATTTGTGTGCGGAGATTGACTTTGTGGCAACAAGATCCTACAATAAAACCACTTCTGTGATAAAGGCGGCGATTTTTTGAAGATTCTTGTCCAAATCGGTATGGTGTTTGGGCTTTACTGGCTCAGTCAGTGCATTGAGCAGATCCTGCCGTTTCCCTTTCCGGCCAGTGTGATCAGTTTGCTGCTGTTACTGGTGCTGCTGGTGCTCCGTGTGATCAAGCTGGAACAGGTGCGGGAGAAGGCGGATTTTATGCTGGGCAATCTGGCATTCTTTTTTATTCCCGTTTCCGTCAGCATTATGAATTACATTGATGTGATTCGCGAAAATGCGGTGGCATTTCTGGTCATCTGCGTCGTTTCCACGGTGCTGACCTTTGGCGCGACTGCCTGGGCAGTGCAGCTGACTTGCCGGTTTCTGAACAAGCGGAAGGAGGGAAAATGATGAGTGCGCTGGTTTCCACTCCGTATTTCGGCATTTTTCTGACGGTGTTTGCCTATTGGGCCGGTGTAAAGGTCCAGAAAAGGACAGGCCTTGTGGTGTGTAACAACATGTTGGTTTCGATCTGTCTTATCATTGTGGTTCTGACAGTTTTCCACATCCCCTATGAGTCCTACTACGCGGGCGGCAGTGTGATCAACATGTTCCTCGGCCCTGCCACGACCTGCATGGCGGTTTCGATTTATTCCAAGCTGGAACAGCTGAAGAAGAACTGGCTGCCCGTGCTGGTGGGCTGCCTGACCGGTGCGGTGACCTCCATCGGCAGCATCCTGATCATGTGCCGTCTGTTTGGTCTGGACAAGGCGACTACGGTCTCTCTTCTGCCAAAATCGGTCACCACCCCGATCGCCACGGCTGTCTGCGAGGGACAGGGGGGCATTGTGCCGATTACGGTGGCGGCGGTCATTGTCACGGGCATCGGTGGCAATCTGTTAGGGCCGTATCTGATCAAGCTGTTCCGGATCAAGGATCCGGTGGCGGCAGGCCTTGGCCTTGGTTCCGCCAGCCACGCCATCGGCACGGCCAAGGCGCTGGAGATCGGCGAGACGGAAGGCGCCATGAGCAGTCTGGCCATTGGTGTCTGCGGCATCATCACCGCATTGCTGGCTCTGTTTTTTGATGTTTTGCTGTAAAAAAAGAACTGCCGTTTCAAACGGCAGTTCTTTTTGTTTGCTTACACACTGAATAAAAGTTCGCTGTAGACAGGGAAGGGCCAGCAGTCGGCGGCAGTCAGAGTCTCCAGCTTATCGGCTAAAGTGCGGGCGGAATCCATGTGAGGGATCAGCACGTTGTGACAGTAGACCATGGCATCCAGAGAATCATGGGGGATCTGTTTCAAATCGGTCTCCAGCTGGCTGCAGACAGCCGTCAGCTCGTCTGTCAGCTGGGAAATGGTTTTGGCGGTCGTGGTTTCGTAGCCGCAGGCGACACCCATGGCATCCTTGTGGTATGCCCGCTGGCAAAGCTGGTCCGCAAAGCCGGACACAGCGGGCAGGATCTCGTGGCGCAGCATGTCGATCATGGTTTTAGCCTCGATGATCGTGACCGTGGAGTAATTCTCAATATGGATCTCGGCGCGGGCCTCCAGCTCCTCGCGGGTGTAGATGCCGTGCTTGACAAACAGAGCCGCGTTTTTATCGGAATAGTACATGGGCAGGGCGTCAGCGGTGGAAACCAGATTGCTCAGGCCGCGGCGCTCTGCTTCGGCGATCCATGCGTCATCATAGCCGTTGCCGTTGAAGAGAATACGCTGATGTTCAGTAAAGACCCGCTTGATCAGGGCGTGAAGATCGGACTGGAAGTCGGAGGACTGCTCCAGTTCATCTGCGAACTGACCCAACTCCTCCGCCATGATGGTGTTCAGCGCCACGTTGGGGCCGGAGATGGACTGGGAGGAACCCAGCATACGGAATTCAAATTTGTTGCCGGTAAAGGCCATGGGGGAGGTGCGGTTCCGGTCGGTGTTGTCCTGCGGAATGGCGGGCATGGCATCCACACCGATAGCCAGCGTGCGCTTGCCGGCCTCCTGATATTCCGTGCCGTTGATGATGGAATCCACCACAGCATTCAGCTCGTCGCCGAGGAAGATGGACAGCACAGCGGGAGGGGCCTCCTGCGCGCCCAGACGGTGGTCGTTGCCGGGGAAGGCGACCGTGGCCCGCAGGAAGTCCTGATACTCGTCCACGCCCTTGATGAATGCGGCGAGGAACAGCAGGAAGCGGGCGTTCTGGCTGGGGGTGGAGCCGGGTTTGAACAGATTCTTGCCGGTGTCCGTTCCCAGAGACCAGTTGTCGTGTTTACCGGAACCATTGAAGCCGGCAAAGGGTTTTTCGTGAAGGAGGCAGACGAGATTGTGGCGGTCTGCCACCTTCTTCATCATCTCCATGGTTAGCTGGTTGTGGTCGCAGGCGGAATTAGCGTCAGAGAAAATAGGGGCCATTTCGTGTTGAGAGGGAGCCACCTCGTTGTGCTTGGTCTGGCTCAGCACGCCCAGATCCCACAGGGATTCGTCCAGGTCCTTCATGTAGGCGGCTACGCGGGGCTTGATGGCACCGTAGTAGTGATCTTCCAGCTCCTGTCCGCGCGGCGGCTTGGCGCCGAACAGGGTGCGGCCGGTCATGCGCAGGTCCTTGCGGCGGTTATACAGCGCCTTGTCGATCAGGAAGTATTCCTGCTCGGCACCTACCTGCGGGATGACCCGCTTTGTCTCTGTGTCGCCAAAGAGGCGCAGGACGCGCAGCGCCTGCCGGTTCACTTCATCCATGGAACGCAGCAAGGGCGTCTTTGCGTCCAGTGCATGGCCGGAATGGGAGCAGAACACGGTGGGAATGCACAGGGAGCCCTCCTTGATAAATGCGAAGGAACTGGGGTCCCATGCTGTGTAGCCGCGGGCCTCAAAGGTGGCCCGCAGACCGCCGGAGGGGAAGGAGGACGCATCCGATTCGCCGCGCACCAGATTCTTGCCGGAGAATTCCATGATGATTTTGCCGCCCTCTGCAGGCGTGATGAAGCTGTCGTGCTTTTCCGCAGTGACGCCGGTCATGGGCTGGAACCAGTGGGTGTAGTGGGTGCAGCCCCGCTCCACGGCCCACTGCTTCATGGCCTCTGCAATTTCGTTTGCGGTGTCCAGATCCAGCTGTGTGCCGTCAGTGATGCACTTTTTCCACGTCCCGTAGGAATCGGGAGAGAGCCGCTCTTTCATAGCATCCTCGTTGAATACAAGGCGGCCAAAGCGCTCGGGCAGTTTCATGGATGTACTCATACGTTTCATCCTCCTGTGTTTCTCAATTAGATAGTAACATAAAAACGCAGGAACACAATAGGAAATCCAACCAGTTTTTGACATAAAAATACGTTTACCCCCACGCAGTTTTACAAAAAGCTGCATGAAACAGGACCTTTGTTCCCTAAAAAAACAGGGACGCCCCGGTCGGGGCGTCCCTGTTTCAGCCTTCCATGTGTCGTCCGAGAAATGCGGCAACGGTCTGCGCCAGCTTGTACTCCGCGTCACCGGTGACCGGCGTGGCGGAGGTGCCCACAAACAGGACCAGACCCAGCAGGTCACCCTCTGCCAGAATCGGTGCTGCCACATGCACCAGCAGGTTATCAGAACTGTCAGACACGGGGATGGCCTCCGCGTCGCCGGTATACTGATAGATGCGGCGGCTTTCCATGATCTGTTCCAGTTCCGCGGTGATGTGCTTGCCCATCAGCTCCCTCTTTCCGCCGCCGGCTACGGAGATGACGGCATCCCGGTCGGTTACAGCACAGATGCTGCCGGTGGAACGGCTCATGGTCTCACAAAGCTGCGCTGCAAAATCGTCCATGCCCCCCAGCAGGGAGTATTTCTTGAAGATCACCTCGCCGTCACGGCTGGTATAGATTTCCAGCGGATCGCCCTCGCGGATCCGCATGGTGCGGCGGATCTCCTTGGGGATGACCACCCGCCCCAAGTCATCAATGCGCCGGACAATACCTGTTGCTTTCATAATGCTTCAGATCTCCTTTAACTCAAATCGTACCGTTGTTATCTGTTAAAAGAAGAAAATTATACTTCCAGCGGCAAAAAAACCGTGCCTGCAGGCGCAGGCACGGTTTTGAAAAAATTATTTCTGTTTTGTGCGTTCCCAACGGTTCACGCAAAGCGTGCAGGCAATATCGCCGGTGACGTTCAGACAGGTGCGGCCCATGTCGAACAGGCGGTCCACAGCGACGATCAGGCCGATATAGGAAACGGGGATGCCAACCGCCTCCAGTGTCATGGCCAGCATGATCATACCGGCACCGGAGACGCCCGCAGTGCCGACAGAGGCCAGTGTGGCAGTCAGCACCACCAGTACCATTTGGCCCAGCGTCAGCTCCATGCCGGCGCAGGAGGCCAGAAAGACCGTGGCAACACACTGGTAGATGGCCGTGCCGTCCATGTTGATGGTGGTGCCGAGGGGCAGCACAAAGGAGGAAATGTCACTGTCTGCACCCATGCTGTCCGCGCATTTTTTGGAAACCGGCAGCGTGGCGGCGGAGGAAGCGGAGGTGAATGCAAAAATGATCGCGGCAGAGGTGCCTTTGAAAAATGCGGCGGGGCTGATGCCGGCAAAACACTTTGCGGAAAAAGAGTAGACGGCCAGCGCATGAATGAAATAGCCGATATAGGCGCACAGCAGTACCAGTGCCAGATGGCCCAGGATCTCCGCGCCCTGCGTGGCCACGACCCAGGACATATAGGTGAACACGCCGATGGGAGCCAGCCGGATGATAAAGGACATCAACTGCTCAATGACCGCATAGAAGGAGGAGACAATGTCGCGGCAGAGCCTGCCCTTTTCCCCAGCGGCCATGATGCTGCCGCCAAAGAACAGGGCGATCACGATCACCTGCAGCATGTTGGCCTCGGAGAAGGATTTCCACATGTTGGTGGGAAACATATCCACAAGGGTCGCCATGAAGCCGCCGAACTCTTTGGCTTCGTATGTGGCGCTGCCGATCTCGCCGGAAAGGTCGGGGAACAGGCCCAGTGAATTGAACGCAGTGGCAACGGAAAGTCCGATGACGCAGGCGATGGCTGTGGTGCACAGGAAAAAGACCAGCGTCTTCCAACCCACGGCACCGACTTTCTTCATGTTGTCCATGGAGAGGATGCCGTCGATCATGGAGAACAGCACCACCGGCACTACAATGAATTTCAGGAGATTTACAAAGATATCGCCAAAGGGCTTCAGGTAGGCGGCGGTAAACGCCTCTGTGCCGGTCAGCGTACAGACCAGACCAACGGTAATGCCGGCCAGCAGCGCCAGCAGGATCTGCTTTGGAAGACTCATTTTCATCAGTAAGTACCTCTTGATCAGAATAGATTTGAAACTGAGTGGGTAAGAAAAGGGTGCCCTGCGATGGGGGGAAGTATCCGTGACGGTCAGTTCCAGAACTGGGGGAACAGCAGCTCACTGCCGATTTTCACCGTCAGCAGGAGCAGTACGAAGATCACAGCGGGACGCACGATCTTGCTGCCGTTTTTGATAGCGACTCCGGCGCCTAAATAGTGTCCGAGGATGGAGGCGCAGGCGGCGATCAGGCCCACTCCAAGGAAAGCGTAGCCCGCTGCCAGCGCGGAACAGATACCGCCGATGTTGGAGGCCAGATTGATCACCTTGGTGCATCCGGCGGCATGGCGGGTATCCATGCGGGCGAGGCGGACAAAGGTGATCATCAAAAAGGTGCCGGTGCCGGGGCCGTAATAGCCGTCATAGCAGCCGATCACCGCTGCTGCCGCGCAGACGATCAACAGACGGGTGCGGGACGGAAGGTCGCCCGGCTCGTCAGGCCATCTGCGGTCCCGCAGGGTAATGAGTGCGATGACCGGCAGGATGAGCAGCAGCAGGTATTTCAAAATGACATCCGGCGTATGGTGCTGCAGATAGGTGCCCGCGACACTGCCCAGCATGGAGATGGCCGCGGCAGGCAGACACAGCTTCCAGTCCACATATCCGCTTTTCACAAAACGAGCCGTGGAAAAGATCGTGCCGACGCCGGAGGAGATCTTGTTGGTGCCGAGAATGAAGTAGGTGGGGACGTCACCCAGCGCCATCAGGTAGACGGGAACGGAGATGATCCCGCCGCCGCCGGCGATGGCATCCATAAACGCCGCGGCAAAGACGCCGATACAGATCAGCAGAATGATCCAGAGGGGGAACCTGTCCACAGTGCAGTTTACGAATGGGGAAAGAAACGGTAGAGACATATATGCATCTCCTGTCGAATAGTTGCAAAAGCCCGTTTATTCTATCAGACCGGGGGTGCAAACGCAAGACGCAGAAAAGGAAAGATTTGTCCTTTTCTGAAAAAAATTGAAAGAACCCACAAAAGATTGGGAAAGAACTGGTTAAAAAAACGAAGGAACTGGACAAAGAGACTAAAAGGTAGGACTTTTTTCGACAGGTCTATCCTTGACGCTATTTTCTAAAACAAGTATAATGTATAAGAATATACCCCGTGAAAAAGGCCAAAGGCTGTGAAGAGGAATGCAGCCGGCGGAACGTGTTTTGGAGAAAGAAGAAAACAGGCAAAAGGAGCTGGAGCAAACATGAAAAAAGAATGTATCGCCATGTTGTTGGCCGGCGGTCAGGGAAGCCGTCTGTATGTGCTGACAAGTGATGTGGCGAAGCCTGCCGTCCCCTTTGGCGGCAAGTACCGCATCATCGACTTTCCTCTGTCCAATTGCATCAATTCCGGCATCGATACCGTGGGCGTGCTGACCCAGTACCGCCCTTTGGAGCTGAACGGCTATATCGGCAGCGGCCAGCCTTGGGACCTGGACGGTAGTACCGGCGGCGTACATATTCTGCCTCCCTATCAGGGCGCCAAGGGTGGTTCCTGGTACAAAGGCACGGCCAACGCCATTTATCAGAACATCGGCTTTATTGACATGTATGATCCTGAGTATGTGGTGATCCTCTCCGGTGACCACATCTATAAGATGGACTACTCTGACATGGTGGCCCGTCACAAGGCTGCCAAGGCAGCCTGCACCATTTCCGTCATGGAAGTGCCCTGGGCGGAGGCATCCCGCTTTGGTATCATGGCGGTGGACGGCGACGATATGATTACTGAGTTCGCCGAAAAACCCAAGGAGCCCAAGAGCAATCTGGCTTCTATGGGTATCTATGTCTTCTCCTGGCAGGCCCTGCGTAAGTACCTGACCGAGGATGAGGCGGACCCCAATTCTGAGAACGACTTCGGCAAGAATGTGATCCCTGCCATGCTGAACAACGGCGAGAAGATGGCGGCCTACCGTTTCCAGGGCTACTGGAAAGACGTGGGTACGCTGGACTCTCTGTGGGATGCCAACATGGATATGCTCTCTGCCGACTCCGGTCTGGACCTGACCGATGACAGCTGGACCATCTACGCCCGCAGCGTAAATGCGCCTCCTGCATTCCTTGGCGCGGAGGCAAAGGTGACCCACAGCGCCATCAACCGTGGCAGCGATCTGGAAGGCACTGTGGAAAACTCTGTGCTGTTCACCAATGTCACCGTGGGCAAGGGCGCAAAGGTCAGCTATTCCGTGCTGCTGCCCGGCACCGTGGTGGAAGAAGGCGCGGTTGTAGAGTACGCCATTCTGGGCGGCGACAGCTGCGTGGTCGGCAAGAATTGCCGCGTGGGCGGTGCGCCTGCAGAGGGCGAAGACAAGAAACTGGCGATTCTGGCTCCGGGCTGCTGCCTGGCAGAAGGAACAGAGGTTCTCCCCGGCATCATGTTGGGCAAGAACGGTGAGGAGGTGTCCAGATGAACGGACTGCATGGTATCATTTTCTCTTACGAGCGTCGTAACGACCTCAGAGAACTGGGCGAGATCCGCTCTGCGGCATCCCTGCCCTTCGGCGGCCGCTATCGTGCGGTGGACTTCCCCCTGTCCAGTCTGGTCAACGCCGGCGTAACGGATGTGGGCGTTGTGCTGCACGGTCGTTATCAGAGTATGCTGGACCATCTGGGCACCGGTAAGGACTGGGACCTGTCCCGCAAGCGCGGCGGTCTGAAGATCCTGCCTCCCTTCAACTATCAGAAGGAGTGGGGCGTCATGCCCTTCCGCGGCAAGATCGAGGCGTTGGCCGGTGTGCGCTCCTATCTGGAGAACATCCGTCAGGACTATGTGGTGCTGATGGACGGCGATCTGGTGGCCAACCTGCCGCTGGCAGACGTGCTGGAGCAGCACATTGCCACCAAGGCGGACATTACGGTGGTCTGCGCCAACGACAGCTTTACCATTGAAGACGGCACTTACTTTGAAAAGGATGAGACGGGCCGCGTCAAGGAGGTCCTGTATCACCTGCAGACGCCCCGCGGCCACCGCAGTCTGGAGACCTATGTGCTCTCCACGAAGCTGCTGAAGAAGCTGGTGGACGAGTGCTATGCCAAGGGCCAGTTCAGCTGGCGGCAGGATGTTCTGCTGGCCAAGAAGGATGAACTCCATGAGCAGTGCTATATCTGGAGCGGCTTCGCCACCCAGATGCGTACCGTGAAGGAGTACTATGACCGCAGCATGCAGCTGCTGGATCCCGCCATCCGCAAGGAACTGTTCACGCCGGAGCGTCCCATCCGTGCCAAGGGCGCGGATAAGGCGTCCACCTATGTGGGCCCCGAGGGCTGCTGCGTCAATTCTCTGGTGGCAGAGGGTTGCCGGATCGAGGGTAATGTTGTAAACTCTGTTCTGTTCCCCGGCGTCGTGGTAGAGGCCGGTGCGGAAGTGTGCAACTGCGTCCTCTTCAAGGAGACCACGGTGCGCAAGGGAGCCAAGCTGTCCTTCGTGGTGGCTGATAAGCACGTTGAGATCCTGGAGGACCGTACCCTGATGGGCCATACCAATTATCCCATCGTGCTGTCCAAGGGTACAAAGGTGTAATTGCAAAACAATAGGGGGGACGCTGTCCCCCCTTTGTCCCGCGTTTCAGTAAACCGATTACGAACAACAAAACAAACCCAAAAGGAGACTTTTATGAAGATTTTATATGCAACCAGTGAGGCTGTGCCGTTTTGCAAGACCGGCGGTCTGGCAGACGTGGCCGGCTCGCTGCCCGCGGCTCTGGCAGAACAGGGCGCGGAAGTGGCCGTGGTGCTGCCCCTGTACCAGAAGGTGCGGGAAAAATTCGGTGATCAGCTGCAGTTTATCTGCTATGACTATGTGGATTTGGCATGGCGCCACAGCTATTGCGGCCTGTTTGCGCTGGAGCGCGATGGCGTGACCTGGTATTTCCTGGACAACGAGCAGTATTTCAACCGCCCCAACCTGTATGGCTACGGCGACGATAACGAGCGCTTCGGCTTCTTCTCCCGCGCCGTGGTGAAGATGCTGGATCACATGAAGTTCTGGCCGGAAGTCATTCACTGCAACGACTGGCAGACGGCCCTGATCCCCATCTATCTCAGCGATGACGGCGTCCGTGAGGACCGCTATCGCTCCATCAAGACCGCGCTGACCATCCACAATATTGAGTATCAGGGCCGCTACGGCCTGAACACCCTGGGTGACCTGTTCGGTCTGGATCAGGGCTGGGCCAATGACGGCACCATTATCATGGATGGCGATGTGAACCTGATCAAGGGCGCTATTTTGTGCGCCGACGCAGTGAACGCCGTGTCTCCGACGTATGCCAACGAACTGAAAATGGCATACTTTGCCCATCGGCTGGAGGACATCATGCGTCAGTGCGAGTATAAGCTTTCCGGCGTGCTCAACGGCATCGATATGAAGCTGTACGATCCCGCTGCGGATACCCGTATCACGAAGAACTACTCCGCAGATGACGTCTCCGGCAAGGCTGAGAACAAGCTGGCTCTGCAGCGGATGGTGGGCCTGCGTGAGGAAGCTGACACCCCGATCCTCGCCATTGTCAGCCGGCTGGTTTCCCATAAGGGTTTGGACTTGATTTGCGAAGTGCTTCATGATATTATGGAGCTTCCGGTGCAGTTGGTGATTCTTGGCAAGGGCGATCAGAAGTATGAGGAGTTCTTCCACTGGGCAGCACAGCAGTATCAGGGCCGTATGGCGGTGATGCTGGACTATAACGAGGCGCTGTCCATGGCGATCTACTCCGGTGCCGACCTGTTCCTGATGCCTTCCAAGAGCGAACCCTGCGGCCTCAGCCAGATGATTGCCATGCGCTACGGCACGGTGCCCATCGTCCGCGAGACCGGCGGCCTGCGTGACAGCGTGCAGCCCTATGAGGCATGGCGCGATGCCGGTACCGGCTTCACCTTTGCCAACTATGCCAGCGGCGATATGCTGTATGTGATCCGCGAGGCTGTGTATCTGTATAAGGATTATCCCGAGGCATTTGCCCGCCTGCAGGGCCGCGCCATGAAGTGCGACTTCAGCTGGAACCGCAGCGCTAAGGAATACCTGCGCATCTACGATACCATCACCGGCCGTGCATGGGCCGTGGAGGAAGCGCCTGCGGAAGAGAAGCCTGTCAAGAAGACCAGAAAGACCGCGGCAAAAAAGACGGCGGAAAAGGCCGAGGAGAAGAAGCCTGCCGCCAAGAAGACAGCGGCGAAGAAGACCACCGAAAAGGCCGCAGAGAAAAAGAGCGCGGCAAAGAAAACCACGAAAAAAGCGGAAGTGGTCGAGAGTGCCCCTGCTGAAACGACAGAGGAGGCACCTGTCAAAAAGACCAGAAAAACCGCTGTAAAGAAAGAAACCACCAAGAAAGAGACCACAAAGAAAGGGCCCGCCAAATCGAAGAAGGACGATGCGGCGGAGTAAGGAACATCCATGACAACTCCGTTTACCACAAAAACACTGGAAGAAGCACTCACCGCGAAATTGATGCTGAACTTCGGCAAGGTGCCGGAGGAGGCCACGGATCAGGAGATGATGAAAGCCAGCGCTCTGGTGCTTAGAGACGTGATGGCGATCCGCGGTGTGGAGGCCAACCGCAAAGCCCGTCGGGAGCAGAAGAAGCAGGTCCATTACCTGTCCCTCGAATTCCTGATGGGCCGCAGCCTGATGAAGAACGCCTATAACCTGAATGTGCTGCCTGAGCTGAAGGAAGCACTGGGCAATCTGGGCTTCAAGGCGGCTGACATCTTTGAACTGGAGCCGGATGCAGGTCTCGGCAACGGCGGTCTGGGCCGTCTCGCTGCCTGTTATCTGGACTCCATGACCTCTCTGGAGATCCCGGCCACCGGCTATTCCATTTGCTATGAGCTGGGCATCTTCAAGCAGAAGATCGTGGAGGGCCAGCAGGTGGAGATGCCTGACGACTGGAAAAATCTCGGTGCGGCATGGCTGCTGCCCAAGCCGGAAGAGGCACAGGAAGTGCTCTTCGGCGGTACGCTCCGCGAGTTCTGGAACAACGGTCACCTGCATATTGTCAATGAAAACGCCACCCGCGTGCAGGCTATTCCCTGCGACATGGTGGTGGCCGGTTATGATACCGACCATGTCAATACCCTGCGCCTGTGGGACGCCCGGGCTACCAAGCCGGTGGACATGGCACTGTTCTCCCGTGGTGAGTATCTGAAGGCCGCCGAGGAGACCGCTATGGCAGCCACCATTGCGAAGATCCTCTATCCCGAGGACAATCATTACGAGGGCAAGTCTCTGCGCCTGAAGCAGCAGTATTTCTTCGTTTCCGCCACGGTGCAGTCTATTGCGAAGAAGCATCTGGAGACCTACGGCACGCTGAAGAATTTCCATGAGAAGAATGTCATTCAGATCAACGACACCCACCCTGCGCTGGTGGTGCCCGAACTGATGCGTATTTTCATCGATGAGGCCGGTATGAAGTGGGATGAGGCCTGGGAGATCACCACCCAGTCCGTGGCCTACACCAACCACACGGTTCTGGCTGAGGCGCTGGAGCGCTGGCCCCAGAGCCTGATGGAGACCCTGCTGCCCCGTATCTGGCAGATTATTCAGGAGATCTCCGACCGCTGGCAGAGAAAGGTAGAGGAGTTCTACCACGACGGCGAAAAGTTGCAGCGCATGGCCATCATCTGGGGCGGTGAAGTCCGCATGGCCAATTTGTGCATTGCCGGCGGCATGGCTGTCAACGGCGTCAGCGGCCTGCATTCCGACATTCTGAAGAAGGATGTCTTCAAGGATGCCTGCGGCATGGAGCCTCATAAGTTCCAGAATGTGACCAACGGCATCGACCATCGCCGCTGGCTCAGCGAGATCAACCCCGGCCTGGACAGCCTGATCCGCGATCTGACCGGCGGAGACGATTATCTGAAGAATCCCCCCGCCTTGCGCAAGCTGGAAGCCTATGCCGACGATAAGGCTGTGCAGGCACAGCTGGCTGCCATCAAGCGGGAAAACAAGGAAAACTTTGCCCGTTATATCAAGCGCGCACAGGGTGTGGTGCTGAATCCCGACGCCATCTTTGATGTGCAGGTCAAGCGTCTGCATGAGTATAAGCGTCAGCTGTTGAATGCCCTGCATATCATCTCCCTGTATCAGAAGCTGCAGGATGACCCCAACGCCATTACTCAGCCCCACACCTTCCTGTTCGGCGCCAAGGCCGCACCCGGCTATGCCGTGGCCAAGCGCATCATCCGCCTGATCAACTCTCTGGCGGACGATATTGCCCACAACCCCATCTGCAAGGATAAGCTGCAGGTGGTGTTTCTGGAGAACTACCGCGTGTCTTTGGCGGAGAAGCTGATGCCCGCCAGTGAGGTGAGCCAGCAGATCTCCACTGCCGGTAAGGAAGCCAGCGGCACCGGCAACATGAAGTTCATGATGAACGGCGCCCTGACCGTCGGCACGCTGGACGGCGCCAACGTGGAAATGCACGAGGTGCTGGGCGACGAAAACATGTTCCTGTTCGGCCTTCATGCCGACGAGGTGCAGCAGCTGAAGCGCGAGGGCTATGTGCCTCAGCGCCTGTATAACCGCGATCCGGAGCTGCGCCGCTGCCTGGATGCACTGCGTACCGGCTTCCGTGACGGTGTGACCTACGAGGATCTGTACCAGCGGCTGCTGTTCGGCATGGGCGGAAGCGCTGCCGACGAATATCTGCTGCTGGCGGACTTCCAGTCCTATTGTCAGGCAGAGGAGCGCATGGTGAAGACCTATGCCGATTCCGAGCAGTGGAACCGTATGAGCCTGTGCAACATTGCCCGCAGCGATATCTTTGCCGCTGACCGCGCGGTTGCAGACTATGCCAACAACATCTGGCATGTGGAGCATCGATAAATAAAAACAAGAAAACACCGGCAGGATTCTCCTGCCGGTGTTTTTTCGCAAGAAAAAGAGGGCCGCCGCGGATAAACCGCGACGGCCCAAAGGGAGAGTAGGGGAAAATTACTTCAGAGTCTTGGCTGTACGCTTGTTGCCCCACCAGATGATGACGGCAATATAAGCCAGAGCAGCAACAACGCCCACCACATAGGCAGCGCCCCAAGGCAGGTTGAAACCGATCTTGGCGTTCATGATGTAAGTAATGGTGATGAAAGCATAGAAGCCGCCGGGGATCAGGGGGATCCAGACAAACTTCTTCTTGCCATTCTCGAACATCCAGATGGAGATAGCCAGGAAGGCGAACAGAGACAGGGTCTGGTTGGACCATGCGAAGTAACGCCAAAGGATGTTGAAGCCCTGAGAGTTCAGCTTAGCGAACACCAGAATGGCAGCAACCAGTGCGAAGATGATAGCGGACAGAGTCAGACGCTTGCTGTTGGTGCTCTGGTCAATGTGCAGAGACTCAGCAACGGTCAGACGCAGGCCGCGCAGAGCGGTATCACCGGAGGTAATGGGCAGAACCACGATACCAGCCAGAGCGATGACGCCGCCGACAGGACCCAGAATGTCCTTGCAGACAGCGATGACAGTGCCGGTAGCGCCGGCGTTGGCAGCCTGCATACCCAGGTTGAAGATACCCATAGCGGCAGCAGCCCAAACCATGGCGATGAAGCCTTCCAGAATCATCATGTTGTAGAAGGTCATGCGGCCCTGCTTTTCGCTCTTCATGGTACGAGAGATGATAGCAGTCTGAGTGGAATGGAAGCCGGACAGGATACCGCAGGCCACGGTGACGAAGAACACGGGCAGGAAGTGGCCGTTGGCGAAGTACTCACCATAGCTGAAGGGGGCGGTAGCGCCGTCAGCAGTGGTCTGGAAGGCTTGGAACATGACACCCTGCCAGTTGTCCCACACTTCGATCAGGGGATAACCCTTGGCGAACAGGCCGATGAACACGCCGATGGCGGAGAACATCAGAATGGCGCCGAAGATGGGATAGATCTTACCGATGATGGCGTCGATGGGGAACACGGTGGCAACCAGATAGTAAACAAAGATGGCACCGTAGATGACCCAGGTGGAAACAGAGGTGGGCTTGCCGTCGAAGCCCAGAATGCCGGTGGCCAAAATGTCGCCGGGGGTGTAGATGAACACAGCGCCGACCAGCAGGAGCAGCAGGCAGACAAACACGTTATAAACACGATAAACGCCCTTGTTGCTGTACTTGCGGATCATGGAGCTCATCTGAGTGCCGCCGTCACGCAGGCAGATCATGCCGGAGAAATAGTCGTGCATGGCGCCGCCGATGACATTGCCGATGGGGATGGTAATGAAAGCGATGGGTCCAAACAGGATGCCCTGAATGGGTCCAAAGATGGGGCCGGTACCTGCGATGTTCAGCAGGTTGATCAGGCTGTTCTTCCAGCCTCTCATGGGGACGAAGTCAACGCCGTCCTGCTTGGCGTAAGCGGGAGTGGCGCGATCGTCGGGACCAAAGACCTTTTCGCAGAACTTACCGTAAAGGGCAGCGCCTACGAACAGGATCACCAGGCCGATGATAAAAGTTACCATAGATACACTCCTTCTCTACTTTCGCTTTTTGCAATCAAACGCCGATCCGCTTGTCTGCCGGCGCGAACCGGGGTTGCTCCCAAAAAGCGACAAAATGTGGTGGATTCTGTAAGCGCAAAGGTTTGCCTTCGCATTTACAGATTCCAAAACCAATATATCAATCATTTCCGTAATTATGTGTCAGGGATGTAGCGAAAAACGCAAAGAAGTTGATAAAAAAATAGAGCTTTACGTTAAAGAACATAAACATCTCTGATTTTGGCCGTTGAAACCCGGGGCAGGCCTGAAAAAAGTGGGTGATTGCAGAAAAAAGCACAGCTGCCCGAAAACGGAGCTGTGCTTTGCGTTCAAAAATGAAGGCAGGGCTTGCGCCCTGCCTCGTTTAACGTTCTTTGCTGAGTCCCAGCAGATAGTCTGTGCTGACGCCATAGTACTTGCTGAGAGTGATGAGATGATGGATGGGCAGCTCGTTGGCTCCGCGCTCATAACGGGCATACATCGTCTGGGATGTTCCCAACACCTCAGCGATCTGTGTCTGCGTTTTGTCGGCATCCTCCCGCAAATCACGCAAAATGCGCACATAGTCCATCGCATCCATGAGTGGCACCTCCGCTCAAATGATTCTTTGTGGCAATAATTTAGCATAAAAACGCAAAAAAGATGTGTAGACAATACAAAATTTTACTACAAAATGTATAAAAAAACAGATATTTTTTGTCGGATATCTTACTTTTTGTCTGAAAAGGTAGGGGGACAGGACAGATGTGTTTTATGCCGGCGAAGTCTCTGTTTCGCGAAGAAGGCGACTTTACAAGTGGTGTCTTTCTTAGTATAATATTATATCATGCTATGTCATAAGAGGAAAAATATTTATGGAATTTACAGAAGGAGTCCGGTTTGATAGTTTAAATCTGTCGCCGGAAATCATGCGCGCCATTGCGCAGCGTAATATTGAAGTGTCCACCCCCGTCCAGGCCGGCTGCATCCCGCCCATGATGAATTGGCAGGATGTGATCGCCAAGGCTCCCACCGGAACGGGTAAAACCTTTGCTTACGGTATTCCCATTGTGGAACATATCGACCCTGCGAATGAGAGTGTGCAGGCGGTGATCCTGGCTCCTACCCGCGAACTGGCGATCCAGATCACGGACGAGGTGCGGGATCTGGCTGCATTCAAGCCCGGTATCCGCTGTGTCTGCCTGTATGGTGGTCAGCCCATCGGCCGTCAGATCGATACACTGAAGAAACGCCCCCAGATCGTGGTGGCAACGCCCGGCCGTCTGGCCGACCATATGAAGCGGCGTACCGTGCGGGTAGACGCAGTGCAGACAGTGGTCCTGGACGAGGCTGACCGGATGCTGGATATGGGCTTTGTCCGGGATGTGACCCACCTGCTGGACCGGATGAACAAGCGGAAGAATCTGGGTCTGTTTTCCGCCACCATTTCCCGCGAGGTCATGGATATCGCATGGGTCTACCAGCGTGACGCCGCAGAGATCACCGTGCGGGAGGACGAGCAGAACAAGCCGGACATCAAGCAGTTCCGGATGGATGTATCCTACAACGGAAAGGCTGACGCCATTGAAAAGATCCTGAAAGAAACGGGTTTTGACCGCTGCATGGTGTTCTGCAATACCAAAGGCAACACGGAACGGATCACCAAGTTCCTGCAGATGCGGGATATTGAGGCGGAGTGCATCCACGGCGATATTCCTCAGAGAAAGCGGGAGCAGGTCATGGACCGCTTCCGTCAGGGCAAGCTGCGGGTCTTCGTGTCCACTGATGTTGCCGCCCGCGGCATCGATGTGGATGATGTGGACATTGTGTTCAACTGTGATGTGCCGGATGAGAATCAGGACTATATCCACCGCATCGGCAGAACCGGCCGTGCCAAGCGGCAGGGCGTGGCAGTGACCCTGATCGCCGACTATCCCTCTAAAATGCGTATCGATGACATTGCCCAGAAGACCCGGAATGAGATCGTTCCGGTGACCTTTGATGATGAGGGCAGACTGACCCCGGTAACGGAATGAGAGCAGAGCCACGAGCGGAGCAAACCGCCCGTGGCTTTCTTTATGTAAGGCAAGGACCGTTTCGTTCCATTTGTGATTTTGTAATTTTTTGTTACTTTTTTAATGGGTGACTTTACAAAGTTGACGGAATTCTCTATAATACTTTTAGTTATGCACGCGCCGCGAGGGACTGCGGCGTGTATTTTGCCCGAAAGGAGCAAGTATGAACAGCTTCAAACGACTGGGGGCTTTGGCTCTTGTTATTATAATGTGTATGTCAATGCTGGCCGGCTGCGCGGAAGAGGAGGCAGAAGAAGCACTGGCGCTTTCTGTGTGTGTGGGTGACGCGCCGGTTTCGCTGGACCCCATTTATGCGGAAGAGGCCGCCGATCAGACGGTGCTGGCCCATTTGTATGAAAATCTGATGCGGGTTTCCGTGGATGAGAATGGCGCCGCCACTGTGGTCAACGGTATGGCAAAAAGCGTGGATCACGAGGAAAACCACGACGGAACGGTGACCTTTATCTTCCGCCTGCGCACAGCAGAGTGGTCGGATGGACGGGATGTGACCGCCACGGATTTTGTCTATGCATGGCGGCGGCTGGCGAATCCTCTCAGTCAGTCTCCCTACGCAGAGCTGCTCAGCGTTGTAGCAGGTTACGAGGAGGCCCGTGCCTCCGGCGATATGAGCCTGCTGCAGGTCATGGCAAAGAATGATACGACGCTGGTGGTAAATCTTACCGGCCATTACGATTGGTTTTTGCGGGAAGTTTGTACCTCGCCCGCCACGATGCCGCTGCGGCAGGATGTGGTGCAGCAGCTGAAGGAGTCTGCGGCGGAAAAGGGAACGGCAGATGCATGGTGGAGCGACCCTGCGGCGCTGGTGACCAACGGCGCGTATCGGGCAACCTCGTACACGGAGGAAGCCATGGAACTGGTTCTCGGCTCCCATTATTATGACAGCCGGAAAACAGGACCACAGCAGATCACATTCCACTTTGCCGGCCTTGATACGGAAGCATGGAACTTGTACGAAGAGGGGAAGGTAGACGTTGTATGGCCTGCATCCGAAACGTATATCGCAGAGCTTGCAGCCGAAGAAGGCTGGACGGCTGTGCCGGAACTGGGCGTCCATACTGCGCTGTTTAACTGCGCACATCCCCTGTTCGCGGATGCGCGGATCCGGCAGGCCATGAGCATGGTTATTGACCGCAATGCGCTGGCAGAACTGTGCGGAGTCACAGCCGCACCGGCAGAGGGACTGGTTCCCTACGGTGTGCCCGATAACGAAGAAGAGGACTTCCGCACGGCCGGCGGCGCCTTGCTGGATAACGATCCGGAGCTTTATACGGAGCAGTGTGCCGCGGCTAAAGCGTTGCTGGAAGAAGCCGGATACAATAGCGGCGGTGAATTGGGTGAACTGGAGTTCCTCTATGTAGAAAACGGAACCAGTGGAGCGGTTGCACAACTGCTGTGTGAGCAGTGGCGCGGGCAGTTAGGCGTGCGGGTTACTGCCATGAGTGTAACAGAGAGTGAACTGTGGACGGCTCTGCGCGGCGGAGAATATGCGCTGGCAGGCGTAGAACTGAATGCGGTAGGGAATGATGCGGAGTGCTTCCTGATGGAATGGGTCTCCGGCAGTGCGGATAATATCATCGCATACCAGAATACCGCCTACGACACGCTGATGGCCATCATTGCCAGTGCCGCGGACGGTACGGCCCGTATGGGATGCCTGCACGATGCGGAAGAATTGCTTTTGGCAGACTATGCGTTGGCACCGCTGTATACCCATGGGGTGGTTTGGGAGGTGCGTCCGGAGCTGACTGGTGTGCTGCGAGATGCCCGCGGTTGGTTCAGTTTTGCAAATGTTCTGAGGATCCCCACAACGGCATAAAGATAAAAGGTTCCGCAGTCCGGCAGGTCTGCGGAACCTTTTTTGCAAAAAATAAAGAACGCTGCCAAAAACAGGCGGCGTTCTTTGCAAGAGACACGGGAAAAATCAGCGCTTGGAGAACTGAGGAACACGACGGGCGGTCTTCAGACCGTACTTTTTCTCGCGAACCCGAAAACCCTTGTGTATCAAGGGCCTTCGGCATCGCTCTCAGAATTTAACCCCTAATTTAACCCATTACAAACTCAGTCAAACTTGGTTAGGCTGGTTGACCGAACGCTGTGTTTACAACAGCCTAAAGCTGCTCGGGTTTCAATGCAAAATGTTGTACCCTATCAGAGTCCTTACAATCAGAAAATATGGAAAGCAACTCATTAGGCATTCTGCTTTCTCATATAAAACAGATCAGCTTCGTCTCTGGGAAGTACGCGTGAATAGTAAAAGCCTTGAATATAATCACACCCTGCTTCGCAGACACGCTGTTTCTCTGTTTCGCTTTCTACACCCTCGCACAGGACCTTTATATCCAGATCATGCCCTAATTTTGTTAACCCCTGCAGTAAGGCATTTCCTCTGGTAGTAGTAGACTTCAGCAAAATGTGTCGATCAATCTTGATTATATCAATCGGATAGTCGCACAGGTCTTGCAGAGACGAATAGCCGCTTCCCAAATCATCCAGAGCAATCTTACAGCCCATTTTTTTACATTCGAGGATATTGCGGTAGGCAACTGTCGTGTTATCCATCAAAGAATCCTCTGTTAATTCGATGATCAAACAGTCGTGAGGAAACTGATATCGTTCCAACACATTCTGGAACCGCTCTGCAAAATCGTTTCGGGATACGGTTAGTCTTGTAAAATTGCAGGACATCCACAAATGCTCTTTGCCGGTCAGACTCCATTGCTCCAACTGCTTGCAAGTCTCTTCCAGAATGTAAAAATCCAATTTATCGATAAGTCCGGCTGATTTCAGCGGCTCAATGAACGCACCCGGAGATAGCAGTCCCTTTTCACGGCTTTGCCACCGGGTCAAGGCTTCCGCACCTATAATTCTTTCATTCCGATCCACGATCAGCTGCATATAAAGCAGAAACTCATGATTCTCCAGTGCACCCAATAGCTTTCGCTGGAGTTCGATTTTGGTTGCCTCCCGGTTCAGTAATGCTTTGTCCGTAAAAATGTAGGAACAATGATTATGGGCAGCAGCATTGTAACCCTGTCGGGCGTTGAATACTGCGGTTTCCGCTGGCAGATTAGCTGTATCTATCCCAAAAACTCCAGCACGGAACAAAATGCGGTGCTCTTCCAAAAATGTCCCTTCGTATCTATTCAATTGTTCCAGAATTTCAGACACTCGGATACTGGCAGCTTCCTCCGATGGTGCCTGAAGAGCCAGTAAGAACACACCATCACCGATTCGGGCAGTAAAATCTTCATCTGCAGCCGTCTGAGACAAAACATCAGCGGCGTATCGTTGAATTTCTTCGGCTTTGAGAATTCCTAAATACTGCTCGATCCGCTGTACATCCAAAGAGATATAACTTAAATAGTACAATGCATAGTTGGCCGGTGTGATACAATGCCGGAAGGTATTCTCAAAATATGATTGATTACCAATGCCTGTCAGTGGATCAATGAACCGAATTTTGTCGTTTTTCTTTCTGGCCTTTCTGTGCCAAAGCAAAACTGCCGCAAGCACCGCAATGATCAGAAGCAGGACACCTCCGATGATTCCGGCCCACCAGTACAGCTTCTGTTCTGGCTGCGGTTTCGGCACGCGCAATGACAGTTCCAAAACCTGCTGCGCCGACAGATTCTCCAGGGATGACCGGATTGCTTCCTCGACCCACCCCGGGGTGATGGCTGTGAACGCAACGCAGATCTCGGTATTCCCGTCATATCGCAGCAGTATCAATTCACGCTCTGCCGCCTCGATTTCTCCCCGAACATAGGCCGATACCAGATCTACCTGCCCGTTTTTTGCAAGACGGTTCTGCTGATTGATCATTCCGGGATGAATATAGACAAATTCCAGTCCGGTGGTTTGGGAAATCTGTTTATACAACTCCGGCAGGATCCCTTGGTAACTACCCAACTGTGTGTCGTAATACTCAAAAGGGAATAGGTCTGGGTTTCCCGCCACATAGACAGTATCATTTTTCGCTGTTTCTGTAGCAGTTGCATGATTTGGCAGCCCCAGAAGGAGTGCAACTATAAGGATTGGAACTACCATCCATTTTTTCATATTTCACTATCCTCAAAATCTTGTCGCAAACTTAGAAATTGCTCCGCAAATGTGTTCAAAGCATCATCCGTCCGGTTGGCCAGTATCGCCATATCTTCCCGAAGCTTAACAATAGCCCCGGTGTATAACTCGAGCTTTTGGGTCTGGGCTTGACCCTTTGTTTTAATTTCCAGAAGAAGCTGATCCGTTTCATTTTTGGCCTGGGAACGGAGCTGTTCGGCTTCCTCTTGGGCCTGCTGGAGAAGCTCTGCGGCTTCCTCCTGGGCTTGCTGGCGGAGTTGCTCAGCATACTGTCCAGCCTCCAGCAGCATGGTACCCACATCGCACGCGTTTTGCTTGAGGGCAGCCAGTTCTGCCTCCAGATCGTCTATCTTCTTCTGCAGCCTTGAACGTTCTTCGCGGAAAGAGTCTGCTTCTGCCATAAGCTTTGCATTGAACTCTTCATTCATTGTGGCAATGTATTGGCAGACACTGATTTTGGAATAGCCAAACAGGGCACTTTTCAGAATTTCCTTGTCCATAATACACCTCTCACTTGATATTGATTTTTTGACGTTCAATACGTCCCCAATTCAGCTTTTTCTTTTTATAACCGATGAATGCTGTCGCGCGGACAAAGGCCATGAAAAAACGAAGAATGCAAACTTCAAAGAAGCACAGCAGTACTGCTTTCACTACGTCCATGAAGGTGATTTTTAAATCTATGGTTTGGATTCTGGCAAAAAAGGCTGTTAGTGTCAGCACGCAATTGTACAATGCGTAAATTAAGAAGAACAGTACCATAAATGGCACATTGATCAGATCTACTGTAAAGGCTAAAATCATGGTGATTACGCCAAATATCTCAATAAAGGGGGATAGCAGCTCATAAATCAAAAAGTAAAAGTAGGAAATAAAGCTGACGGGGCCAAATTTGGGGTTAGCCAGCATCACCCTGTGCTTCCACATACTCTGAAACAAGCCAAGATGCCACCGTTTGCGCTGTTTACGCAAATCCCGAAACCGTTCCGGCACTTGGGTCCAGCAGATGGCATCGGTAGCATACTTAATTGCATAGGGCATGTCGTTTGTGACACAGTATTCGTGAAGCTTTACCACCAATTCCATATCCTCGCCCATGGTAGAGTGGTCGTATCCTCCGGCGGCGATGACCACATCTTTTTTAAATAGGCCAAAGGCACCGGATATGATCAGCGAACCGTTGAATTTATCAAACAGGATCCGGGACGCAAGGAAGGAACGATCATATTCCAGCACCTGCATACACGCCAGAATGTTATTAGGGAGATGATAGTCCACCACCCGTCCCCGTTCCAATGTTGCACCATTGCACGAACGGATCACGCCGCCGACCGCAACCACATTCTCCTGCTCAAGGATCGGACGGACGATTTTGCTTAAAGAGTCATACTGGAGCACCGAATCTGCGTCCATACAAATGAAATAGGGATACCGGCAAGCATTGATGCCCATGTTCAAGGCATCTGCTTTTCCGCCGTTTTTTTTGCGGATCAGAGTCAAGGGGACCTTCTGTGCAGTCGTTTCGTAGATGAATTCCGCAGGTTGGCAGGGGATTTTTCGATGAATCGGGCGGCGGATCGGGTGCATATGGAAAGCTTCGATCAATTTTTGGGAAGTGGCATCCTTGGAGCCGTCATCCACCACAATGATTTCATACAGCTTATATTCCAGCGCCAATAGTGACCGGACGGTTTCCACCACCGTTACCTCTTCGTTGTAGCCCGGGACAACAATACTGATGGGTATGTAGTAATCCTGAAGCAGCGTATTTTTCAGTTTTTCTTGCTGCCGCTTCTTATACAGTTCAGACGAGCCAATCACAACCGCCAGAAATAAAAAAGTGGAGTAGCCAATCATATAAAGTATGAAAAGAACATTTACCCAGTCCAACATGTTCTTGACCGCCATAAACAGCGTATCATTTACTGACCAGCCCAATGCCAACTGCCTCCTTCTCTTTCATGTTCTTTTGGTCAAACCGGTATCGCATGATTTCACTGGCATACCGGTCACGGCCTTCAAACACATCTATCATGTCTGTGTAATACAGTCCCAGAGCCATCAAACTCTGGGAAGCATTGAATCGCACATGCCAGTTTGGACTGTGGAGCAGCTCTTTCAAAATGGCCACAGTCCGGTCTCCTGGGTAGTTGGCCAGTGCGGAAGCGGTGATCGCGGTGTAGATCCACTGGTCGTGCTGATGTTTCTCGATAATATCCGTTAATACTGGATAGGCGGGGGGATAGGTAAACTTGCCTAAATAACGGATGCAGCTATAAGCAATCTCATCATCAACGCATTGCGAGGTCAGCAACTCCAGAATCCGTTCCTGATGATCAGGGGATGAGAAACGGAAATAATCCACGATCACGCGCTGCATCCGATTGGAAAAACGCTCAAAATGATCCCACAACCACTCTCCCAGTTGTTTGGTGTCCCCAGAGAAGTTCAGCAGACCGTCTGTGATCATTTTAGGATGGTGGTAGTAGCTGCTTTCATTTAAAATCCACAGGGCATTCATCGTGCATTCCACACTGCCAATGGAATAAATTGCCTGCAGAGCGTTTTCCCGAACATACAGGGATGGGGAATAAACCAGTTCCAATATTGTATCCATGACGATGCTGATCGGTTGACCTTGGAAGACCTTATACTTATGAATGATGTAGGGGAAGTAGGCTGCCTGAATCTCGCTTTTTTTCTTATATTCCAAGGTCAAGTAAGTAAATACAGATGAAAGTTGTCTTATATAGTCCTTAATCTGTTGGGGATTCTGAGCAAACAACTCCTCCAAAGTCTTATCAAAGGCCATAAGATTCTTGATCTTTTTCAGCGTTTTGGACAGATATTTGCAGTGCGCCTCTGTTACAGTACCATCCTCAATGGTCTGGTGCACAATTCTAATAAAACGTTGGCTATAGTGGTTCAATCGTTTGTCTTTTGCGCGAAAAATAAAGATACAGACAATGTTAAAACCAATCATAGCGGCGCATACTGCCAGATATGCATATATCAGTATTTCCACTTTCATTATGTATCGCTCCAGACGCTCTGCAGGATATAGTAGGAGGGCTTTAGCCGCTCGTGGTAAGTTACCTTGTTACCCCAGCCTTCCAGAGGGACCGGGCAAAGATTGATTCGGCGGTCCGCAGAAGCGGAGGACAGGCCAAAGTACATGGTATCAATGGTAATGTAGTTAATGCCGTAATGCCCGCTGTAATAGTCATCGTGAATGGCCATTTTGGACGGATCCGCAAAATTCAGCAGCTGCCAGGGAATCTTAATTTCAACATAGTCGCCGCTATGAATGAAATCTGCCAGAGAATCAAAGTCCTCATTTTCCGGGTTGGCATTTCCGTAGCGCAGTTCTCCGGTGGGGAAAGTCTCACCCAAGGCGGTTGGGTCATCCATGAGATGAAAATGCCCCATCTTCAGGATCATATCAATGCCGACAAATTCCGGCGAATCCACATCCGGGATGTTCTCTTTGTAGTAGGTGCCAAAACCGTAAACGTAGCGGCTGTAGGTGGAGCGCAGCGCTTCATACCGCTCCTGCACCAGTATTTCACTATCCTCTTTTCCGTGAATGCGAATTAAGAAGTCGGCATCGCGGTCAAAGAACAGATTTTCTCCGCTACAGAAATTACTTCCGCTTTTGGGTGTGGTATCAATGGGAATGAACAGAGTCTCTGCTTCAAAGTTCAGGTCTTTTTTGTATACCAAAAGATAAATAAAGCGCTCGTCATACTTCATACTGAGGGAGGAATTGGCCCCCTGTACCACAATATCCTCCGCTGTCCACTCCGAAATATCGCCGTCCACATAGCTGATACAGCGATCCTTGCCGGGGTCAAAGGAAAGCAGACCGAAGTACTGTTCGTTGGTTTGATAATCCGACCAGTAGGGATTGCGGGTCATGTCGATGGCATACATGGTATTCCAGGTGCGTTTGAACCATTCATCCTGCCAGGAGAATACACAGCATCCGGCGCATCCGGATGCAACAATGTCCTCATAGCATTCTACAATGGCATCGCCCTGCTCGGTTTCGGACATATGTCCCTGATTTCTGCCGGTGTTCGCATCCTTCTGCGCAAGTCCTCTGCCGGTGGAAACACCGAATTCCGAGATGACTACCGGCATGGTGTGGTGATTCGTCAGTGCCGTCAGGTAAGCTCGATAGGTATTCAGCCTGCCGTCTTCATCCACAAAAGCAAGAGGATCATCGATGCCGTAGGGTGTCCAATCGGTGACATAACTTAGATAATCCGGGTAGTAAGGATAAACGTGGTAGGAAGCAAATTGACCGGAAAGAAAGCGCTCCGTGCAAAGGATCTTTTCTACATCGATCTCGGCACATTTCGTTAAATACTGGGATACTTTCTCGGGGTAAACGAAAGGGTCGGTGGTTGGCCAACCGGACATTGCAACTAAACGTTGCTGTTTATAGCGTTCGGTTTCATACTCGATGATCTTGTCACCCACCCGGCAAAGCAGTGTCTCAAAAGCAGAGACCTCTCCATCCGTATACATATATTTTCCGGTGTAACTGGTATATTCCGGCTGGTCTTTGTAGTTTTGGTTGGTAAACTCCACAGTTTGACCTTCCCATTCCACACCTAGAATGTACCCGATCACCCACGGGGAAATATCGTGCTTATAGGTTCCGCTGCCTGCCGAAGCATAGCGTCCCAGTGAGATTTTTTTGTTTCCATGGAGTACATCCACCAGGGTACGGCAGTCTTCGATCAGGGTATCAAAGAAACGCGCGTCATAGGCATCCATGTGGGAGTTCTGTACATAGTCATTCACCCAGACACCGTGGATCAGATACAGCGGTTCCTCCCGTCCCCGGTTGTACGCATAAAAAGCATTATAAAATTCATCCGCCTGGATGGTATAGACACGGATGGCGTTGGCACCCATTTCCTGAATGTAGCCAAACCAGCGATAATAGCTTTCCTCGTCAATGTGGAAATCCGTGGACCATTGTCCCGGCTCGCCGGAACCAATGTTGACACCTTTGATTTCAAAGTTCTCCCACTGACCATCCTTTAAAATCCGGAACTCCATTCCCTCGGTTTTGACAAAGGTAGTTACCGGTTTGCCTGGATTCATATCAATATACCAGCCAAGGTGATAATAGGCATAGTCTCCGAAAATATAAATTGCAACGAGAGAGGAAACAATGATGATAAACTTTTTCACGGTTCCACCTCTCAGTCAGCATTTTCGTTGTATTTTTTCACTGCAGATTCCGCAGAGAATTCCCGTACCGCATCAATATTTTGATCCATCCAGTTTCCGCGCTCAATCAGGAATTCCTTGAGTTGACTGATTGCTTCATCATAGGAACAGATTTCACGGTCTTCACCTTTTAAAAGACTGTACTCCGCCTGAAAACTATAACCCCACTTATCAAAATTTCGCTCAATAGCAGGGCCCAGATATGCAACGGTCTGGTCAATGTAATTCATCAGGTATTCTTCGCTCAGAACACTCTGACGCAGCTCTTTGTAGCGGGTAATAATGGCTTCTGTAAAATCCTCGTCACGGCAGAGCATATGGTAAAGCAGACGGTTCTGGGTATCAAAATCATGAAGATTGACGCGCAATTCCATATAGTTGTCGCAGGCATTGTTGAAATCCCAAACACAGATTTTGTATTTGCCGGAGGTATCCTTATAAACATATGTAGAAAGTCGACCTGCGTCTATATTGCAAACAAATTCATTCAGAATGTAGTAATCTACAAAAGAAGGAATGTCAATCCACTGGGTGTACCCATAATCCTCACTATCATAATCATAGGAATAAAGCGCTTTTTCAAAGGCGGAAAATTCCAGTTCAATTTTACGGCGCATTTCCGCGGTCTGATTGATCGTTCCGGGGTAGATAACTTCTACGGGAATCCGCGCAACATAGGCATAATTGCCGTAGTCAGAGATCACAGAAGTGGTCTCTTCAAAGGGATAGATATCATTGACGCGCAGGATATAGCCGCTGAAGGTATTGTCCTTCTTTTTTACCTCCATCGTCAGCCGGGAGCCGTCATAACCCTTGGTGATGCTCTCCGTCATCAAGTATAGCCCCTGATAACTGCCGTCAATGACCACTTCGCAGAAGCGGACATTGGGGGCATACTCCATGCACTCTCCCGCGAGGTTGTACATCATATAATTGCGGATTAAAGACTTATCCAGAAAGGGGCCGTGGAGCACCCACTCATGGTGGGCATCCATTCCCATAACGGATTGATTGTTGTTGGTGCCGTCATCATAGATCAGCGTAATGCGGTAAGACTTCTTGTCAAATTCACGGGATGAACGTCCGCGAATGTTGATCAGGACCGAGGTGGCCAGCGAAGGCGCATCTGTTACATGATGATTGGTTTCGGCATTGTCCGTGATTTCCAGAGATGCCTTAAGACGGGGCTCATCCGCTTCAGTGACAGTATAATCCACAATAAAACCTTTATCATCAAGAACGGGAGCACCCGGTATAGGATGGCCGCCGGTTTCAATTTCCACCAAGGGCAGATGGGTACACAGGAGGTTAGCCTCATGGGAACAGGGGGCTTTTTCTCCGGCCTCCAAATGCTGGTGGATGCGGCTCTCTTTTCTCTCAAAGTCTACCACAGTCGCAGTTGCTGCCAATCCAACACACAGCGCGCAAACCAGCAGGCCGATCACGATCCGTTTCATGGGGGTCACCTCCAATCCATTAAGATGATTTCTGATTATCCAATATAGTCCTCAATCGGAGTTCCGTGCATTCTGGCAATTCTGCGGAGCACGGAGGAATGGGCATTGAGTCCTGCCTCCTGAAGAAAAAAGTTGGTTCTGGAAGCCCGGACGGACTCCATATTACCGCCCAGCAGCATTTGATAACCGCACTGCAGCCAGACCTCGTCCGCCGGAACACTGCGTTCGGAATAGGGGTAGGCGAAGGTAACTGCTGCCGGAATATCATAATTTTTCAGGCAGGTTTGCAGCGTCCGGAAATCCTTGTAAGCATCCATCCGGAAATCTGCCATGGTGTCCGGTTCCCCGCAGTCGGCACCAATGCGCCCATCATGCTGGTAAACGTGGAAACCATAAGAGTGACTTGCAATTTCCACATGACCGGAGGCGGACATTTCTGCCAGCTCCACCCATGTGCAGTAGGGTGCCGTATTTTCAGCGCGCAGCTCCGGTGCTTCCGATGCCGCATGGATCTCTGTCCCGATCACCGCGAGAACCGCTTTCATGTTGTATTTCTGCAGCAGCGGGAAGGCGTTTTTATACACGCCAAGCTTACCATCGTCGATGGTCAGGATCACCGGCTTTTCCGGCATTTCACCCTGTCCGCTCAGATATTGGGCCAGCTCCCGGACGGTGATCGTGGTATATCCGTTTTCCTGAAGCCATTTCAGGTCATGCTCAAACTCATGAGAATAGATCGCGTATTCGTCAAAGGCGATTCCGCTGTTCAGATCTTCCTGCGTAACGAACTCATGATACATCAACACCGGCACACCAAAAACTGTTTTCGGATTTGTATTTTCTGCCGCGATCTCCGATTCCGCCGTCTCACCGTCTGTTCCTGCTGCCAGCACCTTATAATAGTAACTGCCATTTTCAGAGGCCGCGATATCATAGTAAATATGATCTGCGGTCTTGCCGATAGTGATCCAGTTGCCGGATGCATCCTGCCGCAGGATTTCATATTCGCAGTCTGTATTCTCATCTGAGAAGAAAAGTACATTGGTAGCCATATCCAGCCGTGATACCGATGTGATCTTCGGTGGGGAAAGAGAAATAGACTCCGCTGGAACTGCTGCTGCAAGGAAAATTATGCCGGCAGATTCTCCGTGAGGCCCCAGAGCCGTAACCTGATAGTCGTAGCTGCCCGGTTCCGGCTGCGAATCGGTATAATACGCCGCCTCCGTATCGGTAACAAACTTAAAATCAGCACTGCCGCTGATCCTGCGGTATACACGGTAGCTGATTGCGTCATCTACCGGCTCCCAAGAAAGAAGTACACTGTTTTTGCCATTTACAACGACCTGGAGGGACTCTGGGCATTCCGTCACCTGAGCGCTGCAACCGGATAAAGTCAATCCTATCAAGAGGAGACAGGCTGCTATAAAAACGCAGCGGTTAATTGGAAACTTCATCATTTTGCATCACAATATTTACATATTCCACGCCGCCCAGAGCGTAGATGCCGTTGGTGATTCCTGTGTTCTCATGTTCTACCTTGCTGAGCAGCTTGCTGCTGATCTCGTAAATAAACTCCACCGTAGTTTCGGTGGTGTTACGCACCCGCAGGACGGCCTTGCGGTGGAATGTTTTGAAGATGTAGGCCTGAATAACATCCTGCCGATTGTAAGCAGCCCTGATAATCAGCAACATTCGGTTGTCATTTTTAATCATACCAAGTATAAGAACCACCAAAAAGGTAACGGTGCTTCCTATTGCAGCTACCATATAGTCGCCAACACCGCAGCATATACCAACAATAATTGTCCAAAAAATGTAAATGCTGTCGCGGCTGTCTTTGATGGCGGTACGGAATCGGACGATGGAAAGTGCGCCCACCATACCCAAAGACAGTGCGATGTTGTTGCCGATAACAGTCATCACTGTTCCGGTCAGCACTGTCAGTACCACAAGAGATGCATTGAATTTCTTGCTGTAAATAGTGCCTCTGTGTGAAATGGCATAGGATAGGAAAATAAAAAATCCCAACACAGCAGACATAACAATATTAACGGTCACCTCTTGTAAGGGGAGCTGTCCGGATGTCTGAAACATATTCAGAATCTCGTTTTTCATGGTAATTCCTCCTAAATGTGGGTTTGATAGGCATTCTGTCTGGCCAGAACGTATTTGCTGACCGATAGTTCGCTTCTGTTGATACTGTTCATGAGCTCGCGGATGTAGCCAAGCAAAAAACCGTTGAACTTGACCTCCATCACCACATCATAGGGATCCAAAACTGGATTCATATTCAGATTGGGGTCGAACAGGTCAAATGAACTTTCCGTAGCCACAATCTGATTGTCAAAGGTGATACGGATTTTGTTTTCTTTCGCAATGAAAGCCTTACGACGATATTCCACGATGGTCACGGGACGATAGGCGTGGATTTGCATGAAAGCATATATCTCTGCCGCAAAGGGATCAGGGTGGGTCAGCAGGGGCAATAAATCCCCCTTGATGATACGAACAGCATCCTCTCTGCTGATTTTCAGGGACCGCTTGAGCTGCTGCACACCTTGCTTCTGCTTCATTTCCAACATAGCAAACGTCTGCTCCGTGTCATAAATCCGCAGCCGTATCTTCCGCCGCAGTTCCGTACCTGCCTGCTTTTCAAAGAAGTCCCGGTCATAGGGTGTATCGAAATACAGCGAACGGATTCGGTATCCGTGTATGCCGTTGTGTTCATCTTGGAGAAGCGTCTGCTCCAGCAGGTGACTTTTCTGCCGAAACTCGGCTATATTGATTAAGAATTTCTTTTCTTCTCGCAGCACCTGATTCATGCGCGCAAACACCTCCAAAGGAAACACATCTGCATCAATAAATGACCGGCAGTTCTGCGGGAACGGTTGATTTGATGTCCGACGATGCTTCCCAATTACCGAATCATGTACGATAAATCAGCTGCACCCGGTTTGCTGCTTTTTGCGTTGATACATCATATAATCTGCTGTTTTCAACAGTTCTTCAAAATTTAAGCCGGGATGTTCATTTGCCGCAGCAATGCCGTAAGAAACGGTGAGACGATCCACGTATCTTCCGCTCCACCGGGAAACCAGTCGATTGAACAGTGCAATCCTTTCCTGAACAATATCTGTCTCTGCGGTCATTGCTACCAAAAACTCATCGCCGCCCATGCGGAAACACTCTGCTACATCACCAAAAGCATCTTTGATGCACTTGCTGACAGCAATGATCATCTCATCACCGGCCACATGACCGAGTGTGTCATTGGCCTTTTTCAGCATATCAATGTCTAAAAATATCAGATGTAAATCATTGGACGGAGACCCCATTTTTTGCTGGGCTTCAAAAATGGTGTAGGCATAGCGACTTTTCAGACCGCTCATAATATCTGTCAAGGCATACTCTTTGTACTGCTTGGTTTGGGCAATATCTTTAATCGTCCGGTTGAGCTTCACGAAAGTACTGAGCATTACCGAAGCAAGGATAATGAGTGCTGCGCCCAATGCCCAAAGCAACCAGTTTCCGCCCCGGAAATAGGCAACAATTGTGATCACCAACATACCCAGCAATGCCCATGTGCCATACCGGATCACGTCTCCGACCAAAAAGAGCTCCCGTTTCCATACCAAAAATACGGCGAAGATACCTGCAGCAATGATGCATTCCGTATGCATCAGGATCAGCATTCCGGAAAAGTCCACAAGCCCGGTCAGGAACAAAATCCATTCTGCAATCAGGATGACTTTTGCGATGATCACGATCCACCGCAAGGAAGTCAGCTTCTCTGTGCAAATAGACTTGAGGATGCCAAGCAGAGAAAGCGGCATCAAGGACAGCGCAAGATAGCTTAATGTACCTGATGCTGCAAAGGATCCGGTGGAAATTGCCCAAACATATGCTTCTGTAAAGAACCATGTACCCACAGAGGCTGCGAACAGGCTGATCCAAAGAAGAGGATGATAACTTTCCTCCGGAATTACGCCGTTTCTCCCCCAAAGCACAAACCATGTACTGAGCGAGGCGATAGCGCAAATCAGCATAACAAGTGAAAAGACCAAATGAAATGCATTTTCTTCGAGGATTTGGAATCCATATTGCGCGGCTGATGTCAGACGAATATACCTGATCTCGGAACGATAACCGGATTCCCGTTCTGCGATATGTATTACGATTTCCTTGCCGCTGTACTCGGAGCTGAGAGGAATAAGCGCCACATAGTGACCCATATCGGTTTTCACCATGCCAAAGGTAGACGGCAGTGCGTGAAATATTTCCTCTCCCTCCACATGCGCTGTCATAGATTTATAATTACACATGATTTGGAGAATCGCATGATCCGGCACCTGCGGCAGGGTGCGGATAATCTGAATATTGGGATTTTCATCCGGATAATGATAAGGGAATGTTATTTCTGACCGGGTACCGTCCGGCTGAGATAACATCCAACCATTGGATAAATCCTCGTTGAAGACATCTTTTGTGTAGGTAGAATTTTCTTCAATGCCAATTACTGTAATCAGCATTAAAATCAAAGTTAAAGCAAAGACCCAATTTAGTATTTTACGGAATCGCTTCAATGCGAATCCCTCCCTTCAAGCGAAACACGAGTATTTCTGGCAAAAGTACCGTCTCCCAAGAGTGGATCAGCCACTTGAATTCTTTGTCAGCCATATGGCCGCTCCTCCTTTGTCAATGTGGCGGTTTGATTCATGCAACCGGATACCGCAGATTTCGCAGTTCTTCCAAAATCTGTGCGTTTGTTGCTTCCTTGGTTAAATATCCACTGGGCTTCAGCCGCATTACGGCCTTTGCGTGTTCGCTCTCCGAACAGACGGTAACAAAAATGATATTGACCTTTGGATTGATCTTTTTAACTTTTTCTGCGAGAAAAAGTCCCTCCAATCTCGGAGGATTGATCTCACAAAGGAGTATATCGCATCCGAACTTTTCCGCATAATCCAGTGCAGGCTCTGCAGAAAGAAATGTTTGCACATCAGCATAAGGGTATGCTTTGTCCGCATTCTCTTTCAAAGACTGCAGCATAATCGGTGTATTATCGACACATACGATGGTCATTTGTATCCCTCCTCGCCAGAACATACTGAATCAATTATGTATTTTATCAAAACGGGCGTTACAAAGGTGTTACACAAAAAGCGAGAGACAGATTTTCTCTGCCTCTCGCTTCATCATTTATCTTGAGAATTATAAGTTTTTCATTTCACTTGTTAAGATAGGAATTGCATTATGCTTCAAACACATTTTCTGGAATAACATAACCTTCCGGCAGAACGATTATGCAAACAAAGTTTCCGCTCTTTTGTACTTGCGCATAAAGCTGCCAGCCTGCGGCACTTTCCGGATAGGTTGTGTTGTCAGCACCCATGTCAATACGTGCCTGGAAAATATCAGCTACGGTCTGCACATCAGCATCGTTCTTTACTTCAACCAAAACGATTTCACATGGATGTGTTGCGATAGGCGGCATATAGTATGCTTGCTGGTTAAGCTCAATGCCATCAAGTCCGGGGTAAAAGCTTGCGATCAATTCAGGGTTGGATTCTTCAAAGAGGATCAACTCTTCCGCATCCTCAGGCTGCGCATCCATGATTGACTGATAGAATGTATTCAGTGCGGTTCCGGATGCGGGAGCATCCTTTTTTTTCGTTGCCACATCCACACAGGGACAGGAACATCAGAAACACCAATAACAAGGATAATGTTTTTTTCATAATAACACTCCTTTTTAATTGATGGGACGCAGAAGGTTTCCGTAAAACAGAAAAAACAGAATAACGGTAAGGCCGATACCTCCGACACCTGCAAACTGCACGGCAAAACTCAGTTTGCTCTTTCCTTTTTTACGAAAAGCAACAGACAAGCCAAGACCAATACCGCAGAATAGAGCTGCAGAAGCCATGACAATGGATACGATCCATCCCAGGATTCCCACAAATCCATCATACCGTGGATTGGCAATTGCGCCCAGAAACAGATAGAAAAATGAAAAACCAACATAAAACAGGAGCAGAAGAATATTGGTGACCCGTCCGATCTTGTCCAGCTTGCTATAGGTCACGCCGTCAGCTCTTTTCGTACACAGTGCAATCAGAATGCCTGCGACTACTGCCACGATTGCTCAATGGTTGTGTATAAAAACATAATACCCCTCCCAGTTTTCATGTCACAACAATTATAAACCACCCCACGTTACAAAGCCGTGACACAAAATAAGGACGGCAGAAAAAAAACTACCGTCCTTTTGTCATTCCTTAAATTGCAGCATAGCGCAAGTTGCTTCTGCCCAGCTATATTGCGTCATGTATACAACAAAGGAGGTTACCAATGATAAGTGTTGGTATCAATGTTTCAAAGGAAAAAAGTACAGTCTGTGCTTTGAAGCCCTACGGAGAAATTATCATGAGCCCTCAAGATGTACAGCATACAGAATCGGAACTATCGAAACTGATAAGTATGCTGCGGGAGTTAAAAGAGGAAGTACGGGTTATCATGGAGTCAACGGGGGCATATCACCTTCCGATACTCACATACTTAAAAGAAAAAGGATTTTTTGTAGCACTTATTAATCCGTTAGAAATGAAACGGTACAGATGTCAAGGAATCAGGAATGCAAAGGCTGATAAGA
>JAFYQM010000011.1 GCA_017547085.1 Oscillibacter sp.
TCCCCGACAAGCAGCGCCACCAGCTGTTTGTGGAGCCCATGGGCCTGAACACGGAAGAGCTGTACATTCAGGGCTTCTCCTCCTCGCTGCCGGAAGCAGTGCAGGTGGAGATGCTCCACAGCGTGCCGGGCCTGCGGAATGCCGTGATGACCCGCCCCGCCTATGCCATTGAATATGACTGCATCGATCCGCTGGCCCTCCACGCCACGCTGGAAACCAAGCAGATCTCCGGCTTGTACGGCGCGGGCCAGTTCAACGGCTCCTCCGGTTATGAGGAGGCCGCCGTGCAGGGCTTTGTGGCCGGTGTCAACGCCGTCCGCAAGCTGCGGGGCGAAAGCGACTTCCTCCTATCCCGCAGCGAATCCTACATCGGCACCCTGATCGACGATCTCGTGACCAAGGGTACCAACGAACCCTACCGCATGATGACCTCCCGCAGCGAGTACCGTCTGCTGCTGCGGCAGGACAACGCCGATGCGCGCCTGACCCGCCGCGGCTATGAGATCGGGTTGGTATGCGAAGCCCAACTTCGCGCCGTGGAGGAAAAATACGCCTCCGTGCAGCGGGAGATCCACCGCCTGACCCACGTGGGAGCTTCTCCCTCTCCGGAGCTGTCCGCCTTCCTTGCAGAAAAAGAAACCGCCGACGTCACCGACGGCTGTCCCATGATCGCGCTGCTGCGCCGTCCACAGCTGCACTATGACGAGCTGGCCCCCTTTGATCCCACCCGCCCGGAGCTTCCGGCAGACGTGCGGGAGCAGGTGGAGATTTCTGTCAAATACGAGGGTTACATCCAGCGCCAGCAAAAGCAGGTGGAGGACTTCCGCAAAATGGAGCGCCACAAGCTGCCTGCTGACCTCGATTACAACAGCATTCAGGGCCTGCGTCTGGAGGCGCGGGAAAAGCTGACTCAGGTGCGTCCGCTGGATCTGGGACAGGCCAGCCGCATTTCCGGCGTATCTCCCGCGGATGTGACGGCACTAATGATCTATCTGGAACGCTGAGGCGAATGACGTATGGATATACAATTACATTACACGCTCTGCGGCAGCGGTGAACCGCTGATTCTCCTGCACGGAAACGGCGAGGACGGAAGCTATTTCGTCCACCAGTTGGAGGATTTTTCCCACGAGTTTCTCGTCTGCGCCATCGATACCCGTGGCCACGGCGGCTCTCCCATGGGCGCTGCACCCTTTACGCTCGACCAGTTTGCCGAGGATCTGCTGCATTTTATGGATGTCCACGAAATCGAATCCGCCGATCTGCTGGGCTTCAGCGACGGCGGCAACATTGCGCTGCTGTTCGCCTTGCGGCATCCGGAACGGGTCAAACGGCTGATCCTGAATGCTGCAAACCTTTATCCCGAGGGATTGGAGCCGTGGCTGCTGGAGTCCCTTATCACGGAACGGCGCCAGTTGCTCCATGCCGACACACCTGATGCGGCATACCGCATCGCCCTGCTGGACCTGATGATCCACGAACCTCACATTGATCCAGCCGCCCTGCACGCTTTGACCATGCCCGCACTGGTGATCGTGGGCGATCAGGACATCATTCAGGAAGAACACACCCGGCTCATTGCCGCCTCTCTTCCCAACGCGCGTCTGGCCGTCGTTCCGGGCGGACACGACTGTGCCAACCGGAATCCCGCCGACTTCAACGAGGCGGTGTGGCAGTTTTTAGCAGAAACCGCCCCGCAATAAGGAGGAATCAACATGAGAACATTTCTGGCCATCGTGGTCTGCAAGGTGCTGCGCCTTGTAGGCAAACTGGTGGGCAAGGGCAGCAGCCTGCCCGGTAAATACGCATTGAAGCTCTGCCCCGACATCCTGCGGCGGGTGGAGCTGCCGCAGCACATCATCGCCGTGACCGGCTCCAACGGCAAGACCTCTACCGTGGAGATGGTCGCCGCCATTTTGCGGGCGGCAGGCAAAACCGTGGTTTACAACGAAGAGGGCTCTAACCAGATCGAAGGTGTTACCACGCTGGTTCTGTCCCACGCCACTCTTTCCGGCAAGGTCCACGCCGACGTGCTGCTGATCGAATCCGATGAGCGCTACGCCGCCCATAGCTTTAAGTTTTTCCACCCCACGCTGTTCGTGGTCACCAACCTGTACCGCGACCAGCTGACCCGCAACGGCCATCCCGAGTGGGTATATGACGCCATTCTCCCCGCTCTGCATTCTGACACCCGTCTGGTCTTGAATGCGGACGATCCCCTGTCCGCCTGCTTTGCCCGCGGGGCAAAGGATGTGAAGTGGTTCGGTCTGGACAAGTGCGCCATCTCCACCGACGCTCCCACAGGCGTCTACCATGACGGAACCCACTGCCCCGTCTGCCACGCGCCCATGACCTATGACTACGTTCACTACAACCATATCGGCGCCTACCGCTGCACGGCCTGCGGCCACTCCAAGCATGCCACCGACTATACGGCCACAGCAGTGGATCTGGAAAACGGCCTGCTTACCATCGACGGCAGCGTTTCCGTCCAGTTGGCGTTCCGCAGCATTTACAATGTCTACAACATTCTGGCTGCCTATGCCGCCTGCCGCGAATGCGGCGTGGCCGCAGAGACTGCCGCCGGTGTGATCTCCGGCTATGTGCTGAAAAACGGACGGATGCAGACCTTCCGTCTGGGCGCACACCACGGCACGCTGCTGACCAGCAAACACGAAAACTCCATCGCCTACGACACCAACCTGCGCTATGTGGCTGCCACGAAAGCAGATTGCAGCGTCCTCGTCATTGTGGACGCCGTCAGCCGCAAGTATTTTACCAGCGAGACCAGCTGGCTGTGGGATATCGACTTCGACCTGCTGGCCCAGCCCCATGTGAAGCGGGTCATTCTCTCCGGTCAGTACTGCAACGACCTCGCCGCCCGATTCAGCTTCACCCGCGTGGCCAACTGGTCTGTGGAACCGGACATTGCCGCTGCCGCTGCCGCCCTGAAGGCGGACGGCAGCGAGGATGTGTATGTGGTCACCTGCTTCTCCGACCGGGACAAGCTGCTGGCCCATGTGGAAAAGGAGGGATAAGCGATGCACATCCGAATCATTCACTTCTATCCCGACCTGATGAATCTCTACGGCAACTACGCCAACGTCTCCGTACTGCAGCGCGTACTGGAGCGTGCTGGTGCGGAAGTCGCCGTGGAAACCATTGCACCCGCACAGGACTGCGACCTGACCAGTGCGGACTTCCTCTTCATGGGTGCGGGCACCGAGCGCCGTCAAAAGGCCGCCGCACAGGATTTTCTGCGCTTTGCAGATGCGGTAAAGGCCGCAGCGGAAACGGGTACCCCCATGCTCTTCTGTGGCACCGCCATGGAACTGCTGGGCAAGACCATTACGGATGCGGACGGCACCGAATACGCAGGCATCAGCCTCGCCTCTTTCACCTCCGTGCAGGACAAGCGCCGCATGGTGGAGGACGTTTACGGCACCACTGACCTCTACACGGAACCGGTGGTGGGCTTCATCAACAAGTGCAGCATCATCAAGGGGATCGAAACCCCGCTGCTGACAGCCACCACCCTCGGCTATGGCAACGAGGGTCCCGTGACGGCAGAGGGTTTCCGGCACGGGAATGTGTTCGCCTCTCATCTGACCGGCCCCATTCTGGCGAAGAACCCCATGCTGCTGGAAACCGTAGCCGACGCCATTTTCCGCCATCAGGATGCCTCCATTCCCCAGAAGTGGGACATCGACAGCTGGCTGGCAGACGGCTATGCCATCACTGCTGAACAGCTGAAGCGCCGCATACAGGCATAACAAAAACGCACCCCTTTCGGGGTGCGTTCAGTCTGTCGAGAAACCCGGTTGCGCATCAAGCAGCAACCGGGAATTTCATCATTATGGTGGAAAAGATCAACTCAAGTAAGCTAGGATGTGTGCTCTTCCATTTCCATTTTGCCAGTTTTTTGAGGTTCATGGCAGCAA
>JAFYQM010000012.1 GCA_017547085.1 Oscillibacter sp.
CTCCCCTACAATAGGGGAGGGCAGGGAGGGGTGTCAAGCGTTTGTGCATTTCTTCAGCCGTAAGCAAAGCCGGAAAGCTTGACACCCCTCACCGCTCCGCGGAGCTCCCCTATTGTAGGGGAGCGGCAGACCGGTGCTGCCATCGTATCGCTCCGACAAGAGCCACACACGCAAGCAGGGCGGCCAAGGGTCTGGCCGCCCTACATGATCAATGATCTGCGTTCCATCGAAAAAATTCTCTCGTCTCTTTGGCGTTTTGCAGGATCGCGGCCTGCAGATCGTTCAGGGAGGCAAATTTTTGTTCTTTTCGCAGGAATTTATGGAACTCCAGACGGATGGTCTGTCCGTAGAGGTCGCCGTCATAGTCCAGTATCCACGGCTCCGCCAGAATACCCATGCCGTCTTCCACCGTGGGACGGCGGCCGATGTTGGTGACTGCCATATGACGGCTGCCATCGGGCAGGCGCACCATGGTGGCATAGACACCGAAGGCCGGCGGCAGTACACCGTCGGGCATCGCCACATTGGCGGTGGGGATCCCCAGCTGTCTGCCCAGCTGCTTGCCGCGGATGACCGTGCCGGTCATGGTGTGGGGATGTCCCAGAAATTCTGCGACCTGCTCCAGATCGCCTTCCGCGATCAGCTGCCGCAGATGGGTGGAGGACACGGTGATGCCGCCATGGGACACCGCTTCGATGATATCGCAGCCGATGCCCAGAGATGTACATTTTTCCCGGAGCCGCTGGGCGTTGCCCTGTCCCCGGTGGCCGAAGGTGAAATCATGGCCGCAGACCACATGACAGGCGTGATACTGCCCCAGCAAAATCTCCTCCACAAACCGCTCCCACGGCATAGCCGCCATGGCGCGGTCGAAATGCAGCAGGAGAATCTCCTCCATGCCGAACCGACGCAGCAGAAGATCCCGATCTTCCGGCCTATTCAGCAGCTGCACCCTTTGCCCGAAGACCACCTCGTCGGGATGGGCATCAAAGGTCAGCGCAGCCGCCGGGCAGCCCCTCTCTGCCGCCCGCTGCCGCGCCTTGGTCAGCAGTGCCTGATGTCCCAGATGGACACCGTCAAAAAAGCCCAGTGCAAGGCCGCGCGTGTTATTCACCGGTCTTCACCTCAAAAAAGCTTTTGACCGTCTTCAGCATTCCCTTTTCCGCCTGTCCAACCAGCAGGAAGGTGCCGTTTCGGTCGTAGACACGGTAGGTGCCGTCGGGCAGTCCGGCGGCCTTGACCGCCGCGCCGTTGAACACGGCCTTCAGCTGGTTATCCTGCACCGTATGGGCAGGATATTCCGCAAAGAGGCTGTCCACCGGCAGCAGCAGCGCTTCCGGATCTTCCTGCCGCAGCAGCTCGTCCATGGTCACGGCCTGCGCCAGACGGTAGGTACCTGCCATGGTGCGGCGCAGGGAGGACATACAGCCGCCGCAGCCCAGCGCCTGCCCGATGTCATGGCACAGGGTGCGGACATAGGTGCCCTTGGAGCAGCGGACGCGGATGCGGAATTCGCAGCCCTCGCCGTCCAGCAGCTCCAGCTCCTTGATCTCGATGGCTCTGGCCTTCCGTTCCACGGTTTTTCCCTGCCGTGCCAGTTCATAAAGCTTTTTGCCGCCGATCTTCACGGCGGAATACATGGGAGGCACCTGCTCCTGCTTTCCCAGAAATTTGGTCAGAATTTCCCGCAGCTGTTCCCCGGTCACGGAAACGGGCTGCTCGTCCAGCACTTCGCCGGTGGTATCCTGCGTGTTGGTGGTCAGGCCAAGACGCAGACCGGCAATGTATTCCTTTTCGGCAGATTCAAAAAACTCCACACCTCTGGTGGCGCGGCCGATGAAAATGGGCAGCACACCGGTGGCCATGGGATCCAGCGTCCCGCCATGGCCAACCCGCCGCTCACGAAAAACGCCCCGGAGCTTGGCAGCCACATCCTGACTGGTCCAGCCCGCAGGCTTGTCGATGATAATAATACCGCAGGGCATAGAAAGCTCCTTTCCATGGACAATGAAGGCATCCGCACCGCGGATGGGATTTGATATTCTGAGGGGCGTAGGGGCGGCCATTGGCCGTCCGTTGGCAGTTGGTACTGACTGGTACTGCCCGGACGCGCAATGCGCGCCCCTACGCCCGAAGCCATTTCAATCGTCCCGAAGAGACACCATCCTTGTCAATTGTCAATTACCCGATCACATTCTCTTCCCGCAGCACTTTCAGCATGGCGTTTTTGCCATCCTCCAGCGAGCCGCGGACGACCACACCGGCTGCGGTTTTGTGGCCGCCGCCGCCCAGACGGGCGCAATAGGCCGATGCGTCATAGCCGGGAGCCGCGCGGACGGACATTTTGGCCTTGCCCGGTTCGGAATCCCGCACCAGCACACTGACCTCCACACCCTCGATGGTTCTGGGGAAGCCGGAAATGGAGTCCATATCGTCCTCCGTCACCTGCAGTTCCTCCACCCACGCCTGCGGCAGACAGCAAATTGCCACCTTGCCGTCAGCGAAGAATTCCATGCTGTCTATGATCCGGGCTTCCAACTGCAGTCTGCCTTTGGTTTTGATTTCAAAGAATACACGGTTGATGGGCGTAATGTCCGCACCATGCTCCACCGTCATGGCAGCGGTGTGCAGCGTTCTGGCGGTGGTGTTGGAAAACCGGAAGCAGCCGGTATCGGTGGAAACGGCGATGTACACCGCTTCGGCCATGTCCTTGGTGATCGCCACCTCCATGGCCTCCAGCAGCTCCCAGATCACTTCGCCGCAGGCCGCGCATTGGGACTGCAGCAGGGTGTGGGCAGCGTAGCGGGTGTTGCTGGGGTGATGATCCACGCACAGCTGGGTCTTGCCCAGAAACTGCTCGCCGCCGTACAGCATCAGATCCTCCGTGGCCATGTCCACAGCGACAATGACCGCCGTTTCCGATACCTGCTCCGTCACCAGTCCCGCCAGCCGACCGGCATAGCGGTCGGTAAATTGCGGATTCTTCCAGATCCACGCCGTCTTACCCAGACTGCGAAGACCCAGACACAATGCCACCGCGCAGCCCACAGCGTCTCCGTCGGGGCGGCGATGGGTCAAAATCAGAAAGTCATCCCGCTCCAACAGCCAGCGGGCGGCTTCCTCAGCCCTCTGCATGATCCTCTTCCTCTTTGATCTCGAGGCTCCGCAGGAGGTTGAACATATGGGTACCGTATTCGATGCTGTCATCCAGCTCGAACACCAGCTCGGGGGTATAGCGCAGCTGCAGACGGCTGCCGATCTCCCGGCGCAGGAAACCGCCGGCGGACTTCAGTCCCTTCAGGGTCTCCTTGCTCTTGTCCTTATCCAGAACACTGATATAGACCTTGGCGTAGCGCAGGTCGCCGGTGGCCTCCACCTTGGTGACGGAAACCATGGACTGCTGCACCCGGGGGTCCTTGAGAGAGCGGATCAAAGTGCTCAGCTCCCGCTGCAGCTCTTCATTGATCCGACCTTTTCTGTTAGATGCCATATATGCTCCTTTACAATTGATAATTGACAGTTGACAATTGACAATGAATGTATCCGCTTCGCGGATGGGCTTTAAAATGGTGCTTCGCACCGCGTTTTTCCCATAGGGCGGCCAGACCCATGGCCGCCCTATGTTCCCATCATACCATTCCGATCGTCCCGAAGGGACACCGCAATTGTCAATTGTACATTGTCCATTGTCAATTAAACTTTAATCTGCTCCATGACGAAGCATTCGAAAATGTCGCCTTCCTTGATGTCGTTGTAGCGCTCGATGGACATACCGCACTCGTAGTTGGAAGCAACTTCCTTGACGGAATCCTTGAAACGCTGCAGAGAGCCCAGCACGCCTTCGTGGATGACGATGTTATCACGCAGGACGCGAACCTGCGCGTCGCGGGTAATCTTGCCGTCCTTGACATAGCAGCCGGCGATGGTGCCGATGGAGGAAACCTTGTAGGTCTGGCGCACTTCGGCGTGGCCGATGATGACTTCCTTGAACTTGGGAGCCAGCATGCCCTTCATGGCATCCTGAATCTCATTGATGGCATCATAGATGACGCGGTACATCCGCATATCCACCTTGGCGCGGACAGCAGCGGCCTGCGCCACATTATCGGGACGGACATTGAAGCCAACGATGATGGCGTTGGAGGTGGAGGCCAGCAGCACGTCGTTTTCGTTGATGGCACCAACACCTGCATGGATAACCTTCACGCGGACTTCTTCGTTGGTAATCTTTTCCAGAGAGGCCTTGACGGCTTCGGCAGAGCCCTGCACGTCGGCCTTGACGATCAGGTTCAGTTCCTTCATCTGGCCTTCCTGAATCTGTGCAAACAGATCTTCCAGAGAGACCTTGCCCTTAGACTTGTTGGCAGCAGCCTTGGCTTCTTCCTTGCGCTGATCCACCAGCTGACGGGCCATGCGCTCGTCTTCGACGGCGTTGAAGATATCGCCTGCACCGGGCACTTCGGCAAGGCCGGTGATCTCAACAGGGATGGAGGGACCGGCAGTCTTGACGGTGCGGCCCTTGTCGTTGGTCATGACGCGGACACGGCCCACGGAGGTACCGGCGATGACGATATCGCCCTGCTTCAGGGTGCCGTTCTGGACCAGCAGGGTGGCAACGGGACCGCGGTTCTTGTCCAGACGGGCCTCGATAACGGTACCCTTGGCGCGGCGGTCGGGGTTGGCCTTCAGCTCCTGGACCTCGGCGGTCAGCAGGACCATCTCCAGCAGCTCATCCAGACCCTTGCCGGTCTTTGCAGAGATGGGAACGATGATGGTATCGCCGCCCCACTCCTCGGGGATCAGGTCATACTTGGTCAGCTGCTCCTTGATCTTGTCGGGGTTGGCGGTGGGCTTATCCATCTTGTTGATGGCC
>JAFYQM010000013.1 GCA_017547085.1 Oscillibacter sp.
GACTTCCAGACCCTTGCCGAAAGCCTTGGCGGGCAGGACTTCCATGGTGGTGGCGCTCAGGTCGGCGCTGACATAGTGGGTCTTGATGCCGGCGGCGTTGATCTTCTCGAAGAAGTAGATGGACATACGCAGGTTCACGTCGCCCACGCCTTCGATGGTCAGGCCCACGGAGTTTTCGCCGGGATCGAACACGCCGTCCTTGCCGGTGCAGTCATCCTTGAACTTCAGCAGATAGTTGCCGTTGTCCAGTGCGTAAACGTTCTTGGTCTTACCAGTATAAACGAGATTCATAATAAAGCCCTCCAAAAAGAAATTTGTAATTTACAAATGAAAATAACGGAATCAGGGGATGAATGAAGTTACAGAGCTGCGACTTCTGCCTGTAGCTTTGCTTCCTTCTCGGCGATCTGCTTTGCCATGTCGGCGCGGTTAGCATCCAGTTTGGCGGCCAGTTCATCGTCGGCCACAGCTAAGATCTGAGCGGCCAGTACGGCGGCGTTCTTGGCACCGTTGATCGCTACGGTAGCCACGGGGATGCCGCTGGGCATCTGTACGGTGGCCAGCAGGGCGTCCAGACCGTCCATCGCGCCGCCCTTCATGGGGATGCCGATGACGGGCAGGGTGGAGTTTCCAGCGAAGGCACCAGCCAGATGGGCGGCCATGCCCGCGGCGCAGATCAGAACGCCAAAACCGTTGGCGCGTGCGTTCTTTGCGAACTCTGCGGCTTCCGCAGGGGTGCGGTGGGCACTGAGAATGTGTGCTTCATAGGGAATGCCGAAGGCGGCCAGCTGCTGGCAGGCGCCTTTGACTACGGGCCAGTCAGAATCACTGCCCATGATCACTGCTACTTTTTTCATATAAAAATCCTCCGTTTCGGAATCGGGGTTGCTTACAGCTTCTTGCGCAGAACGGTGTGGCGGAAAATGCCGTCTGCAAAGTACTCGTTGGAGCAGAACACGGGCTTGCCGTCAATGTCAAAGTCCACCTCGTCCATGTTCAGCAGGGGCGTGCCCACTGGCACACGGAAAATTTCTGCCAGCGCTTCGTCTGCAACCACCGGCCGCAGATCTGTCAGATCCAGATATGGAAAGACGCCGCAGAAATGCTGCAGGAAATGGAAAATAGGCTGCTGCAGATCGCGTTCTGTATATTCACCGCGGATCAGTGCCTTTTCCACCACATCCTCACAGTAGATGGCGGGTCTGCCGTCTGCCGTGCAGAGGCGGGAGATGCGTACGATGGGAGAGCCTTCCTCAATATTCAGCTGGCGGGCAATCTTTTCGTCTGCAATGTCTTCCGTTACCTGAACGGACTCTACGGCAGGCGTATAGCCGCTCTGGCGAATCATATCCAGAAACTCCACCTCAATGTCCATACGGGACTGGTTGTGCAGCACATGACGGTTGATGATGGTGCCTACGCCATGACGGCGGGTAATGAAACCCTCCCGTTCCAGAGAGGCTAAAATATCCCGCAGCTGTGTGCGACTGATACCCAGCTTTTCCGCCAGCACGCTTTCGCGGGGAAGCCGTTCGCAGGCGGCATATTCGCCTTCCTTCATGGCGGACAACAAATAGGCGCGGATCGTCTTCGTCTGAGAAGGGGGATGGTTCATGGTGTTCACCTCGTTCGTAAAATGTGAAAGACAGTATCACACAATAAGGTCATACCTATTGTATCGGATTTGCAAAGAGAGGGCAATTAGCAAATCTGACAGTTTCTGCATTTCTTTTTGTAATTGTGTTGACATGCGTGGAAAAGTGACAAATCCGCAGGGAAAAAGGAAGCGTCAAAGCCTTGCAACTATTAGGAAAAATGATAAAAGCCAGCAGTAAAAAAGATGGCCCGTTCCGCACGGGAACGGGCATGAAATCAGGATGTGGACAGAGGGGCGCAGACAGACGCAAAGCCGACGGAACAGACGCAAGTACGCAGGGAAACAGCGCAAAGCCCCTGCAAAAAACTGAAGGACAGCATGCGCACAATGCGTCCGGTTTTCCGATTGTAAAACGTCATAAGGCCTCCTTATTTCTCTTGGGGGAGATCAGCTGTTAGCGTTGCAGTAGGTGCAGGCAGCCAGCGCGGCAACCGCGCCATCAGCGCAGGCGGTGGTCAGCTGGCGGACTTCCTTGGTGCGGCAGTCACCGGCGGCAAAGACGCCGGCTTTGCCGGTGAGACAGTCCTCGGCGGCGGGAATGAAACCGCCATCGTCCGCAACAGAAAGTGCGGCTGCCAGCTTGCCTTCCGGCTGCTGGCCCACGGCTTCAAACAATCCGTCTACGGCGAGTGTGGAGGTTTCGCCGGTCACCGTGTTGCGTAGCTGCAGGCCGGTGAGTACATTGTCACCCAGCAGAGCATCCACCACAGTATCCAGTACCATCGTCACATTGCTGCGCTTTTTCAGGGCTTCTACCAGAATAGGATCGCCGCGGAACTCGCTGCGGCGGTGGATCAGCGTCACATGGCGGCACAGGTCCGCAAGGAACAGCGCATCCTGCAGTGCGGTGTTGCCGCCGCCGCAGACAGCGGTATCGCGTCCGGTGTAGAAGGCACCGTCACACACGGCGCAGTAGGAAACGCCTGCGAGGGTATCCTCCTTCTCCAGTCCCAGAGAACGGTGCTTCATTCCGGTGGCGAGGATCAGGGCGGTACAGGTGTAGGAATTATAATCGGTCACCACGGTGTGGGGAGTGCCTGCCTCCACGGACAGAACCTCTTCCAGTTCGATCTGCGCACCCAATGCATCCGCCTGCGCGTATAGCTTGTCCGCCAGTTCCGCGCCGGAAATGGCAGCAAAGCCGGGGAAATTCTCCACCTTAGGGGAGGAAGCGATCTGGCCGCCGAAGCCTTCCTTTTCCAGCAGCAGCACGGATTTTCCGGCTCTGCGGGCATAGGTGGCGGCAGTTAAACCGGCGGGACCGCCGCCGATAATGATGATGTCAAAATGTTCAGCCATAGACTTTTACCTCACAGGAAACATCAAAATCAATCCATAACATAACAGCATAATTATATGCCATAAATGTGGTTGTGACAAGGTTTTTTCATGCGATGAAGTTGGTATTTTCCCTTCACTGCCTTGGACGGTACGGTGAAATAGAAAAGCACAAGGCGGATTGCTAGCGCAATAAGTGTGATTTTATGAACCTTTTTCGTGGACATCCCTTCCTTTTTGGGGAGTATAAGGCGCATACTGTCTGATTTCAGTATAACAAAACCTGCCTGTAGAGACAGGTCTCCACAGGCAGGTTCTTTACGATTGATTTGCTGAGATTACTTCGCGGTGGCGAACTTCTTGATGGCGGCAGCGCCAACCAGCTTTTCGGTGACGGAGCCGTTGCGGATGATGAGGGTGGGAGCCTGCTGGATGCTGTACTGGGTCACCAGTTCAGGATACTCAGCAGCGTTCAGGACCTCATACTGTTTGCCGGCTTTGTCCAGCTCTGCCTTGGCGATCTTGCAGTTGGGGCAGGTGGTAGTGGTGAAGAGGTACAGGCCGTCTGCCTGCTGGGGAGCGATTGCTTCCTCGACGGGAGCGGGCTCAGGAGTACCCTCGCGGTCGCTCAGGCGGCGGCCTTCGATCTTGGAGGTCTCCACCACATATTCCTTGCGGTGCTCGAACTCCTGCACCTTGCCGTCGTTCCAGTTCTGGACGGGACGGTAGTAGCCGGTGATACGGCTCCAGATCTCGGTAGCGGCGCCGCAGTGGGGGCAGGTGGGCTGTTCGCCGACCAGATAACCATGCTCGTGGCAGATGGAGTAGGTGGGAGACATGGTGTAGTAAGGCAGCTTGAAGTTCTCTGCGATCTTGCGCACCAGAGCGGCGGCAGCCTTCCAGTCAGGCAGCTTCTCGCCCAGGAAGGCGTGGAAGACGGTACCGGAGGTGTAGAGGGTCTGCAGATCATCCTGAATGGCCAGAGACTCGAAGATATCATCGGTGTAGCCAACGGGCAGGTGAGAAGAGTTGGTGTAGTAGGGAGTATCGTTCTCGTCCTTGGCGGCGGTGATGATGTCGGGATACAGCTTCTTGTCGTGCTTAGCCAGACGGAAAGTAGTGGACTCTGCGGGAGTGGCTTCCAGGTTATACAGGTCGCCGTACAGTTCCTGATAGTCGGA
>JAFYQM010000014.1 GCA_017547085.1 Oscillibacter sp.
CCCATTACCTCCATCCAGATCGGATTTGTACTCTCGCCCCGCATCAATGCCGCGGGCCGCATGGGCGCGGCAGATCTGGCTGCCGACCTGCTGGAGACGGACGATCCCGCTTTGGCGGAAGAACTGGCCCGCCAGCTTTGTGAATTAAACCGGGAGCGGCAAACGGTGGAGCAGGCCATCTGCGCCGACGCCCTCAACCAGATCAAGACGCTGCGCGCGGAAGAACGCAGCGCGCTGGTGCTGTCCAGCAGTGACTGGCATCAGGGAGTGGTGGGCATCGTGGCCTCCCGCCTCAGTGAAAAATACTCCTGCCCCAGCTTTATGATCCATTTGAAGGACGGCACCGGCAAAGGCTCCTGCCGTTCCTACGGCGGATTTAACCTGTTTGCGGCGCTGGAATCCTGCGCCGACCTGCTGGAGGGCTTCGGCGGCCACGAGCTGGCAGCCGGATTTACCATTGTGGAGGAGAATATCGACGCCTTCCGCCAGCGGATCAACCGCTATGTCCGCTCCGCCACCGGAGGAGAACTGCCTGTTTCCTCGCTGGAGGTGGACGCTGCCATTACCTGCCCCGCCGATGTGACGCTGGATCAGGTGGAGCAGCTGGGCCTGCTGGAGCCTTACGGCGCCGGCAATCCCCGTCCCGTGTTCGCCCTGCTGGGCGCCACAGTGGACTCCATCCAGTCTGTGGGACAGGGACGGCACTTGAAACTGCGCCTTTCCAAGGGCCCCTGCCGGTTCGACGCTATTTTCTTCTCCGTTACGGAGGAGGAGTGCGGTATCACGGTGGGCAGCCGTGTGGACGCGGCCTTTTATCTGCAGGCCAATACCTTCCGCGGTGTCACCACGCTGCAGCTGCAGCTGATCGACATCCGCCTTTCCCTGACGCCCAGCCGCCACGAAGCGGCGGATCTGGAACTGGTGCGCCGTCTGGTGGACGGCGGCGCCGTCACGCCTCAGGAGGCTACCCGTCTGCGCGCAGGCCGCGATCAGTTTGCCGCCATCTGGGTGGCGCTGGAACGGCAGATCCGCAGCGGGAAAGCGGAAGTGGATGCGCTGCCCTACCTGCGGCAGCTGGCTGCCGGAGGAGGCAGCGAGAGCTTCCTGCGCGCCGCGCTGGCGCTGGAAGTGTTCCGGGAGCGCGGGCTGATCTCCCTGACACTGCGGGAGGATCAGATGACGCTGTGCCTGACGGCCACTCAGGGTAAGGTAGATTTGTTCGCCTGCCCCTATTTGAGCCGCCTGTGGGACAGCGGCGAGAAAAACCGAGGTGATTTGAAGTGACGCTGCAGGAACAATACGAACTGCTGGAAAAGACCATACGGTCCTATAATTCGTCTGCGGATTTTGTGCAAATCCGCGCCGCTTTTGAATATGCAGATAAGTGCCATGAAGGGCAGAAGCGCAAGAGCGGCGAGCCCTATATCATCCACCCGCTGGCGGTGGCTCAGATCGTGGCAGACCAGAAGCTGGACTCCGAGTCCATCATTGCGGCGCTGCTCCATGACGTGATCGAGGATACGGCGGCCACCCATGAGGAGGTGGAAAAGCTGTTTTCTCCCACCATCGCCAATCTGGTGGAGGGCGTCAGCAAGCTGACTCGTATCCAGTACGCTACCAAGGAAGACGAGCAGATGGAGAATCTGCGCAAGATGCTCTTTGCCATGAGCAAGGACATTCGCGTGATCCTGATCAAGGTCTCCGACCGGCTGCACAACATGCGTACTATGGAGTACCAGACGCCGCCCAAGCAGAAGCAGAAGTCTCTGGAGACCATGGAGATCTACGCGCCCATCTCCCACCGTCTGGGTATGCAGCGCGTGAAGTGGGAACTGGAAGACCTGTCTTTGAAATATCTGGACCCGGTGGGATACGAAGAGATCGTGTCCAAACTGGATGTCAAGAAGCATGAGTATGAGGACTTCATGCAGCGCACGCAGCTGCAGATCGACGACCGCCTGAACGAGATGCATATTGAGCATATCGTTTACGGCCGTATGAAGCACCCCTACTCCATCTACCGCAAGATGTTCAACCAGAACAAGTCCATCGATGAGATCTTCGACCTGTTCGCCTATCGCGTGGTGGTGGAGAATGTGGGCGACTGCTACAACGTGCTGGGTGTGATCCACGACCTCTATAAGCCCATTTTGGGCCGCTTCAAGGACTATATCGGCACCCCCAAGCCCAACGGCTACCAGTCCCTGCACACCACGGTCATGGGTACGGACGGCATTCCCTTCGAGGTGCAGATCCGCACCCGCGAGATGCATGAAATTGCCGAGTACGGCGTTGCCGCTCACTGGAAATACAAGCAGGGCGGTCAGGGTGCCGGCAGCGAGGGCCGTTACGAGTGGGTCCGCCGCCTGCTGGAAAACCAGGAGGGCGCCGATGCCGAGGAGTATATCCACTCCCTGAAGATTGATATGTTTGACGATGAGGTGTTCGTCTTTACCCCCAACGGCGACGTGCAGAACCTGCCCGCCGGTGCGACCCCCATCGACTTTGCCTATGCCATCCACTCCGCCGTTGGCAACCGCATGGTGGGTGCCAAAGTCAATAACCGCATTGTCACCCTTGACCATGCGCTGAAAAACGGCGATATCGTGGAGATCCTGACGGCGAAGAATGCCAAGGGCCCCAGCCGTGACTGGATGAAGATCGCCAAGTCCAGCGAGGCCCGCAGTAAGATCCGCCAGTGGTTCAAGAAAGAGAAGAAGGAAGAGAACATCGTCAACGGACGGTCTTCTTTTGAAAACGAACTGAAGCACTGTGGCCTGACCATGAAGGATGTGACGGATCCGGATATTCTGCCCGCACTGCTGAAAAAGGTGGCCTATCCCACGCTGGAGGATATGTATGCCGCCATCGGCTACGGCGGTTTCTCCGCACAGAAGGCAGTCAGCCGCATGCATGGTGAGCTGCTGCGCGTCAGCAAGCAGCACCAGCAGGAGCAGCAAATCGCGGAAGCAGCGGAGAGCAAACCCCGGGAAGAACCCCGCGCACCTGCTGCCAAGAGGATCAAAAGCGAGCAGGGCATCATCGTGGAGGGACTGGACAACTGCCTTGTGAAGTTCTCCAAGTGCTGCACGCCGGTGCCCGGTGATGACATCATCGGCTTTATCACCCGCGGCTACGGCGTGTCCGTCCACCGTGCGGACTGTCCCAATGCCTCCGAGGAGAAGCGGAAACTGCCCGGTCAGGAAGGTCGCTGGATCAGCGTTTCCTGGGGCGAGGACACCAATGAGAGCTACCCCACGGCGCTGGAGTGCCTGTGCAAGGACCGCAACAACCTGCTGCTGGATATTTCCGCGGCCCTGTCCAGCACCAACACCTATGTGCTGGGCCTCAACACCCGCAACACAGAAGATGGCTATGCTTCTTGCCGCATTGAGATCCGTGTGCGGGATGCCCATCAGATGCAGGCCCTGATGAACAAGCTGAACCAGATCGCCGGTGTGCTGAGTGTGACTCGACCCGCCGGGTGAAATGTCCTGCGGCCTATGAGTTGCCGCCCGCCGCAGGCGACTGGCGGCAACTGGACGGCCGAGGCCATTTCTTTCCACCGACAAACGCTTCGCTGGTTTGCCGGTGGAGGAAGGAACATGGTGATTTGTCAGGTACACGCCCCGACAAATCATGGATTGAAATTATCATTTGCCTGCGGCAAATATAAAAGGAGAAACATTTATGCGCGCAGTTGTGACGCGGGTGAGCCGCGCCAGTGTGGAAATTGAAGGGAAGATCAACGGTCAGATCGGCACCGGCTTTCTGGTGTTGCTGGGCGTTGGCCCCAATGATACAGAAGAAACCGCGGTGAAGCTGGCGGAGAAGATCTGCAATCTACGGGTTTTCGAGGACGAAAACGGCAAGATGAACCGGAATCTGGAACAGGCCGGCGGCAGCTTGCTGGTGGTGTCCCAGTTCACCCTGTATGCCGATACTTCCTCCCGCCGTCCCGGCTTTTCCGGCGCAGCCAAGCCGGATGTGGCCATCCCGCTGTACGAGCGCTTCATGACCCACTGCCGCGAGCGCGGCTTTGATGTGCAGCACGGCGAATTCGGCGCCGATATGAAGGTGGATTCCCTGAACGACGGCCCTGTGACCATTCTGTTTGATACGGAAGCCTGAAAAGGAGGCCCCATGAAGATCAAAGCCTTACAGGTTGGTGAACTCGGAACCAACTGCTACATTTTAGCGGACGAGACGGCGAAGCTTTGTGCCGTTGTCGATCCCGGCGGAAATGCAAAGCGCATTTCCACTGCCATCGAGCAGCTGGATTGCAAGCTCTGCGCCATTTTCCTGACCCACGGTCACTATGACCACACCGGCGGCGCGGAGGAACTGGCTGCGCTGTGGCCTGATGTGCCGGTGTATCTCAACCGCAGAGATGCAAACCCCGATTCCCCCTATATGGCACAGCTGTTTCCTGTCGTTGCGGGGGCGAAGGACTATGACGAGGGCGATGAGATCGCCGTGGGCGGACTGACCGTCACGGTGATGGCGACTCCCGGCCACTCCGAGGGAAGCGTGACCCTGCGCTGCGGCGATGTGCTGTTCTGCGGTGATACGCTGTTTGCAGGCTCCTGTGGCCGTACGGACTTCCCCGGCGGCAGCATGCAGAAGATTTTGAAATCTCTGAAGCGGCTGGCGCAGCTGGAAGGCAACCTGCAGGTGCTGCCCGGCCACATGGATCTCTCTGATCTGGACCACGAGCGCCGTACCAATCCGTATGTGCTCCACGCGCTGGAGCGTGCCTGAGAGAACGCCTATGAAACTGATTTTAAAAGGACATGACGAGCGGTATATCGTGGAGCAGAGCCTGATGGCCCTGTTCCCCGGTGAACTGCCCGTTTACGAAGAGATTCAGCCCGGGGATGACACCTGGGCTGTCATTTCCCTCAGGGAAGAAACCGACCGCTGCCACGTTACCGTGGAGATGTGCTATCAGGGCAAGGCGGCACCGTATAGTGTTGGCTGGCCCCTTTCCGGCACCGATTTCGAGCGGGAAGGTCAGCGCCGTCACGCCGTGGCCCGCTGCTTTTTCTTAGCCGCGCGGGAGATCACCGGTGTGACACCCCCGTGGGGCATGCTGACCGGCGTTCGTCCCGACAAGCCTGTGACCTGGGCTCTGGCGGAGGGAAAAACACCGCAGCAGGCAAAAGAGCTGCTGGAACAGACCTATTTTGTCACGCCGGAGCGTGCGGCACTGGCACTGGAGACCGGTGCCAAGGCACTGGAGGCGGCGAAAAAGCTGGATAAAAACGATATTGCCGTCTATATCGGCATTCCTTTCTGCCCCACCCGCTGTGCCTACTGCTCCTTTGTCAGCCACAGCGTGGAGCGTAGCTTTTCTCTGGTGCCGCCCTATGTGGAGGCATTGATTGAAGAGATTCGCGCCGGTGGCCGGATGGTGAAGGAACAGGGCCTGCGCTGCCGTGCCTTCTATATGGGCGGCGGTACCCCTACCACCCTGACGGCTCAGCAGATGGACGCCGTACTGACGGCTTTTGAGGGGAGCTTTGACCTTGCCGACTGCGAGGAGATCACCGTGGAGGCAGGCCGTCCCGATACCATCACGCCGGAGAAGATGGCGGTGCTGAAAGCCCATGGCGTGACCCGTGTGTCCGTCAATCCCCAGACCATGGAGGACCATGTGCTGCGGGCCATCGGCCGCCATCATACCGCAGGTGACATCGAGGCGGCTATGGAGTTGGTGAAGCGGTATGACTTCCCCCATGTGAACATGGATCTGATCGCAGGACTGCCCGAGGATTCTCCGGAGGGCTTCCGCCGCACGCTGGATCGCTGCCTGGCCTTCGGTACGGATAATGTGACGGTGCATACGCTGGCCCTGAAAAAGGGCAGCCGCATCCTGTTGGAGGGGCTGAAGATTCCTACGCCGGAAGCGGTGGCAGAAATGCTGGACTATGCCGCCCCGGTGCTGCGCAGAGAGGGGTACCGCCCCTACTACCTGTACCGCCAGAAATACATGTCGGGCAGCTTTGAAAACATCGGCTGGTGCCGTGGTGACGCGGAGTGCTGGTACAACATCTATATCATGTCGGAGCTGTGCTCTATTCTGTCCTTCGGCGCGGGCGGCTCCACCAAGATGGTGGAGTTCGGCACCAACCACATCGAGCGGGTATTCAACCTGAAATACCCCAAGGAGTATACGGAGCGCCCCGAAAAGTGTCTTGCCAATCAGGCGGCCTTTGCCGCGTTTTATGAAACGTTGAAAGGAGACATGTGATATGGCAATTTCTCTGAAAGCCCTGAACGAAGCGGTCCGCAATGATCCTGCGGCCTTTGCCGCGGAGTGTGACGCTGCCTATGCCAAAAAGGTACTGACGGCGGCGGAAAAGATCGCAGACCACCGTGCGGAGTCCCACATCATCCTGCTCTCCGGCCCTTCCGGTTCCGGCAAGACCACCACGGCGCTGAAGATCGAGGAGCAGTTGGAGAACATGGGCATCGAGACCCATGCCATCGCCATGGATAACTATTTCAACACCGTGGACCCGGAGACGGCTCCCCGCAACCGTTACGGCGAGATCGACTATGAGTCTCCCTTCTGTCTGGATGTGGACCTGCTGAACCGACATTTTTCCATGCTGGACCGGGGCGAGACCATCCACATCCCCAAGTATGAATTTGCCCGTCAGATGCGCTCCGACATCATGTCCCATCCCCTGCGGCTGGGAGAGGATGAGCTGGCGATTTTCGAGGGCATCCACGCTCTGAACGACATCATCGTGGGCAAGAACCCTAAAGCCTTCAAGTTGTATATCGCCGCCCGCAGCAATCTGGTGGACGAGGACGGAACGGTGGTGTTCCAGCACTCCTGGCTGCGTCTGTGCCGCCGCATCGTGCGGGACTACCAGTTCCGCGGCAGCAACGCCGATTTCACACTGAAAATGTGGCCCAACGTCAGCCGCGGTGAAAAGCTGTATATCTCCCCCTACAAGGAAAGCGCGGATATCATGTTCGATTCCCTGCTGCCCTTTGAGTTCTCCGTGCTGAAACCCATCGTGGTGCCGCTGCTGGAGGAGGAACTGGGCAGACACCCTGTGGTGGAGGATATCCTGCGGGGCTTTGAGAAGATCGAGGCCATGGACGAGAAATATGTGGCGCCGGAGTCTCTTGCAAGAGAGTTCTTAGGCGGCAGTACCTATGACAACCACTGATGACAGAGGAGGCACCTATGAACGAGAAAGTGTATGAACTGCTGGAAACCGTTCGCCGCACGGCCGTTACCGTCAGTGACATGGCGGTGGACGCCGCCTATGCCGCCGGAAAAAAGGGCGGGGAGTTGGTAGACACTGCCAAGAAGCACATCCGCCTGCAGCAGCGCAAGGCCGATGTGGAAGCCGCCCTCTGCGAGCTGGGTGCCATGCTGTATGCCACCCACACCGGAAATCCCACGGAATCTGACGAACTGCTGGCCAAGATGGAGGAGATTGACGCCCTGCGGGCGGAGATCGCCGCCATGGAGGACGAACTGGGCCGCGAGATCGTGCCCATCTGCGGCACTTGCGGTGCTGTGGTGCAGGCGGATGACCGTTTTTGCCGGGAATGTGGAGATGAACTGTAATGAGTGAGTATGTGTTTGCGCAGTATCGGGAGAGCGCGGACGCTCTGCTGAAAAAGCTGGGCGGTTTCCGCCCCCGCACGCTGCTGATCCTCGGCTCGGGTCTGGGCGATCTGGGAAACGAAGTGGAAAACCCGGTGTTCGTGCCCTATGAGCAGGTGCCTCATATGAAGCATTCCACCGCGCCTGGCCATGCAGGCCGGTTTGTGTTCGGCCGTCTGGCCGGACAGGATGTGGCTGTGATGCAGGGCCGCCTCCACGCCTACGAGGGCTGGAGCTTTGCCGATGCCGCCTATCCCGTGCGGGTGCTGCGGCTGCTGGGCGCGGAGAACCTCTTTGTGACCAACGCGGCCGGAGCAGTCAACGACGCCTTTGATGTGGGCGACATCATGCTCATCACCGACCACATCAAGCTGTTCGCGGGCAGCCCCCTGACCGGCCCCAATGTGGAGGAATTCGGCCCCCGCTTTGCGGATATGAGCCATGTTTATACGCCCGCTTTGCAGACCGTTGCACGGCAGGCGGCCAAGGAGCTGGACATCCGCCTGCAGGAGGGCGTGTATATGTATTTCCCCGGTCCGCAGTTTGAAACCCCGGCCGAGATCCGTGCCGCCCGTGTTCTGGGCGCGGACGCGGTGGGCATGTCCACGGTGCCGGAGGCCATTGCCGCCGCCCACTGCGGCATGAACGTGCTGGGCTTCACCCTCTGCACCAATATGGCGGCTGGCGTGCTGGATCAGCCCCTCTCCGGCGAGGAGGTCATCGAGGCCGGCAAGGCCGCAGCTCCCCGCTTCGCCGCATTGGTGAAAGCCTGCCTGCGGCAGGCATAATCCGCTTCTTTCCGCATAGGCTCGACTCAGGGCTGCGAATACGCGGACGCATTGATGAATTCGAGGTAATGTTTGATGTCGAATCAACCGAAAAAGCAATCCTTTTTAGGCGGAGCCGCCGTTTTGGCGGCAGCAGTGGCCGTGGTGAAGATCATCGGCTTCTTCTACAAGGTGCCGCTGAACAACATTCTCGGTGAGGTGGGAAAGACCTATTTCCAGACCGCCTATGAGATCTATAACGTGCTGCTGACGGTTTCCACCGCTGGCTTGCCGCTGGCCATTTCCAAGCTGACCAGTCAGGCTCATGCGCAGGGACGGGAGAATCAGAAACGCAAGATCTTCCGCACAGCCATCTGGCTGTTTTTTGCGCTGGGACTGGTGGGCAGTTTGCTGATGTTCTTCGGCGCGGAGCAGCTGGCCGTCATTCAGAACAACAAAATGGCCACCCAGCCCATCCGTGCGCTGGCACCCGCCGTGTTCTGCGTGTGCCTGCTGGCCTGCATGCGCGGCTACACGCAGGGACAGGGCAACATGAAGCCCACCGCCATCTCTCAGGTGCTGGAGGCGCTGTGCAAGGTGGGTATCGGCCTGCCGCTGGCGTGGTACATTGTCAAGCTGGGACAGGGCATGGAAAACGTGGCTGCCGGGGCCATCTTCGGCGTCACCATCGGCACGGTGCTTTCCATGTGTTTCCTGATTGTGTATCTGGCCACCCACCGGAACAGGAAGGAATCGCTGGATGCACCGGACGGCAGCGGTGCCATCATGAAGAGCATCCTCTCCATTGGCATTCCCATTACCCTCAGCAACTGCGCCATGAGCATTATCACCGTCATCGACACGAAGATCATCCTCGGTCGTCTGCAAACCGGCCTTGGACTGACGGAGGTGGCGGCTGCTGCCCTGAAGGGCCAGTATTCCTACGCCATGGATATGCTGAACATGGTGTCATCCTTTGTGTATCCCGTCACCATGAGCCTGATCCCCTTTGCCGCCGCCGCGCTGGCGAGGAAGGACTATGCGGGCGCAGATCGCACGGTTTCGACGGCGTTCCGCATCATTGCCATGCTGGCCCTGCCGGCAGGCGTGGGCCTGAGCGCGCTGGCAACCCCCATTATGGTGCTGATCCTGCCTGCCCAGTATGAGGGCGCACTGGCAGCCGGTCCCCATCTGCGGCTGCTGGGCATTGCTACGATTTTTGTGTGCATGATGATCCTGACCAACGCCATTCTGCAGACGCTGGGCAAGGAGAAGCTGCCCATCATCACCGTGATTATCGGCGGTGTGGTAAAGATTGTGATGAACTATATTCTGGTGGGCAATCCGGAGATCAACATCCACGGCGCACCCGTTTCCACCCTGTGCTGCTATGCGGTGATTGTGAGCCTGAACATGTTCTTTGTGTGGAAGTACCTGCCCCAGAAGCCGAAGTATATCCAGCTGTTTGCAAAGCCGGTAGTGGCCTCCGCGCTGATGGGCGGCGCCGCATGGGCTGTGCATGGCTTCGCATACCGGCAGCTTTCCGGCGGACACTCTGTCTACGGTGCAAATGCCGTGGCGACGCTGGCAGGCATCTGCGCCGGTGTGGCGGTGTACGGTGTGCTGGTCATCGCGCTGCGGATCCTGCGGGCAGAGGATTTGAAATCCATTCCCCATGGCGCAAAGCTTATTAAACTTTTGCACTTAAAGTGAAGAAACCCTGATATTTCAAGGCTTTTAGAGAGAAAATTCCTTGCAAAGGCGGAGGATGTATGGTAGATTTTCAATGTAAGAATTTGTATGGCTGGGAAGACTTTCTGGAGATCATGAGATTGCTTCGATCTCCCGGCGGCTGTCCTTGGGACGCGGAGCAGACCCATGCTTCCATCCGGCGGGAATTTCTGGAGGAGACCTACGAGGTTCTGGATGCCATCGACCGGGAAGACCCGGTGGATATGTGCGAGGAACTGGGCGATATTTTGATGCAGGTTGCCTTCCACACCCAGATCGAGACGGAAAGCGGCCGCTTCACCATGGCTGACGTAGTCAACGGCATCGCGCAGAAGATGGTCTACCGGCATCCCCATGTCTTTGGCGGGACCATGCAGGCCGATACCTCCGAGGAGGTTCTGGTCAACTGGGAAGTGCTCAAGCGCAAGGAAAAGGGCCAGCGCTCCACGGCGGATGCCATTGAGTCCGTGCCCCATACCCTGCCTGCCCTGTGGCGGGCGGAAAAGGTGCAGAAAAAGACCGCCAAGGCCGGCTTTGACTGGTCTGAACCGGTGGATGCCCTGACCAAACTGGAAGAAGAGGTGCGGGAACTGCGGCAGGCTGTGGAGGCCGGAGAAGCAGTGGACACCTGCCACGGCATTCGGGAAGAAGTAGGCGATGTGCTGTTCATTGCCGCAAAGGTGGCCCAGATGTCCGGCGTGGACCCGGAGGACGCCCTGCACCGTGCCTGCGATAAATTTGATAACCGCTTCCGCCTTGTGGAGGAGGCGGCAGCAGACAAGCCTCTCTCCGCATACACGGAGGAGGAACTGCTGGCACTGTGGAACCGTGCCAAGGAACAACTGTCTTAACACGCGTTTTACGCGTTAAGAAATATAGCGTTTGTATCACAAACGACTTTACAGGAGGATAAACATGAATAAGGCTGAACTGATCAATGCTGTCGCCGCTGCTGCTGACGTTTCCAAGAAGGACGCTGAGGCTGTTATCGCTGCCACTCTGGACACCATCACCGCTGCTCTGCAGGAAGGCGAAAAGGTCCAGCTGGTGGGCTTTGGCTCTTTCGAAGTGAAGAAGCGCGCTGCCCGCATTGGCCGTAACCCCAAGACCAAGGAGTCCATTGAGATCCCCGCATCTGTCGTGCCCCTGTTCAAGGCCGGCAAGGCTCTGAAGGACGCTGTCTCCAAGTAAGGCAAAGATATCCCGACTGCCGGCACACCGTGCCGGCAGTCTTATTCACTTTCAAGAGAGGTTTTTATGCGACTGGATAAGTATTTAAAGGTTTCCCGCCTCATTAAGCGGCGGACTGTGGCCAATGAGGCCTGTGACAACGGACTTGTTACCGTCAACGGCAAGGTGCAGCGCGCATCCTACGACGTGAAGGTAGGGGACCAGATCACCCTGTCCTTCGGCGCACGTACGCTGACGGTGGAGGTACTGGCGGTGCAGGAAACGGTCCGGCAGGCGGATGCTGTCAACCTGTATAAAGAGATCGGCCGCTGAGGCATAATCTTCCTTCCCGGGCCATATCCTGTGGACAGGGGAGGGATGCAGAAATGAATGAGTATACCAATCTGTCCGCTGCCGCACACCGGCTGGAACTTGCCGGACGGGAGCATTTGACGGTGACCGGCGTGGAGGATGTAGAGCGCTTTGACGAGACAGGGATCGTGATGTCCACCTCTGCGGGGACCCTTGTGGTGACCGGGGAGGATCTGCACATCGGCAAGCTGTCGCTGGATGGCGGAGAACTCCATGTGGACGGGCGGATCGATTCCGTGACTTACGAGGATGCCCGGCAGAGCGGAGGCGGCTTTTTCAGCCGCCTGTTCGGATAACAATGGGCGGGCTGTTCTCCCAGCAGCTGCTGACGTTCGGACAATCTGTTCTGCTGGGCCTCTCCGTGGGGATCTTGTATGACCTGCTACGTCCGTTTCGTTTACTGCTGCCGCGGATCGCGCCGCTGCTGGACGCCCTGTTCTGCGCCGCCGCGGGAGGCGGGAGCTTTTTGTTCCTTCTGCGGCGCGGCAGCGGAGAACTGCGGGGGTTCCTGATCGTGGGCGCCCTTGGCGGCGTGGTGCTGTTTTTCTGCGCGTTTTCCGAATGGCTGCGCCCGGTGTGGAAGTTTTGGACGGACACCCTGATGTGGATGGTACACATGCTGATCCGCCCTGTCCGCCGCATCAAAAATTTTTGCAAAAAAACGGTGCGGCAAGGAAAAAACCTCTTTTATTTTGCGCGGAAATGCTATACAATAAGAAGAACAAAATGGGGGAGGAGGCGGCATACATGGCAAGAGAAACGAAAAAGCGGGCCCCGACACGGTCCAGCCTCGCGACGAAGCTTGTGATTGTGCTGCTTCTGACGGCCATCGGCTGGCAGCTCTATGGCCTGCAGGGACAGGTCAAGGATGCCCGCGCCGAAAAGGAAGCATATGCCCGGCAGGTAGCGGAAATGGAGAAAGAAAACGAAGCGCTGGCCGCGGACATTGCAGAGGGTCCCACCCCTGAGAAGATGGAAGAGATCGCCCGGGAGGAACTGAATCTGGTAACGCCCGGCGAATATGTGATTTACGATATCAGCAACTGAACGGTGCCGGACGACGAGGAGGAAACTCGCCTCCTGCGGTCGGCATCGTTTTATTTCAAAAACCACAGGCAAACGGTGTGGGTGAGATTTGGAAGGAGCAACGGGAACGCGTATGGAGCTTCAGGTAGGGAGCATTTTGACAGGCAAAGTGACCACCATCACAAAATTCGGCGCATTTGTCGCACTGGAGGGCGGCGCCTCGGGACTGGTACATATTTCGGAGATCGCCAATACCTTTGTCAACGATGTGCATGATTTTCTGCAGGAGGGACAGGAGGTCAAGGTTCTGGTCCTGTCCACGGAGAACGGGAAAATTAACCTGTCCATTAAAAAGACACAGCCGCAGGAGCGTCCCGCTCAGCGGCCTGCGCGTCCTGCCGGCGGCGGGTATGCGCCCCGTCCGGCTGCCGGCAATGCCCCTCGTCCCGCGGCCCCGCAGGAGCGCACCTTTGTCCGCGCTCCCCAGCAGCCCCAGCCGGTTTCTGCCGACCAGACCTTTGAGGACAAGCTGAAGAAGTTCCTCTCCTCCTCGGAGGGAAAGATGGCTGATCTGAACCGCAACATGGACGGAAAACGCGGTGGCGGCCGCAGAAGAAGATAATTCAAGGAGACTGCCTGCGGCAGTCTCTTTTTTTGCATAAAAAAGGGCCGCACAGTCAAAACTGTACGGCTCAAGCGGGTGGGATATTGGAAAGCTTCCTTGATTATCATAGCACGAGGGGACGCTCCCGTAAATGGGAAGTTTTGTCGCTTTACCACTTCCTTTGTCGAAAGGTGGTACCCTTGAACAAATTGTAAAAAATGTCCATTTCTCTCTATGCAAACGCAAAGATATGTGTTATACTACACAAAAGAGAGGAGGCGCCTCTCTTCCACACGAAAGGAGCGATTTTATGAAGTTTACCTACACCTGCAAGAAAGTCTCTCTGAACGATTCCATTAAAGCCTACGCCGAGAAGAAGATCTCCAAGCTGGACAAGTATTTCAGCGAGGATACTTCTGCTGCCGTGACCTTTGCTGTGGAGAAAGATCACCTGTGCATCGTAGAGCTGACGATTCGTGGAGGCGGCGCACTGCTCCGTGCGCAGACGGAAGCCCCGGATGGCGATATGCGCGGCGCTGTTGACGCCGCGGTGGGATATATTGAGCGGCAGATTTTGAAGAACAAGACCCGTCTGGCCAAGAAGCTGCGCAGCGAGGGATTCCCCCCTGCGGCTGCTGCCGATGACTTTGAGGTCCTGGAGGAGAAGGAGTTCAACATCGTCCGCACCAAGCGCTTCGCCGTGAAGCCTATGAGCACCGAGGAGGCCATCCTGCAGATGAACCTGCTGGCCCATGACTTCTTCGTGTTCCGCAACAGCGAGGATGACAGCCTCTGCATCGTCTACCAGCGTAAAAACGGCGGCTACGGCCTGATCGTGACCGACGAAGAGGAATAAAATGATATGATGAAAGGAGCCGCGAAAGCGGCTCCTTTTTTGCGGGAAAAGGGCGCGGGAATGATTCCCGCGCCTCTTTCAAAGAGAGTGTGATATCAGACCAGATGATCTGTGATATCCATGTGTGCCATCAGGTCGAGGATTTTGTTGGCATAACCCCATTCGTTGTCGTACCATGCGATCAGCTTGACGAAGTTGTTGTCCAGCATGATACCGGCGGTCTCGTCGAAAATGCAGGTTTCGGAAAATCCGGTCAGGTCGGAGGACACCACCTGATCGGTGGTGCAGGTGATGATGCCCCGCATGCTGTTGTTGGCGGCATTTCGCATGGCTACGCAGACATCGTGATAGGAGGCAGGCTCAATGAGGCGGGCGGTCAGATCCACCACGGAGACATCATTGGTGGGAACGCGGAAGCTCATGCCGGTCATGCGGCCCTTCAGCTCAGGGATCACCTGTCCTACGGCCTTGGCAGCGCCGGTGGTGGAGGGGATAATGTTGCCGATGACACTGCGGCCGGTACGCCAGTCCCGTCCGGCGCGGGCATCCACGGCCTTCTGCTTGGCAGTGGCAGCGTGAATGGTGGACATCAGGGCCTGTTCAATGCCGAAGGTGTCGTGAATGACCTTGGTCATGGGGGCAAGACAGTTGGTGGTGCAGG
>JAFYQM010000015.1 GCA_017547085.1 Oscillibacter sp.
GCTGCCATGAACCTCAAAAAACTGGCAAAATGGAAATGGAAGAGCACACATCCTAGCTTACTTAAGTTGATCTTTTCCACCATAATGATGAAATTCCCGGTTGCTGCTTGATGCGCAACCGGGTTTCTCGACAGACTGAGTGCCGGACCCCAAGGGGTCCGGCACTTTCGGTTTTTTAGATCAGTTGCCCTCGGCCATGCGGTAACCGACACCCACTTCTGTGAACAGGTATTCCGGCTCGGCCGGGTTCTTTTCAATTTTGCGGCGGATGTTGGCCATATTGACCCGGAGGATCTGGTTGTCTCCGCCGGCGCGGGGACCCCACAGCTCCTTGATGATATAGTCGTAGGTCAGCACTTTGCCTGCATGCTTGCCCAGCAGAGCAACAATACGGAATTCGCTGAGCGTCAGTTTGGCATTTTCGCCGCGAAGAAGGACCTGATGCTTGTTATAGTCAATGGTCAGTTCACCGACGGTATATGTGCCTTTCTGGGCGATCTCGTTATTGGGGCTGGTGGTGCGGGTGTGACGGATGGCAGTACGGATACGGGCTACCAGTTCGTCGGTTCCGAAGGGCTTGGTGAGATAGTCGTCCGCGCCCAATTCCAAAGCGGTGACCTTGTCCCGCTCGTGGGAGCGTGCAGAGACCACCACCACAGGAAGTGTGGACCAGCTGCGGATCTGACGAAGAATATCCAGTCCGTCCATATCAGGCAGGCCTAGATCAAGCACGATCAAATCAGGACAATGAGAGGAGATCATGGAGAGGGCCTCGCTGCCGGTACGGGCTTTCATCACTTCATAGCCGGTATTATTTAAAATAGTGGCGATCAGCGTGGAGATGCTTTTTTCATCCTCCACAACCAGAATTTTTTCGCGAATCGTCATAGCAGAGCCTCCTTAAAAAGTCAGGGGAAGAGAGAAGGAAAATTCGGCGCCGTCTGCCGAGGTGCGTGCCTCCATGGTGCCGCCGTGGGCGCGTACAATGGCATTGCAGACCGAAAGGCCCAAACCCATATTGCGCTTTCCGTCTACAGAGGATGTGGAGACGGTATGGGTCAGGGCGCCGTCAAACAGAGTGGGCAAGGTTTTTTCAGGAATACCGTCGCCATTGTCAATGACGGCAAAACGGGCAAAATTACCCTGTTTTTGCAGCAGGATGCGGATGGTTGTGGTGCTATGGCCATGGATCACAGCGTTTTCGAGCAGATTGGAAAGAACTTGAATGATCAAAATCGGGTCCATGGGGACAATCAGCAGTTCATCTGGAACCTCTACAATAACCTGCACATCCGGAAATCTGCGGCGGAATTTTGCCACCAGATCGCCCAGAATTTCCTCGGCGGCCTCCGCCGTTTTTTCGATACGGGCGGTTTGGTTGTTGCCCATGCGGGTGATGGAGAGCAAGTTTTCCACCACGCGGATCAGCCACTGAGCCTCGTCACGGACATCCTCCAGAAGTTCCTTTTGTTCTTCCACAGGAAGATCCGGGTTTTCCAGAATGGCGGAGGTGGAACCAACAATAGACGTCAAGGGGGTGCGGATATCGTGGGACACGGAACGGAGCAGGTTGGCCCGCATTTTTTCCTTTTCATTTTCGGCCCGAAGCTGCTGCTGGCCACGCACCTGATTGGTCAGTGCGCAGGTAATGACGGAAACAGCAAGGAACGAGAGAAAGGTAATGGGATAACCGGTGATGGAAAAGTCCACCTCCCAGAAAGGATATGTAAAGATGAAGTTGACGCACACCACACCCGCTGCGGAAGAGAGCAGACCGAAGAGATATCCAGTGGTCAGGTGGGAGATTAACAGAACTGCCAAAACGAAGATGGGGGAGGCAAATCCTTCACGGCCATCCAACTGCTGAAGAAAAATACACAGGATGGCGGCGAGAAACAGAATGGCCACAGAGACGAACAAATCGCGCCAGGAAAACGGGAACAGGCGGCGCAGTTGCTTTTTTTGAGAGGACAAAACATACCCTCCTTTTCTTTTGTAACATACATTATAGCAGAAAGCTTGTAAATTTGCCGCTAAAATATTAACGGGACCTTTACAGAAAAAGGCTTTTTTGTCCAGGGACGAAAATGGAGGCGTTGAAAAGAAAAAATTTTAAGAGAATTGCACGTTCGCGTGCAATTTTTTTGTTTTGGGCGGGGTTCATAGAAGGATGTTGAGAGGAGGAACAGGGAAACCGTGGAAAAGAACGGAACATTCTGCCGGGTCTATCTGCGGACCATGGATCCGGAGCGGGCGGCACGGGCCGCCGGACAGCAGAACGGTTTTTCTCTGCTGGGGAAACAGGCAACGCAGTCTGCGCTGGAAGAAATGCGGGCTAACGCCGCAGCGCAGATCCGCAGGGAGGATGTAATCCGCCGTTTGGCACAGCTGGCCTTCGGAGGCGCAGAGGATGCGCTGCGGTTGGCGCTGGAACCGAAAGTGGACGATCTGGCGGGGCTGGATCTGTCGGCAGTGGCGGAATTCAAGGTGACAGATAAAGGCGTGGAAATGAAAATGGTGGACCGGGTGCGGGCACTGGAGTGCCTGTACCACCTGCTGGAGACCGGAGATGACGGCGGCGCTGAGGAGTTGTACCGCGCATTGGAAGATGCAGCGGAACAGATGGAAGGATGCTGGGGCGGTGGCTGACAACATGCGCTTTTCCCCCAAGCAGATGCAGGTGCTGCTGTGGTGGCAGCAGGGGGACTGGGAGGCTATCATCTGCGACGGTGCGGTTCGAAGCGGCAAGACCTTTGCCATGGGCGTGTCCTTTTTCCTCTGGGCACAGCGGTGCTTTGACGGAAAACAGTTCGGACTGTGCGGCAAGACCATCGGTTCCCTGCGGAGAAATCTGCTGGCGGAATTGATCCCCTACCTGAAGCGGTTGGGCATGACCGTGCGGGAACGGCGCAGTGAAAACCTGCTGATCGTACGTTACCGCGGCAGAGAGAATCGCTTTTTGCTCTTTGGCGGACGGGACGAGTCCAGCGCTTCCCTGATTCAGGGCAGTACGCTGGCGGGCGTGCTGCTGGACGAGACGGCGCTGATGCCCCGCTCCTTTGTGGAGCAGGCCATCGCCCGATGCAGCGTGCCGGGCAGCAGGCTGTGGTTCAACTGCAACCCGGAGGGACCGGGACACTGGTTTTATCAGGAGTGGATCCTGAAAGCAGAAGAGCGCAGAGCGCTGCGGCTGCACTTTACCATGGAGGACAATCCGGCTTTGTCACCCCGTATCCGCGCCCGATACCAGAGAGCGTATTCCGGTGTATTCTACCGCCGGTTTGTGCTGGGTGAATGGACGGCGGCGCAGGGGCTGGTTTATGACTCCTTCGACGCCGGACGGGATGCGGTGAAACTGCCGGACGGCCCCGTGGAACAGTGGCGCGTATCCGTGGACTACGGAACGACCAACCCCACATCTTTCGGACTGTGGGGGCGCAAGGGGAACGTGTGGTACCGCACAGCCGAGTATTACTACGATTCCCGCAAGGCGGGACGGCAGAAAACCGATGCGGAATACGCCGATGATCTGGAGCGGCTGACGGCGGGAAAAACCATTGAGAGAGTCATCGTAGACCCCTCGGCCGCCAGCTTTATCGAGGCGCTGCGGCGACGGGGTTTTTCCGTACGCAAGGCGGACAATGCCGTGACGGACGGCATCCGCGTGACAGCTGATCTGCTGCGGAGCGGACGCATCGCCATCTGCCGGAATTGTGAGGATTGCCTCAGAGAGATGGGGCTGTACCGGTGGGACGAACGGGGCAATCGGGACATGCCCAGAAAGGAAAACGACCATGCCATGGACGAGATGCGGTATTTTGCCATGGATCTTGCCAGTGAGGTGGACTGCGGCTTTGCCGCCGCAGTCGTGGAACGAAATGTGGTCGAAAGAAAGGAGTTTTGGGGTTGAAGTGGTTCAGAAAACAGGAACCCGCCGCTGCGGCAGGTCAGCTGCGCAGCGGAGAACGGCATCCCTTTGGGATGCTGCGGGATTTTGCACCGGTGCGCAGCGGTGAGACACGGCTGTACCGGGCAGTGAAGGAGAGCGTGCCGGTGGTAGATGCGGCTATCTACAAACTGGTGCGGATGACCGGCGGCGTATCGGCATCGTGCAGAGACCCTCTGGCGGAGGAAAAACTGCGGGAGTTTTTGCGTACCGTGCCCGTGGGCAGAGGACAGTATGGCATCAATGCATTTCTGGACGGGTATGTGGAATCCCTCCTGACCTGCGGCCGCGCTGTGGGTGAAATTGTGCCCGCGGCGGGAAACCGCGACATCGCTGCACTGCTGTGCGGGGATGTGGAGAACATCGAGATCAAGGAGGGGGACAGCGCACTGGACTTCGCCATCTGCGGCATGGACGAGCATGGCCGGATGGAGGAACTGCCCTATCAGAATCTGCTGCTGTTTACGCCCTTTAATCCGGAATCCAGTGCGCCCTACGGCGTGTCACTGCTGCGGACACTGCCCTTCATGTCCGACATTCTGATGAAGATCTACCACACCATTGGCGTGAACTGGGAACGCTGCGGCAATGTGCGTTTTGCGGTGACCTGTCGCGGCGGCGAGGGCGTCAGCGCGGCAGAGCGGGGACGCATCCTTGCGGAGGAATGGTCCCGCGCTATGCGGGAGTCCGGCGGCGACAGCGTGCGGGACTTTGTGGCGGTCGGTGATGTGGACATCAAGGTCATCGGCGGTGACAGCCCTATTTTAGACAGTGAGGTTCCCGTACGGCAGATCCTGGAACAGATCGTGGCAAAGACGGGAATCCCGCCCTTTATGCTGGGGTTGAGCTGGAGCTCCACGGAACGCATGAGCACCCAGCAGGCAGACCTGCTGACCACTGAGATCACGGCGATTCGCCGCAGCCTGACTCCCATGGTGGAGCGGATCTGCGGACTGTGGCTGCGCATGCACGGCTATACCTGCGGCGTTGAGGTGGTTTGGGATGACATCAACCTGCAGGATCAGGTGGAGGAAGCCCGCGCCGAACTCTATCGAGAACAGGCACGGAAGCTGCGGCTGGAAAACGACGCGGCGGAAAACGGATAAGGAGAGGTTTGGATGGATATTCGAGAGGAATTGGAATACATCAACCGGTTCGCCAAGGCGGAACTGAAAGAGGATCAGGTCTATGTGTTCAGCGTACGGCTTTGCGACAACGAGGTGGACCGCGACTTTGAGCGCTTTGACACCGCCGCTCTGGAAAAGCTGGGCGAGCTGTTTCTGGGCAAGAGCGGCATTTTCGACCACCAGTGGTCTGCCAAGGGACAGACGGCCCGCATCTACCGTACCGAGGTAGTCCGCGAGCCTGCCATGGTGACGGCGGCGGGTGACGGATACTGCTGGCTGAAGGGCTGGGCCTATCTGATGCGTACAGAGAAAAACGCCGACCTGATCACCGAGATCGAGGGCGGCATCAAAAAAGAAGTCAGCGTGGGCTGTGCTGTGGCACGCCATGTTTGCTCCATCTGCGGCGCGGAGAGCGGCACCTGCGGCCATGCGGCAGGCCAGATGTATGGCGAGAAGCTGTGCTTTGTGGAATTGCAGGAGCCGGTGGACGCCTATGAGTGGTCTTTTGTGGCGGTACCCGCCCAGCGCAACGCCGGTGTGGTGAAGCGCTTTGGCGAAAAGGCTGCCGGTATGGCGTTGCTGGAAAAGCAGGCAGCCATGGGCAGAACCTATCTGAAGGAACTGCGCAGGGAAGTGGTGCGTCTTGCCATGCTGGCAGACGACGGACTGGACGGTGCGGTATTTGCCAGAGCCGCAGAACGTTTGGAGGAGCCGGAACTGAAGGAGCTGAAGCGCGTTTACGAGGCGCAGGCTGCCAAGCGCTTTCCGGCTGCGCCCCAGCTGCGCCGCAGAGAAGCGGCACCCCAGCGGGGCGATGAGACAGTGTTCCTTGTCTGATGAGGACAAAGACATATAAAAAAGGAGGAAGAACATGAACGTTTCTTTTGAGGGAATTGGCCAGTGGTGTGCTACCTTTGCCTGCAACGGTGAAGTGGTGGAGGGCCAGATGGTCAAGGTCAGCGGCAACGGTGAGGTGAAGGCCTGCGCTGCCGGTGACGCATTCTGCGGCAAGGTGACTGCCATCGGCCGCGACAGCAAGGCCTGCGCTGTGGCGCTGGGCGGTATGGTGAAGGTATCCTACACCGGCACCGCACCTGCTGCCGGCTGGGCCAACCTGTCTGCTGACGGCAGCGGCGGCGTCAAGACTGACAGCGCCGGTAAGAGCTATCTGGTGGTGGACGTGGACACCGCAGACAGCAAGGTCACCTTTGCACTGTAAGGAGGAGAAAGAACATGGCTTATCATTTTGAAAACATCAAGCTGGAGAAGGGTATGTACGGCCGCAGCGGCCGCAGCTTCTCCCAGACGCTGGAGGAACTGGATCCCAGCGAACACTACCGCGGCACCCCCATGGAGGGTCTGGACGCCTTCCAGCGCCAGCTGAAGCGCTTCGACATCAAGGTCAAGGGTGCGGGCAGCGACATGGTGGAGAAGTTTTTCCACAACAGCGAGTCTGCCGTTTTGTTCCCTGAATTCGTGTCCCGCGTGGTGCGTCAGGGCATGGAGGAGGGCAGCATCCTCTCTGACATCACTGCAACTGTGACCCGCTTTGACGGCATGGACTACCGCTCCATCGCCTCCGTGCCCGCAGAGGCTGACAAGAAGCTGCTGCGCGTGGAGGAGGGCGCTGCCATTCCTCAGACCACCATTCGCACTCAGGAGAACCTGGTGCGTCTGCACAAGCGTGGCCGCATGCTGGTGGCTTCCTACGAGGCTATCCGTTTCCAGAGACTGGATCTGTTCTCTGTGACTCTGCGCCAGATCGGCGCCTACATCGGTCGTATGCATCTGGAGGACGCCATTGAAGTGCTGATGAACGGCGACGGCAACAACAATCCCGCTGCTGCCTTCAAGATCGGCACCAATCCCATTTCCGGTACCGCCGGTACCCTGAGCTACGATGCGCTGCTGGACTTCTGGAGCCAGTTTGATCCCTACACCATGAACACCATGCTGGTGAGCAACGATGTGATGCTGAGCCTGCTGAAGATGACCGAGTTCCAGAACCCCATGACGGGCCTGAACTTCCAGGGCACCGGCACCCTGACTACCCCTCTGGGCGCCAAGCTGCTGCGCTCTTCTGCTATGCCTGCCGGCACCCTGATCGGTCTGGACAAGAACTTTGCACTGGAGCAGATCTGTGGTAGTGAGGTTACTGTGGAGTATGACAAGCTGATCGACCGCCAGCTGGAACGCGCGGCCGTGACTTCGATTTCCGGCTTTGCCAAGCTGTTTGGCGATGCATCCAAGGTTCTGACCCTGAAGTAAGAACCTTTGGATCGGGTGGGTTGGAGGGTGTTTTCAGCGAGAGGGGGACGAGACATGACGGAACGAATCGTGGCGCTGGCGAAAGGAATCGCAGGCGCTGAGGAACAGGAACTGCCGCTGCTGGAGGCTCTTTGCGGTGCAGCGGAGCAGCTGTGGAGAAGCAGACTGAAAGCGGGCATGACACCGAAATTGTGCGGCGAGGCTTTTTGCTGCGCGGCGGCCTTTACCGCTGCGGCGGACTATGTCATCGGACAGGACGGCAGTGCCGTCAGCGGCTTTTCCGCCGGTGTGGTGTCCGTTCGCACCAAAAGCACTGCGGACCGCACGGCGCTGGCCCGTGCCCTGCGGCAGACAGCGGAGCGGCTCATGACGCCCTACGCGGAGGCGGAGGATTTCTGCTTCAAAGGAGTGTGGGGCTGATGGACTGGATCCGTGAGATTCTGCGCGGCCACGGCCAGCAGGTGACCATCCGGCTTTCTGACGGCAGTGCGGTGACGCAGGCGTTTTTACAGCCGGTGACGGAGCGAGATGAGCAGGTGCCGGAGGTGCAGAGCGAACTGGGCGGCATCGACGGACGGCTGTGGCTGTATCTGGGTAAGTCGGCTGTGGCGAAAAATGACCGTATTTGTTGGCAGGATAAGGAGTTTCGGGTGCGCAGCAGCCGTCCCTACTACATTGGCGAAAAGCTGATGTACTGGTGGGCGGCGCTGGAACAGGCAAAGGAGGCGGCGCAGTGAAGGAACTGGTACAAGTGCGCGACGCTGTCATAGAGGCACTGAACGAAGCCGGACTTCCCGCCCTGAGCGCTTTTCCCGACCAGCATGCAAAGCAGTATGACGGCGCGGTGGCTGCCGTTGCGGTGGGAGCCGCGGAGGGGAAGACCATGGGCTTTTGCAACTACCTTGGCGAGGTCTATGACGAGACTCTTGGCACGGTGCAGGAACTCTACGGCAAACAGCTGGAGGGGGAGATCACCGTGGCGGTTCGCGCGGAAAAGGCGGCGGACTGTGAAAGCGGTTGCTGCCTTGCGGCGGAGGTGCTGCTGGGACGGCTGCCTGACGGCATCCGCCCCGGAGAACTGCGCTGGGAGGCCCTTTCGTGGGAGCGGACAACAGGTATGTTCCTGCGCCGCGGCGTACTGCGCTGTCAGGCGGTATTTACGGCCTGCGCACAGGAGGACGGCGTGGTGTTCCTTGACTTTATTTTGAAAGGAGTCCGACAGGATTGAGCGAGAGCAGACATGAACGACCGGGCGTCTACTCGGTCTATGACGCCTCGACGGTGGTATCCGCCGGCCGGGGCAGCAAAATCGTGGGCGTAGCCGCCAAAGCGGTGCGCGGCACCGTGGGAGAAGTGGTAACCATCACCAGCTACACCCACGGCGTGGCCGCTTTTGGAGAGGATGCCGTGCCCAGTATGAGTACCATCCTGAAGCTGCTGTTTTTGAATGGCGCATCTCAGGTGGAGGCGGTTCGCGTGGCGGACGGCGGTGCAAAAACAGACTATGAGGCGGCTTTTGCAGCGCTGGGCAAGCGAGAGGCACAGATTCTCGTGTGCGACAGCGCGGCAGTTGATGTGCAGCAGGTGCTGCGCACCGCGCTGGAGACAGCGTCTGAACAGAGAAAAGAGCGCATTGCTGTGGTAGGCGGCAGCGGTGAAACTGCGGCACAACTGGTGCAGCATGCCGCGCAGCTGAACAGCGAGCGCATGGTGCTGGTGGGCCCTGACGTGCTGGACAAGGATGGCAACACCCTCTCCGGTGCATTTGCTGCGGCAGCGGTGGCGGGCGTTCTGGCAGACAGTCGTGACCCTGCAGTGCCTTTGAACGGTGCGGAACTGGCAGGACTGGGTGGCCTTGCCGCGGAATACAGCGACAACGATATCGACCTGCTGGTGCGCGGCGGCGTGACGCCGCTGGAGAGCGTCAGTGGCGTGATCTCTCCCGTGAGAGGCATTACCACCCGCACCACCACTGGCGGTGCGCCGGACACCACCTGGAGGGAACTGACCACCATCCTGATCGTGGATGACATCATTCCTTCTGTGCGTGCGGCCCTGCGCAGCAAGTTCTCCCGCACCAAAAACACCGCCCGCACCCGCAGCGCCATCCGCTCTCAGGTGATCGTAGAGCTGGAAAAGAAGCTGTCTGCGGAGATCATCGACAGCTACAGCGATGTTGCTGTGACGGCTGACGCGGATGATCCCACCGTGTGTGTGGTGGAGTTTGGCTTTACCGTGGCCCACGGGTTGAACCAGATCTATCTGACCGTGCACATCAGCGTGTAACGGCGGGAAGAAAGGAAGAGGTGCATGGGAGTGAAAGGATTTCCCACCAGTTCCGACATCTATCTGGAACTGGATGGCAAAAAAGTGGCTGTGGTGCAGAGCTACACGGCCAAGGCCAGCAAGTCCTCCAAGAGCGTGGAGGCATTCGGCGAGAGTGAACCGGTGGCGACGATCGAAGGACAGCGCAAGTATACGCTGGAACTGACCCGCCTTTACGCCACCGATGATGCGGTGTCTGACGGGATCAACTTCTACGATTTGAAGGATTTTTCCCTCGTCATCTGCAAGCCGGACCGAAAGGTTATTTACAGCGGATGCGAGTGGAGCACCATCGCGGAGGAAGGTCAGCTCAACGCCATGGTGGCCGAGAAGATCACTGTGGTGGCTTCCAAGCGCATTGAGACCACCGTATGAGAGAGGTGGAGATGCTGCGTCCGCTGACGGCGCTGCGGCTGCTGACCATCTGGCGGGAGAGTCGGGAAGCGGCGGAGGACCCGCTGGAACGGGCACTGCTGAGCAATGCGGCGGTACTGGCGGAGTGCTGCTTTTCACAGGATGAGGCGGTGTTTGCCGATGCAGACGCGGTGTTGCAGCAGCTGACGCCCCGGGAGATGGAGGAGCTGCTGGGACGGTTGGCAGATCAAGGTACACCGGCGGATGAGAATCCGGCGTTTGACCGGAAACGGTTCGAGCAACTGCTGGAGGGATGAGATGGATTACATTGAGCAGAAGCTTCTGCGGCAGCGGCGTGCGTTGGCGGTGCTGATGAGCGGCAGCAGGCCTGCGGCGGAAAGCAAAACGGCGGCGGAGGAATTGCCGCTTGCGCAGGAGAGAAGCGTACAGGGTACGGCTGCGGTACCTGTGCGCCTGCGGCAGCGATCTGCCGCAGGCGAGGCAGTATCTGCGCCGCGGACAGACACTGCGGTTTACGGGCCGGAAACGGCCCAACGGGGAGTGACGGGATTCCTGACTGCCGCCGCCCGGACGGACGGGGCGGATGTGCAGGCGGTTTCCCGCGCCATCCAGCGGGATGCGCGGCGCTATGACGGCGGCTTCTCCCTGCACTGAGAGGAGGAATGGGCGTGCGGTTAGCGCCGATGCGATATAAAGATTACACCTGGCCCCACAACCCGGAGGTCTACACCGTGGAGCACCAGCGGAGAATGGCGGTGCATCCTGTGCCCTTCGGCGGGTGTGTGGTGCAGGATCTGGGCGGCGCCTGCCGCGTTTTGCGGGGTGAGGGTGTGTTTGCGGGCGAACATGCCTATGAACAGTTTCAGGAACTGGTGAAGGTGTTCCGTGAGGACGGCGCGGGCATCCTTGTGCATCCCGTGTGGCAGGCAGAGCGGGCATGGTTCGTGGACCTGACGGTGACAGAGGAGCCTACCCCCGACTATGTGCATTACACCTTCACCTTCTGGGAGGATTGGGGCAATTATGACGGCGGGCTGAAACGAAACGATGACGGCGGCACCGCGCAGTGGAACGGCGGTCAGAGCTCCGGCGGCGCCAAGGTTTCTGCGGAGGCGGAGGCCGTGGTATACACCGTCAGGAAAGGAGATACCTTGTGGGGCATCGCCAAGCGGTACGGCGTGGCGCTCTCTGATCTGGTCGCGGCCAATCCCCAGATCAAGAATCCCAATCTGATCTACCCCGGAGACAGGGTGAAGCTGCCATGACAGGACGTATTTTTACGGCAGACCATCAGGTCTATGACCTGCCGGCGCTGCTGGAATGGAATGTGACGCTCACGGGGGCGGTGCCCTGTGACAGCTTTTCCGTCACATTTCTTTATCAAAAGGAAATGGCGGAGCCGCTGCATCTGGCGGCGGGTTTTGCTGCCATCGAAAACGGCGAGGTTATGCTGCGGGGCATTGTGGACGAGTACACCGTGGAACTGGGAAAGGACGGCATGACTGCCACCATCTGCGGTCGCGGTTACGCGGCACGGCTGCTGGACAACGAATCCCGTCCTGTGACCTATCAGGGTGCGACCCTTGCGGAGATCATCCGGTGTCATGTGACGCCCTACGGCATTTCCTGCGGCGCATTGCAGGATGTGGCGGCGGATTCCGTCTACACCGTGGCGGCAGGAACCAGTCAGTGGAAGGCGCTGGAGAACTTCTGCAGGACATATGGCGGTTTTTCGCCCCGTTTTGCACGGGATGGCCGTCTGCTGGCAGCACCGGAGAGCGGATGGACGCACCGCGTCATCGGCGAGGACGACCCGGTGCTGGCATGTACCCTGCGGGAGGATCACTACGGCGTATTGTCGGAGGTGCTGGTGATCGACAAGAAGAGAAATGCCAGTTATTCCGTGAAGAATCAGGACTGGATTAATCGCGGAGGCCAGTGCCGCCGCGTGGTCTACACGCCGGGACAGAGCACCTGGGCGGACATGCGTTACACCGGAGAATACCAGATCGAACAGTCCCGAAAAGAGGAGAAGGAACTTTCTGTGACCCTTGCAGGCGGTTTCCCTGCGTTTCCCGGCGACCGGATCACGCTGGAACTGCAGCGAATGGGGGTATCCGGCGTCTTTCAAGTGACGGAGGCGGAAAACCGCTTTTCTGTGAAGGACGGTGCTACGGCAACATTGACTTTGAGGGAGTGTGAATGAGGATGTGGCTTTCCAAACGAATGCGGACGGCAGAGGCTGGTACGGACGCGGATCTGGGCGTGACTACCATTGCGGGCGGCAGTGTGGGTGTGCTGACCCGCGGTGAGGTGCGCGCCCTGCCGGTCTATGGACCGGGCGGCTATATCTGGCTGCCGGAGAGTGGCGCATCGGTGCTGGTGATCAAGGGCGGCCCCGGCGGAGAGGAGCAGTGTGTCAGCGGACGGCAGCAGGCTGTGGCTCCGGAGGGGATGCAGCCGGGGGAGGTTTACATCTACGGCCCCGGGGGAAATGCTGTGTATCTGCGGAAGGACGGCGCTGTGGAACTGCGGGGAAGCGTGGAGATCAGAGGGAAATTGACCGTCAACGGCAAGGAGTATCAGCCCTGTGAATGCGAAGGAGGAATCCTGTAATGGAACTGAAACTGCGTAATGGGGATTACGTCCCTGACGGTGTGGGCGGTCTACGCGCTGTTCATGGGCAGGAGGCACTGCTGCAGCGAATCCTTTACCGCCTGACGGCAAGAAGAGGGCAATTCCCCTTCTGTGAGACACTTGGAAGCCGCCTTTGGCAGTTAGGCAGCCTGCCTGCCGCCCAGCGGCAGAGTGCGGCAAAGCAGTTCGTGGCAGAGGCGCTTGCAGAGGAGGATGTGCAGGTGCGTGCCGTGGCACTGAGCCAGAACGAAAACGGTACAGCTGACTTGAGGGCGGAGCTGGACTGGCAGGGCCAACGGCTGGAAGTGATGCTGCCGATGCAGATGTGAGAGGAGACAGGCATGAGAAGTACAGAGGAAATTTATCAGGCGCTGCTGGCGTCTTTTGCGGAGCGAAGCGGTTTCGTGCCTGACGAGGGCTGTGACCTGACCGTGCGCCTGTGGGCTGCGGCAGCACAGATTCAGGCGCTGGAGATGCAGGCAGATTGGGTGCTGGACCAGAGCTTTCCCCAGACTGCACAGGACATTTATCTGGACCGTCACGGCATGGTGCGGGGACTGGAACGCACATCGGCTGAAAGGGCGACCGGTACACTGCGGTTTCTGGCGGCATCTGCTCCGGCGGCAGATATGGTCATTCCGGCCGGAAGTGTCTGTATGACGGAGGATGAGGTGCGCTTCCAGACCACCGAGGCGGTGACGCTGAAAGCGGGCGAGACATCCGTGGATGCGCCTGCGGAGGCGGTGGAGAGAGGCAAAAACGGCAATGCCATTGCGGGAGTGGTCTGCATTCTGGCAGCCTGTCCCGTGGCAGTTACCGGCTGTACCAATCCGGAGGCGTTTTCCGGAGGCAGAGAACAGGAAAGCGATGCGGATTTCCGGGAGCGGATTCTGGAGAGCTACCGCCGTCTGCCCAACGGAGCCAATGCAGTGTGGTATGAGCAGACGGCGCTGAGCTATCCCGGCGTGGCTGCGGCCAGAGCGGTGGGTCGGGCCAGAGGCATCGGCACGGTGGATGTGTATGTGGCGGCCGAGGGCGGCTTGCCTCAGGCAGACCTGCTGGAGGGACTGCAGGCACAGCTGCAGGAAAAACGTGAGATCGCTGTGGATGTGCAGGTAAAGGCTCCTGCTGCGGCGAAGGTGGATGTGCATGTGGCGGTTCTGCCCGCGGAGGGCGTGTCCTTCTCCGAAGTGTGTGCGGATGTGGAGGAGACGCTGCGGGCCTTCTTCACCGGCAGACTGCTGGGACAGCCGGTGACGCTGGCGGAACTGGGCAGCCGCATCTATCAACTGGACGGCGTGGAGAACTACCGCTTCACCGCTCCTGTGGAGGATCTGGCGGCAAGCGGGACTGTGCTGCCGGTGCTGGGCAGTCTGACAGTGACGGAGATGGAGGCGTAACAGATGTATGAAGAATATCTGCGGGTGCTGCTGGCACCGCTGGGTGTATATGACCTGAGCAGGGACAGCATCAACCGCGCGGAACTCCATGCGCTGGGTAGTGGACTGGACGCTGTGGCAGAAAAACTGGAGATGGCGGAGCGGGAAAGCCTGACGGCTACGGCAGAAGGCGAGGGCCTGGTACGAAGAGAGGTACTTTTCACCCGCAGACCTGCCGCTGTCACAGTGGAGTCCCGTAGAGAGGCTATTGGGGCACTGCTGCAGATCGATGGCGACAGTCTCACACCTGCGGACATCAACCGTACCATTCGTGGCTGCGGCGTCCCGGCACAGGTACAGGAACTGAGTGGTGAAATGCTGCGGGTGACCTTTCCGGGGATCGTTGGCATTCCAGAGGAATTTGACCAGATTCGCGGAATCGTACTGGATATCCTGCCCTGTCATCTGGAAACGGAGTTCTTTTTCCGGTATCTGACATGGGCGGAGTGTGAAGGTATGGCCTGCACATGGGCGGCAGTGGAAGCTGCCGGATATACATGGTACGAATTTCAGACGGCGGTGCCGGAGGCATAACGCAAAAAGAGGACATCCGGAAAGGATGTCCTCTTTTTTAGCAAAATGTGCTTGTACGCGGGGATCTTGCGGGCGTTCTTCGTGGCACCGCATAACAGCAAAAGAGCCGTGACCCTCCGGGTCACGGCTCTTTTGGTGCCGGTGGTGGGACTCGAACCCACACGGTGTCGCCACCAACGGATTTTGAGTCCGTCACGTCTACCATTCCATCACACCGGCGACTAAAGACCCGTTCATTATACAGGATACCGGCGTGAAATTCAAGAGGAGATTTTCGCTTCTGCAAAAAAATGAACAGACCGTTAAAATCCGGAAGAAAGGCTACCCAATCCGGGGGAAATGTGATATGATGATATCCGTTGAATTATGCGCAGAGAAAGGAGGGGGACTGTGAAGAATTTGCTGGGACAGATATGGCTGCTGGTGCTGCTTTTGGCAGCTGCGGCAGGACTTTCCGGCTGCAGTATGCCGGAGATGGTGTTCAATCCGGAGGAGCTTTACAGCCTCCCGGAGCTGCCTGCCAAGTATACGGAGCTGAACAAGCAGATCAACGCCGTTCTGGAAGATGGAGCTGAGTACGCGGCACCTACCAGCGGTACAAACATCCAGCCGGTGCAGTTAGTCGATCTGGACGGTGACGGACGGGAGGAAGCACTGGCTTTTTTCCGCAACTCCGCGGATGAAAAACCTTTGAAAATCTATATTTTTGCCGGCAATGACGACAGCTATGAACGCAGTGAACTGATCGAGGCCAGCGGCACCAGTATCTCCAGCATCGCTTACAACGATCTCAACGGCGACGGAAAAATGGAGCTGATCGTAGGGTGGAAGGCTGCCGCGGAACTGCAGGTGCTGGAGGTTTACAGCCTTTACGGACGGGCGTCCGGCAGGGCGGAGACCCTTGTGCGGACCAATTACGTCCGCTATACCACCGCGGATCTGGAACGGGACCAGAGGCAGGAACTGGTGGTGCTGCGGGCCGATGAGGAAGGCGGCAGCGTGGCGGATTATTACCGCTGGCAAACTGACGGAACCTTTGCCGGGCAGACCTCTGCGCGTATTTCCGTCACGATGGCGGAATTGAGCCAGCAGGGACGGGTCATCTCCGGAACCCTGCAGGATGGAACGCCTGCTTTGTATGTCACCGGTGTGACGGACACGGCGGAGAGCATCACGGATATTCTGACGCTGCGGAATGGCGAACTGACGAACATTGCCCTCTCGGAGCAAAGCGGCGTTTCCGCAGAGATCTCAACATTCTGCGGGCTGTATCCCTCCGACATCAATGACGATGGAGTGACCGAGGTTCCCCGTCCTGTGTATTTGGAGAATCAGAACGGCACCTGTGCCATCGTGGATTGGTACCGCTACGAAACAGACGGAACGTCTGTGCCCGTGCTGCAGACCTGCCACAATACCGCGGACGGATGGTTCCTGCGGATGCCGGAGGCATGGCGGGATACCGTTCGGAGCAGCCGCGCCGCTGGTTCCGGTGAGGCCAGTGTGGTGTTCTATATTCAGGAGACGGCGCAGCCGTTCCTGCGAATTGCGGCTTATACCGGCACCAACCGGGAACTGCGGGCTGTGCGGGGGAACCACTTCCTCCTCAGCCGGCAGCCGGAGACCATCTATACCGCTGAGCTGCTGGAGGCCAATGAGAGTTGGGAGAACGGCGTGACGGCGGACGAGATCCGTGCAGGCTTCAGCCTGATCCTGTCCGAATGGGCGACGGGAAATAACTGAGAGAAAGGGATGCACAGCATGAAAAAAGTGTTGGTTTTAGAAGACGAATCCAGTATTCGCAGTTTTATCGTCATCAACCTGCGCCGCGCGGGCTATGACGTGATTGAAGCCGAGACCGGCGAAGACGCGCTTTCTCAACTGAAGGAACATCCCGACACCAAGGTCGCGCTGCTGGACATTATGCTGCCCGGCATCGACGGCTTCGAGGTTTGCCGCCGCATTCGCGCCACCAATACGAAGATCGGCATCATTATGCTGACGGCTCGTTCACAGGAGATGGATAAGGTCACCGGCCTGATGACCGGCGCGGACGACTATGTGACCAAGCCCTTCTCTCCCGCGGAGCTGACGGCCCGTGTGGACGCCCTGTTCCGCCGTGCCGGCGGTGAGGAGCCCGTCCAGACCGGCGAGATCCGGCAGGAGCCTTTCCTGCTGAACACCCGCAACCGCACGCTGGAGAAAAACGGTCAGCGCATCAAGCTGACGCAGGTGGAATACTCCATTATGCGGGTCTTCATGGAAAACCCCGGCAAGGCCCTCTCTCGTGAGGAACTGCTGGATATGGTCTGGGGCCGCGACTATTTCGGTGAGCTGAAGATCGTGGACGTCAACATCCGCCGCTTACGGCTGAAGATCGAGGACAATGTGCAGAATCCTGTCTACATTACCACGGTCTGGGGCTACGGCTATAAGTGGGGGTTCTGAGGGCATTTTGAACAAGTGCTGACCGCTTGAGGAAAGGAGGGGGCGTATGTCCGAAGAAAAAAAGCGCAGACGCAGTATGATCCGGCTGCGGGGCCTGCGGCAGCGGTGGATCTTCAACACCGTGATGCCGGTGGCGCTGGTGCTGGTGCTGATCGTGCTGATTTTTGCAGCCGGTGTGTCCAGCTATTACTATGGCTCCCTCCAGAAAGGTTTGGAGACCCGGGCTCAGGCAGTAGCCAACTCCTTTAACGAATATTTCATGGACAGCGGCTACAACAGCTACTACCAGAAGGCTGTGCAGACCGCCGAGGCCTTTGAGGACAAGGACCGCATCGAACTGCAGTTTATCGGCAGCAGCGGGCGCATTCAGGTATCCACCTCCGGCCTGACGGCGGGCACCACCCCCGGCACGGATGATATCAGCCGTGCCCTGACGATGAATGAAATGGCTCCCTTCCGCGGGCCGGACCCGGAAACAGGCGAGCCCATCATGGCTGTGTCCCACCCGTTGATCTACAACGGCCGCGTGGTGGGCATCATGCGGTTTGTCACCTCCATGCAGGCGGCCAACCATCAGGTGATGCTGACGATTCTGGTCATCTGTCTGGTGGCCCTGTTGTGTATGGCGATGGTGCTGATCTCCAACCTGCTGTTCATCAACAACGTGGTGGAGCCGGTGGCGGTGGTGTCCGAGGCTGCCCAGCGTATTTCTGCAGGCACCTACGGTATCCGCATCGACAACAAGTATACCGACGAGCTGGGCGAACTGGTGGACCATATCAACGATATGTCCATGAAGATCGGCCAGAACGAAAAGATGAAAACGGAGTTCATCTCCTCTGTGTCTCACGAGCTGCGCACGCCTCTTACCGCCATCAACGGCTGGGGTGAGACCATCCTTGAAGATCCCACAGGAGACCCTGTGCAGATGCGGCGGGGCATTCGCATCATCCTCAACGAATCCCGCCGCCTGTCCACCATGGTGGAGGAATTGCTGGAGTTCTCAAAGATGGAAGATGGCCGTTTTACCCTCCGTATTGAGCCGGTGGACCTGCAGGCAGAGCTGGAAGACGCTATTTTCACCTACCGGGAACTGTTTCGGCAGGAGGGGATCGCGTTGGAGTATGATCCGGCGGACGAACTGGCTCCGGAGATCGATGGCGATCCCGAACGATTGAAGCAGGTGTTCTGCAATGTGCTGGATAACGCCGCCAAGCACGGCGGCGCAGGCAAGCGCATCGTGGTCACGGCGGAGCAGGCCGGCGGCGACCAGATTATCCGCGTGCGGGACTTCGGCCCCGGTATCCCCGAGGCGGAGCTGCCCTTCGTCAAGCAGAAGTTTTACAAGGGCTCCTCCAAGGCCCGCGGCAGTGGTATCGGTCTTGCTGTGTGCGATGAGATTATTCAGCTCCACGGCGGCAGCTTTGAGATTGGCAACGCTGAGGGCGGCGGTGCGGAAGTTACCATTCGCCTGCCCGGAAAAAATAATTAACAGGAAAATCGAACAAATGTTTGCTTTTTGCGAGCGGCTGTGTTAAAATCCCAAATATAGAAAGGAATCCCTATGGCTGAAGAAAAATCCTGCGCGTTCCGCACCAGCATCGGCGGACAGGCGCTGATTGAAGGCATTATGATGCGTGGGCCTGAAAAACAGGCCATCGTGGTGCGGGACCCCAACGGCGAACTGGTGGAAAAGGTAGAGGACCTGAAGTTTATCAAGGACCGCTACCCCATTCTCGGCGTGCCCCTGATCCGCGGCACCGTCAATTTCCTCGCCTCCATGGTCAACGGCGTCAAGGCGCTCATGTACTCTGCGGAGTTCTATCCGGAGGAAGAGGCGGTCCAGCCCTCTAAATTTGAACTGTGGCTGGAAAAGCACCTGTCCAGCAAGGCGCTGGAAAAAGCCATCATTGCGCTGGCTGTGGTGCTGGGTGTGGGGTTGAGCGTGTTTTTGTTCATGGTGCTGCCCACCCTCGTCACCGGCGGTGTCTTGCACTTTTTCCCCGACTGTCCCATGTGGGTGCGCAACCTGATCGAGGGTGTGCTGAAGATCGTCATCTTCCTGCTCTATCTCATCTTCTGCTCCAAGCAGAAGGACATTTACCGCGTGTTCCAGTACCACGGCGCGGAGCACAAGACCATTTTTTGCTATGAGGCGGGCCTGCCGCTGACGGTGGAAAATGTCCGGAAGCAACCGATGCACCATCCCCGCTGCGGCACCAGCTTCCTGTTTGTAGTCATTTTTGTGTCGATCCTGTTCTCCAGCGTGGTCTTCGGCATCTGGCCGATTACCAACACCCTGCTGCGCACGCTGATCCATCTGTTGCTGCTGCCGCTGGTGGTGGGCGTGACCTATGAGTTCAACCGCTGGGTGGGACGCCATGTGCAGGAGGGCGGCATCGCCAAGCTGCTGACCGCGCCCGGTATGTGGATGCAGAATTTCACCACCAATGAGCCGGAGGACGGCATGATCGAGGTGGCGATCCGTTCCATTGAACTGGTGCTGCCCAGCGTAAAGGGCAAGGATGAATGGTAAAGAGGAGGAGCAAGGGAGTAACGGACTTTGCGACGACGCCATGGCGATTACCTATAACAATTTATATCTGGACATCCGCCAGCAGTTGAAGCGCAGCGGCATTGAGGCGGCCACGCTGGAGGCCCGGGAACTGGTATGCTTCGGCACGGACAAGACCCGTGATGAACTGACCCGCGACGGCAGTCTCTATGTTGCGCCTGCCACCGAACAGCGGGTGCGGGCGCTGGTGGACCGCCATCTGGCCGGTGAGCCGGTGGCGTATCTCATTGGCGAGTGGGAGTTTTACGGCCTCCCGCTGGATATTTCCGACGATGTGCTGATCCCCCGCCCTGACACCGAGGTGCTGGCGGAGCAGGCCATCGAATACGTCCGCACCCTTGGCGAGTGCCGCGTGCTGGACCTGTGCGCAGGCAGCGGCTGTATCGGCCTTGCGGTGGCCTCTCAGGCTCCGGAGGCGCGGGTGGTGCTGGGCGAATACTCTGATGCCGCCCTGCGGGTGTGCCGACAGAATATCCGCCGCAACGGCCTGAGCGGCCGCGTGGTGCCCATGCACGCCAATGCGCTGGAAAAACCGGAGAAGATGCTGGGCGAGTTCCAGTGCATTGTCTCCAATCCGCCTTACATCCCCAGTGCCGACATTGCGGGACTGGACGTGTCTGTACGGGATTACGAGCCCCATCTGGCATTGGACGGCGGCGAGGACGGTCTCGATTTTTACCGCGCCATCGTGGACAAATGGACGGATGCCCTTGTCCCCGGCGGACGGCTTTACTTTGAAGTCGGCATCGGGCAGGCGGACAGCGTCCTGCGCATCATGCGTGCCAAAGGATTTGGCGACATTCAGATCGTCAAGGATCCCGCAGATATCCCCCGCGTGGTGTTCGGCACCCTGATGGAGGAGGTTTGAAGTCCTGTTTATGGGACAGAAACTGCGATAAACTGACGGTGTCAACAAGAGAAAGAAACTGATTTTCACATACAGGAGGAACGGTACAATGGCAAAAGAGAAGGCTTCCATGCCCGCCGCGGCACCGGCCGATGATAAGAAGCGGGCGATTGAGTCTGCAATGTCCCAGATCGAAAAAATGTACGGAAAGGGCTCCATCATGCGCTTTGGCGACCGCACAGAGCTGAATGTGGAGTATATTCCTACCGGTTCTCTGGCGCTGGATGTGGCGCTGGGCATCGGCGGCCTGCCCAAGGGCCGTATCATTGAGATCTACGGACCGGAATCCTCCGGTAAGACCACGCTGGCCCTGCATGTGGTGGCAGAGGCCCAGAAGCGCGGCGGCGAAGTGGCCTTCGTGGATGCGGAGCATGCGCTGGACCCCGCCTATGCCCGTGCGCTGGGCGTCAACGTGGAGGAGATGCTGATCTCCCAGCCTGACACCGGCGAGCAGGCGCTGGAGATCACCGAAGCGCTGGTGCGTTCCGGCGCCATCGATGTGATCGTGGTGGACTCTGTGGCCGCTCTGGTTCCCCGCGCTGAGATCGAGGGTGAAATGGGCGACAGCTATGTGGGCCTGCAGGCCCGCCTGATGAGTCAGGCTCTGCGTAAGCTGACCGGCGCCATCGGCAAGACCAACACCATCGTGATCTTCATCAACCAGCTGCGCGAAAAGGTGGGCGTGATGTACGGTAACCCTGAGGTCACTACCGGCGGCCGTGCGCTGAAATTTTATTCCTCGGTCCGTATTGATGTGCGCCGCATTGAGGCGCTGAAGAACGGCGGCGAGGTGGTGGGTAACCGCACCCGCGCCAAGGTGGTCAAGAACAAGGTGGCGCCTCCCTTCCGTGAGGCGGAGTTTGATATCATGTACGGCGAGGGCATTGCCCGTCTGGGCGAACTGATCGATTTGGGCGTGAAGCTGGATCTGGTGCAGAAGGCCGGTTCCTGGTTCTCCATGGGCGAGGTGCGCATCGGTCAGGGCCGCGACGCCGCCAAGCGGTATCTGGAGGAGAATCCGGATGTGGCTGCCAAGCTGGAGGCTGATATTCGCAAGAATTTTGACAAGCTGATGAGCAACCAGTCCCGCATTGCTGCCCGTGCGGCTGGTCGGGCTGTGGATGTGAGCGCTGACGATTTCGACGATGCGGATTGAGCGCATCGAGGCGTCCGCCCGTAAACGGGGCCGTGTGCTGGTGTTTCTGGAGGATGGCGCCTGTTTGAAGATCACGGAGCAGGAGTTGCTGGACTTCGGTCTGCGCAGCGGCGATGAACTGGATGAAGAAACGCTTGCGCGGCTGAAGAAAGCGGCGGGCGTGTCCCATGTCAAAACCACCGCGGCCGATTTGGTGGGCAAGCGGGCTATGAGCCGCCGTGATCTGGAGAAGAAACTGCAGGCCAAGGGTGCCTCGGAAACGGAGGCACGGTATGCAGCCGAGTGGCTGGAGGCCATCGGCGCCATTGACGATGCCGACTATGCCGCCATGCTGGTGCGGCACTACGGCAATTTGGGCTACGGCGCCGCCTATGTGCGCCAGAAGCTGTATGAAAAGGGAATCCCACGGGAACTGTGGGACGAAGCCATGGATGCTCTGCCGGATGCGGCAGAGCATATTGGCCGTTTTCTGGAAAGTAAGCTCCACGGCCGCCTGCCGGACGAAAAGGAGAAAAAACGCCTGACGGATGCGCTGCTTCGGCGGGGCTTTTCGTGGGGGGAGGTAAGGAGCGCATGGAACGGGTTGGGGTCAGACACATGGGAGGATTGACATGGAACTGATGGATGCCATCACCGCGCGGCGGTCTGTCCGCAAGTACGCGGACAGGGAGGTGCCGAAAGATCTTCTGGTGGAAGTGCTGGAGGCTGCCTGCTGGGCTCCTTCGGCGGACAATGCCCAGCCGTGGTATTTCGTGGCCCTGACAAAACCGGAGGATATTGAATCGCTGCGGCAGACGCTGGAACGGGTCTCCGTGGAGATCCGGCCCCACTTGGAGGAACTGTTTCCCCGCCATCCCCGGGTGGTCAATGAAGTCACCGTGTTCCTGCACCGCATGGGCGGTGCGCCCGTCTATATTCTGGCCTTTTTGCAGAAGGATTACGGCACCGTGCGGGACGCCATGGTGGAAAGCACGGCGGCGGCCATCCAGAACCTGCTGCTGGCGGCCCATGAGCGGGGGCTTGGTACCTGCTGGGTCAATGCTGTGACCGGCCTTGGCTATGGTCCTGCCCTGCAGGAGCAGTTTGCTCCGGAGAAGGGAGAGTTCCTCAGCTTGATTGCGCTGGGCTGGCCGGATCAGAAAACCCGTACCCCTTCCCGCAAGCCGGATCGATGGGTGATCCGCTGAATACGATCATAAAACGTAAGGAGAGAAGCGTTTTGAGTTATAAAGTTGCGTTTATTTCTTTGGGCTGTGCCAAGAATCAGGTCAACTGCGAGCAGATGATGGCCACGGTGCAGCATGCTGGCCACACGGTGGTAGCCGATCCCGCTGAGGCGGAGGTGGCTGTGGTCAACACCTGCGGTTTTCTGGCATCCGCCTGTGAGGAGGCCATCGACAACATTCTGGAGATGGCGGAGCTGAAGAAAAACGGTCAGCTGAAGAAGGTTATCGTCACCGGCTGCATGGCCCAGCGGTACAAGGAAGATGTGCTGGACGAACTGCCGGAAGTGGATGCCATTCTGGGCACTGGCAGCTACGGCGATATTGCTTCTGCCATTGGCGAGGTGATGGAACAGGGCCTGCGTCCCTGCCATCTGGGCAATATCCATACCGCTGAACAGGGCGGCCCCCGCATCCTGTCCACGCCCCCGTGGTATGCCTATCTGCGGATTGCGGAGGGCTGTGACAACCACTGCGCCTACTGCGTGATCCCCTCTCTGCGGGGCAAGTACCGCAGCCGTCCCATGAACGAACTGCTGGACGAGGCGGCCGAACTGGCCTCCGCCGGCGTGCAGGAACTGCTGGTGATCGCGCAGGACATCACCCGCTACGGAACGGACTTCAATGGCGAGCACCAGTTGGCAAAGCTGCTGAGGGAGCTGTGCAAGTTCGAATTCCGCTGGATTCGCCTGCACTACCTGTATCCTGATGAGATCACCGACGAACTGATCGACACCATCGCACAGGAACCCAAGATCCTGCCCTATCTGGATATCCCCATGCAGCATTGCAACGACAAGATCCTGAAGCTGATGAATCGCCGCGACACCAAGGCATCCCTCACCGAATTGGTGGAAAAGCTGCGTGACCGGATTCCCGGTCTGGTTCTGCGTACCAGCCTGATCGCCGGTCTCCCCGGTGAGGGTGAGGAGGAATTTGAGGAGCTGTGCGAATTCCTGCGGGAGATGCAGATCGAACGGGCCGGCGTGTTCCCCTTCTCTCCTGAGGAGGGAACAAAGGCGGCGCTGATGGAGCATGTGGACAGCGAGGAGGCTGCCCGCCGTGCAGAACTGGCAGTGGACGTCCAGTCCGACATCATCGACGCCTACAACGAGTCCGTGCTGGGTGAGGAGCGGGAAGTGCTGTGCGAGGGCTTTGACGGTCAGGCGCAGATGTTCTTCGGTCGCACCTATGCTGAGTCCCCCGACATTGACGGGCGGGTGTATTTCACTGCCGACGGGGAAGTGCAGCCCGGTACCTTCGTCACCGTCCGCTTCACCGATACCATGGACGGCGAGCTGACCGGCGAACTGGTTTAAGGAGGAACAACCATGAACTTACCCAACAAGCTGACGCTGCTGCGCGTTATTTTGGTGCCTGTTTTTATGGCGGTGCTGTATCTGGATTTCCCCGGTGCGGCATGGGTGGCGCTGGCTATTTTCATCATTGCCAGCCTCACCGACCTGCTGGACGGCAAGATCGCCCGCAAGTACAATCTGGTAACGGACTTCGGCAAGTTTGCCGACCCTCTGGCAGATAAAATGCTGACCACCGCCGCGCTGCTGTGGTTCGTGGAAGCCGGTCAGATGCCTGCGTGGGCGCTGTTGATCGTGCTGATCCGCGAGTTCGCCGTCAGCGGATTGCGGATGATCGCCTCCGACAAGGGTCGTGTCATTGCTGCGGGCTGGTCCGGCAAGGTGAAGACCGCCTCCACCATGGTGTGCATCATTCTGATGTTCCTGCCGATCCCTGCCATTCTGAACACTATTTGCGTCTGGATCATCGCACTGACCACCCTGTATTCCGGTATTGAGTATTTTGTGAAGAACAAGGACGTCATTGCCACGGCCTGATCCCTGCATTGATTCGGTGTATAGAAAAACTCCCTCCACCCTATTGGCGGAGGGAGTTTTGTTTACTTCAGCCTGTTGATTTCGTTTTGCAGATTTTCCAGGAATCTGCCTGCATGAGCGCCATCCATTTGCGTATGGTGAAACTGAAAAGAAATGGGGAGCGTATATCTGAAGAACTTCTTGCGGTATTTCCCCCAGATGATAAACGGATTGTTATAAATGCCGCTGTTCATACCAACAGCGCCGTCAATTTCCGTAGCAATGATGGCGGATGTTCCGATCACCATACTGTCGGCTGATAAGTCTCTATCTTGAGATGTTTTGGCTGTTTGCGCTGTATAGTTCAGGTAGTCGAGATGAAATGTGTCCAAATCGTCTGTATACAGAATGTCGCAGGAACTCACGCCGCCATCTTTATTTTCTACAATCGTGTTGACCGCGATGGTATCATATTGCATCAGCTTTTCACCAACGGGAAGAAGATAGAACTCCTTGACACCCACAGCCGCCTTCCCGATACAATAATCAAGCAGCATATTGAATTTTAAATGCTTCTTTTTAGAGATTCGAATCAGATTTGTCACATCCAGCGTTTTAAAAAGCGTGACCATGGGATTCGGCGCGTTCATCCAGAGTTCGTATGCTGCGGCTCTGGTTGTGTCTTTGGGATTGATTTCTCTGGCCATGGTGCCCTCCGTCAGGTTCCGGTTTGTCATTTTCTCCAGTTTACCATACGGTATCGCCGATTTCAACGATTCGTGAATAGGGGAGGGCATCCGTCAGCACAGGCAGGAAGAGGCAGTTATTCCGTTTGCCCTTTAGACTGACGAAGAAGGAGCCACCGATTTCACCAGCCGTTGAATCTCCGGCACTGATTTGCTAAACTATATCTGTGTGATAAATAAGGATTGATACGTTAAATCAACAGTTTTTCAAAATTGTGTTGTTCAATATACCTCCTTAAATTGTCAAAATAGGATTGTAAAACAAAAAGGAGGATCCTGATATGAACACAGACAAAATTATTGCAGAATCCATTGCAAAAGAATATGCACCAAAAGACAATTCAAAGATCGTTGCGTTGAAGAAACTTGACAACAAGGCAAAGCTGCCCGCCACTATTTTTACCTACTCATTCGGTATTGCTTCTTCTCTTGTAGTCGGTATTGGTATGTGCCTTGCTATGCAGGTTTTGGGCAGCGGCTTGATCAGCATGACATTCGGGATCATCATCGGAATTATCGGGTTTATCGGCTGCGGGGTGAACTACCCGATTTATAAAAGAAAGCTTGAAAAAGGCAAGGCCAAATATGCTTATGACATTATGCAGCTGGCCCGTGAAATTAGCGAGAGCTGATGAAGCACCGGAAAATCATACAAGGAGTGGTGGCGTGAATCAATCCGAAAGCAAATATTTTAATACCGCCGTCAAAATGGACCTTGCATTGATTTCTCTGCTCAAAAAGAAACCGATTGAGTATGTTACGGTAAGTGAATTATGCGAAACAGCAGGAGTAAATCGCTCTACATTTTATCTGCATTACGAAACGATCGGTGATTTGCTTGATGAAACGGCACGATATTTATTTGATGGATTTCTTGCCTATTTTGGAGCAGACACAAACAAGATTTCGCTCAATCTTTCTGAATGTAACTTGGGGGAGCTGAATTTTGTCTGCGATAAATATCTGATGCCGTATCTCACATATATCAAAGAAAATAAAGAAGTATTTGCAACGGCCTTATCCAATGGAAGATCCTTCGGGTTTGAAAGTGTATATAAGCGGATGTTTGAAAACATCTTCAATCCTATTTTGGCGCGATATCACTATCCAACCGAGGACAGAAAATATGTGATGATGTATTATTTGAACGGCATTACCGCTATCGTTACCGAATGGCTTAAAGATAACTGCAGGAAACCCACGTCAGATATATCCAGAATCATTCAACAGTGTATTTTTGGGCTGAGCTATAACTAAAGAAATTCCAATTTGTTGAATTGTGATGTTGCGAGCCTAATCTCCCTCCGTCGATTTAACCAAGGGGCATTTTCCATACCTAAAAACGGCCCAAAAGCAAAAAAGAACAGGCCGTTCACCCCCTTGACAGGAACAATTTCAGGTGATATCATATTTTTTGATTTTGAAAAAGGCCTTGAAAAGGACGCTGTCCGGAGAAGTCACCAGAGAGAAGCTGCCATGGGCTGCAAGCAGCTTTTGCCGGAACCGGAGACAGTCACCGCCTTGGAGCCGCCCACCGATATGTAGGCTGGGACGTATGCCTCACGTTACAGAGGTCACGAGCGGCATATGCAATTCAGATTTCTGAATTTGCTGTGCAAGCAGGGTGGAACCGTGGAGTTTATGTAACTTCACCCCTGATTCTTCAGGGGTGAAGTTTTTCTTTTACCCCTCGTCGACGCAAAGTCCGCATGGCTCGCAATTCCGCAGGCGGAAAGGCTCGCTTTGCTTCCTTGCGTCTCCTCTCCAAACCGGATCCGCTGCGCTGGGTTCCGGTTTGGGACTGAATGAAAAATTTAAAAAAGGAGTATTTCCCATGGCTGACGAAAACATCTATACTTTTGAAAATGAAGAATACCGCAAAACTTACTGGCACACCTGCTCTCATGTGCTGGCACAGGCTATGAAGCGCCTGCATCCTGAGGTGAAACTGGCCATCGGCCCCAGCATCGAGAATGGTTTTTACTATGATTTCGACACTCCCCGCCCCTTCACTCCCGAGGATCTGGCAGAGCTGGAAGGCGAAATGCGCAAGATCTGCAAGGAGAAGCTGAAGCTGGAGCGCTTTGAGCTGCCCCGCGCAGAGGCCATCAAGTTCATGGAAGAGAAGGAAGAACCCTACAAGGTGGAGCTGATCAACGATCTGCCTGAGGATGCTGTCATCAGCTTCTACAAGCAGGGCGACTTCACCGACCTGTGCGCGGACCCGCATCTGCCCTCCACCGGCAAGATCAAGGCCGTCAAGCTCATGAGCATCGCCGGCGCTTACTGGCGCGGCAACGAGAAGAACAAGATGCTGCAGCGCATCTACGCCACCGCTTTTGCCGATAAGGCTTCTTTGGATGCCTACATCAAGGAGCGCGAGGAAGCCCTCAAGCGCGACCACAACAAGCTGGGCCGTGAACTGGAGTACTTCACC
>JAFYQM010000016.1 GCA_017547085.1 Oscillibacter sp.
TCCTTTGCCAGCTGCTTCTTGCCCTGGATGTTGCCCTGGCGAGCGATCATGATGCGCTGAGCCTGGGGAGAACCAGCGCCGTGCATGGACTCAGTGCGGTAACCGACGGCAGCGGAGCCGAGGCACAGGTTCTCGATGAAGCGCATGATGCGCTGACGATCCTCGGTCTTGACACCTTCGCGGGCTGCGAAGAACTTGTTGCAGATCTGGCCGATGGTCTCGCCATTGCGGCCAACCACGGTGTCGGACTCGAAGTCGACGGCGGCGGGCATGGTGACCACCAGACCACCGGCAATGTCCTCTGCCAGACGGACGATCTCATAGGGGAAACGGGTGACGTTCTGCTTGCAGACGTTGGCCAGCAGCAGGTCGATCTGATAGTTACCGGCCTTGGTCTTGAAGCCCTGAGCGGAGCAGGCGATACCGCAGCAGAACAGGGTCTCGTTCAGGTGGGTCATTTCGATCAGCTTGTCCTTGACAGCGGAAGCCTTCTCAACGCCGTTGTACTCGGCAGCCAGAGCGGTGGCACCGATCAGGGTGTCGCCCACGCCAACCTTGCAGCCGCCGTAGCTCTGACGATGATAGCCGGCGAAACGCTCGACGATCATGCCGGCGAACTCATACTCGCCGTTCAGGAAGATGTACTCGTTGGGGATGAACACATGGTCCAGAACGACCAGAGCTTCCTGACCGCCGAACTTGGCGTTACCAACGTCAATGGATGCGCCCTCTTCCATCTTGCGGGTGTCGCAGGACTGACGGCCGTAGATCATGTACATACCCTCGGCGTCGGTGGGGCAAGCGAAGGAAACTGCCCAATCCTTGTCGGCCTCGCCCATGGCGATGGTGGGCATGAAGATGTGCCAGTGAGAGTTGATGGAACCGGTCTGGTGGCACTTTGCACCGCAGACCACGATACCGTCCTCACGACGCTCCACAACATGGACGTACATGTCGGGATCAGCCTGCTGGCTGGGAGACTTGGAACGGTCGCCCTTGGGGTCGGTCATGGCGCCGTCAACGGTCAGGTCGTTGTCCTGCACGAAGGTCAGGAACTTCTTGAAGTTGTCATGATAATGGGTGCCGTACTTCTCGTCGATCTCATAGGTGGAAGAGAAGACAGCGTTGAAAGCGTCCATACCGACGCAGCGCTGGAAGCAGGAAGCGGTCTTCTGGCCCAGCATACGCTGCATTCTGACCTTGTTCATCAGGTCCTCGGTGGACTGGTGCAGGTGAGTGAAGCGGTTGATCTTGTGGCCGGTCAGGCTGGACTCCACCACCATCAGATCCTGATACTGGGGATCCTGAGCGGCTGCGTAGGTCATGGCCACGCAGTTGATGGAGGGACGGATCATGGGGTGATCCACCCAATTCTCGATCTTCTCGCCGAACATATACACGCGGGTGTTCAGCTTGCGCAGGCTGTCAATATACTCCTGGGGGGTCATCAGTGCCATTTTTTATTTCCTCCTCAATTTGTTGGGGTTTCTCGACTCAGTCGTTTGCCAGACCCATCAGCTCGTCACGGAAGATACGCTCGTCCATGAGCTTCAGGTCGTCGGCAATCTTGGGCATGAACTCCATCTGGTCCAGGATCTGGGTCTGGAGGTCAATGCCGGGGGCGATCTCGATCAGAGTAACACCTTCCTCACGCAGCTCAAAGACGGCGCGCTCGGTGATGTACAGAACGGGCTGCTTTACCTTGTTGGCGTAAACGCCGGAGAAGGTGATGTGTTCGACTTCCTTGACGAACTTCTTCTTCTCGCCTTCCTGCAGGATCTTGATCTTGCCGTCAGCAACCTCGACCTTCAGGCCCTTGGCAGTGAAGGTACCGCAGTAGCAGACCTTCTTGGCGTTCTGGGTGATATCCACGAAGCCGCCGGAACCAGCCAGACGGGTGCCAAACTTGGAGACGTTCAGGTCGCCGTTGGGAGCAGTCTCAGCCAGACCCAGGAATGCGATATCCAGACCGCCGCCCTGATAGAAGTCGAACTGAACGTTGTGCTCCAGAATAGCCTCTGCGTTGGCGCAGGCGCCGAACTGGGGACCAGCCAGAGGAATACCACCGATGGGGCCTGCCTCGACGGTCAGGGTCATCTTATCATTGATACCTTCCTCAGCGGCAACGTTTGCAATCTGCTCGGGCATGCCGGTACCCAGATTGACGATGGCGTCATTGGGCAGCTCCATGGCAGCACGGCGGGCAACGACCTTGCGCTGGTTCAGGGGGATGGTGGGGATTGCGTCCAGAGGAACGGTGAATTCACCAGCAGCAGCACCGTCATAAGGCATGGAGATGCACTGCATGTTGTCTTCCTCGCTACCAACGACCACGGCGTCAACATAGATACCGGGGATCTTGACCAGCTTGGGATCCAGAGAACCGGCTGCCACGATCTTCTCGACCTGAACGATAACCTTACCGCCGGAGTTCTTACAGGCCTGAGCCATGGCAGTAACGTCCAGAGGGCCAACCTCACGATGGACGGTGCAGTTGCCGCGCTCGTCACAGTAGGAAGCGCGCAGGAACACCACGTCGATGGGGAAGGTCTTATACAGCAGACGCTCCTGACCTTCGATCTCGATGATCTTGACCAGATCTTCCTTGGTCACGTCGTTCAGCTTGCCGCCGCCGTTGCGGGGGTCAGCGAAGGTATACAGACCGACATGGGTGATGGTGCCCAGATTGTGGGCAGCGATATCACGATACATATGCGTGATAACGCCCTGAGGCAGGTTGTATGCCTCGATCTTGTTTTCCAGAGCCAGCTTGCCCAGGCCGGGAGCACGGTCCCAGTGGCCGCCGACCACGCGCTTGACCAGACCTTCGTGAGCGAAGTGGTCACCGCCGGAACCGGGCATCAGGCGATAGCCCTGACCTGCTGCGTAGAACAGGGTCAGATTCTTGGGGGTGCCGGTTTCCAGATAACGCTTCTCCAGCGCCTTGGACAGGGTCTCGGGGCATGCGCAGCTCACGAAACCGCCGGTAGCGATGGTGTCGCCGTCCTTGACCAGCATAACGGCTTCTTCAGCACTCAGAATACGAACTTTTCTCATGTCTCTCTTTCCTCACTTCGTAATAATAATAGATAATTACTTGTTCTGGAAGTTCTTTTCCTTACGCTTTTCCAGGAATGCACCCATGCCTTCCTTCTGGTCGGCGGTGGCGAAGCACATGGCAAACAGTTCGTTCTCCAGAGCGATGCCGTTGTCGATGTCCATATCCATGCCGCGGTCGATGCAGGCCTTGGAATACTTGACAGCGATGGGAGCGTTGACGGTGAAGGACTTGGCCATGGCGATGGCACCGTCGATCAGCTCTTCGGGAGCATACACAGCGTTGACCAGACCGATTTCCTTAGCCTCGGCAGCGCCGATGACCTTGCCGGAGAAGATCAGCTCCTTAGCCTTGGCGATGCCCACGCGGCGGGGCAGACGCTGAGTGCCGGAGAAGCCAGGGGTGATGCCCAGACCCACTTCGGGCTGGCCAAACTTGGCGCCGCCCTTGCCTTCGGCATTGGGGCCTGCAGCCAGAATGATATCGCAGGACATTGCCAGCTCGCAGCCGCCACCCAGGGCGAAGCCGTTCACTGCAGCGATGGTGGGGATCTCCAGCTTTTCGATGCGACGCATCAGAGCGGCACCGCGCTGGCCCCACTTGCGGCCGCCAGCCACATCCAGGGGATACTGCTCGCCGATATCGGCACCGGCGACAAAGGAACGGCCCTCACCGGTCAGGATCATGGCGCCCAGTTCGGCGTCCTTCTCGACCTCGGCGATCACCTGCTCCAGGTCAGCGATGACGGTGGAGTTCAGAGCGTTCAGGGCTTCGGGACGATTGACGGTGATAATAGCAATGTTGCCGTTCTTCTCGTAACGAATGGTCTGATACATAATAATTCCTCCTCAAAATTTTAAGGGGCAGGCCGCGGCAAGCGCGGGATGTCCGATTTTTGCCGTATAAATATAATAGCAAAATGCGTGCCAATTTTTCAAGTGGTATTTTCCGTATCTCCCCCTTTTTTCTTGTGCAGGACGCCGATTTCCCTCACAACATTTTGTTGTTTTCGCGCATTTTTTTATGCCGGGTTTTTTGTCAAAAACCCACCTATTCAAAAATGAATAGGTGGGTGATACCCCGTTGTCCAAGGAATGCAATCGTTTTCTTGTGCGGACAGGATAGTTTTTGCTTTGCATTTCTGTGAAAACCGCCCGATATTTTTTTGCCGTTTCCTCTTTCTATTCATTTTTGAATATGGTATACTCAAAAATGAATAGAAATCGCAGACGCGTCTTTTCCGCAGAAAGCAGGTGTAAACTTTGTCGCAATCCACAAATTTTTATGACTTTTTTGACAATGACATCAACCTGAAGGGCTTGTTCGACATCATCAACCCGGAAAACAACCTGGTTCTGGCTGATGACATGATGCTCTCCGATGCAGATGGCATTATTTTGCGGGTCAGTGAGACCTACGAGAAGAACTTCGGCTTCCAGCACGATTCCATTGTAGGCAGATCCGCCTTTGATCTGGAAGCAGACGGCACCTTCTCTCCCTGCGTCACAGCCGAAGTAATCCGCCAGCGGAAAAAGATTACCGCTACCCAAACCATCAACCAGAAGCACAAAAACGTGATGACCGTGGGTATTCCCCTGTTCGACAACAACGGGGAATTAAAATATGCTGTCTGCTTCAACACAGTCTCTATGGAGCAGATCAACGCCATCCAGCAGAACTACCGCCACCTGCAGGATTCGCTGCAGCAGTACTCTCAGGAGATCGCGGAACTGCGTACCCGCGCCACCTCCACCTCTCTGGTATTCAAGAGCGCTTCCATGCAGCGCCTCCACACACTGATCCAGAACACGGCCAACACCAAGGCCAACATCCTGATCACCGGCGAAACCGGCGTGGGCAAGAGCGCCGTAGCCAAGGCCATTCACGCCATGAGCAGCCGCGGAAACGGCCCCTTTATCGAAGTCAACTGCGCCGTTCTGCACGAAAATCTGATCGAATCCGAATTGTTCGGCTACGAAAAGGGTGCGTTTACCGGCGCAGCTGCCGCCGGTAAGATCGGTAAAATCGAACTTGCCAACCACGGCACTCTCTTTTTAGATGAGATCGGCGAGCTGCCGCCCCACATCCAGTCCAAGCTGCTGCAGCTGATTCAGGAAAAAACCATCGAGCGCCTGTCCGGCACCAAAAAAATCGAGCTGGACTTCCGTCTGCTGGTGGCCACCAACCGCAATCTGGAAGAGGAAGTGCAGCGCGGATTGTTCCGCAGCGACCTGTTCTACCGTCTGAACGTCATCCGCATTCATATTCCTCCGCTGCGGCAGCGCCGAGAGGATATCTTCCCGCTGGCTCACCAGTTCCTCGCCCGTTTCTGCGATGAATACAACAAAGCCCACACCTTCAGTCCCCGGTTCCTGACCTTCCTGGAGCAGTACAGCTGGCCCGGCAATGTCCGCCAGTTGGAAAACCTGATCGAGCGGATGGTCATCACCGCGCAGGACCCCATTATCGATGTGACCGCCCTGCCGGTGGAATACGCCGGCGATGCGATGCCGCCTACTGCACTGCTGGCGCAGGCCGGCACGCTGTCTGAGCGGCTGGACGCCTATGAAGCGCAGATCATCCGCGACAGCTACCGCCGCTGCGGCACCACGGTGGCCGTAGCAAAGGAACTGGGCATTTCTCAGGCTACCGCCGCCCGTAAGATTATGAAATATGTAAGCAAGTAAAGGAGCTTCCATGAGCCTCATTTCCCTGAAAACTGAATTACGTCAGGAGCTGAAGCTGACGCCGCAGCTGCTGCAGTCCATGGAAATGCTGCAAATGACTTCTCAGGAGCTTCTGGAGTACATAGGACGCGCTGTGGAGGAAAATCCCGTACTGGAGCAGGAAGACCTCTCTGTCTCCAACCACGCCTACGACGAACTGCGGCAGAAAGCCAGCTGGATCGATGCGGGCGGTCATACCGCCTCTTTCACCCACGCAGAAGGCGATCTGCCCGAACAGGGCGCAGTAGACCGGGAGCTGGAAAGCCTCTCTGCCTTTCTCTGCGATCAGCTGGACCGAAAAAAGCTGCCCGCCCCGCTGTTGGCACTGTCCAAGTACATTGCCGAACTGGTGGACGAGGACGGTTATCTGACCAACGAAGATCTGGACGGGCTGGCAGAACTGCACATCCCCCAGCCGCTCATCGACGAGGCGCTGGAAACTGTGCAGCAGCTGGAACCGGCCGGTGTCGGTGCCCGCAGCCTCTCAGAATGTCTGCTGCTGCAGCTGGAGCGGCAAAAGGCGCCTTCCCCTGCCGTTCTGGATATTGTTGCCCGCTTTCTGCCGGAATTGGGCCGGCGGCATTATGGTGTCATCTGCCGCGAACTGAGCCTTTCCATGGAGGATGTCCAGCAGGCCGAGAAAATTATCTCCGCTCTGGAGCCATACCCCGGCCGCAGCTTTCAGCCTGAGATTTCCGCTGTTTACGTCCGTCCGGATGTCTTCATTGTGGAAACAGACGGCACAATGGAAGTCGTTCTGAATGAATACTATCTCCCCCGCATCTCCATCAGCAGCTACTACACCCGTCTGCTGCGGGAATCCGACGAAAAGGATACCCGGGATTATCTGCGCCAGAAAATGCAGCAGGCCAAGTGGCTGCTGGACAGCTTGGACCGCCGTGGCGGCACCCTGCGCCGCTGCGCGGAGGCGATCCTCGCAGCACAATACCCGTTTTTCAGCGGTGAAAGCGACTCCCTCTCTCCCATGAACCTGTCCTCTCTGGCAGCGACACTGCACCTCCATCCCTCCACCATTTCCCGCACGGTACACGGTAAGTACCTTCAGTGCAGACAGGGCACCTATCCCCTGCGTTATTTCTTTAGCCGCGCCATCGGGTCACAGGGGGCTTCCCGCCAGTCTGTGAAATTGAAGCTGCTGGCACTGGTCAAAGAGGAAGACCCGAAGCGTCCCCTCAGCGACCAAAAGCTCAGCGAGCTCTTGAGCTCCGGCGGCGCTGTGGTTGCCCGCCGGACGGTGGCCAAATACCGTATGGAGTTGGGCATCGGTTCCTCGACTGTGCGAAAACGTTAAAAAAGGACGCTGCCGTGCGGCAGCGTCCTTTTTGATCTTACGCAAAGGTGATCACCGTACCGGTTTTTCCGTCCAGCGCGTCCAGCGCCTTATCCAGACTGGTGATGATGGCCCGCTTTCCGGGATTTGCCCGCACGAAGCGCATGGCAGCCTCCACCTTGGGCAGCATACTGCCCACGCCAAACTGTCCTTCCGCCGCATAGCGGGCCGCCTCCGCAAGACTCAGTTGACCCAGATCCTGCTGGTTGGGCTTGCCAAAGTGAATGGCCACCTTCTCCACCTCTGTCAGGATCAGCAGGGCATCCGCCTGTACCTGCTCTGCCAGCAGCTCGGCAGCAAGGTCTTTATCGATCACTGCCGCCACACCCTCCAGCGTGCCGTCAGGATGCTCCACCACAGGAATACCGCCGCCACCGCAGGTGATGACGATAGCATGATCCCACAGCAGGCGTACCGCGTCAATTTCCACGATGCGGCGGGGCACCGGCGAGGCCACCACCCGCCGCCAGCCGCGGCCAGCATCCTCCCGCATCACATAGCCCTTCTCCTGCTCCAGCCGCTTTGCCTCCTCTTCGGTGCAAAAGCCGCCGATGGGTTTGGTGGGATTCTGGAAAGCAGGGTCCCGTTCATCCACCACCACCTGCGTAGCCAATGTCACCACTGGGTAGTTCCGTCCACGGATGCTGAGGGCATATTTCAGCGCCTGCTGGATGTGGTATCCAATATAGCCCTGACTCATGGCACCGCAGACATCAAAGGGCATGACCGGCACCGTATCTTTTGCCGTTTCGCTGGCCAGCAGGATCCGTCCCACCTGCGGGCCATTTCCGTGGACGACCGCCATCTCATAGCCACGGCGGCTGATCTCCGCAATATGCTGCGCTGTACGCCGCACCACCTCTAACTGTGCCTCCGCCGTGGGGGCGGAATCCTTGGATTGCAGGGCATTGCCTCCCAACGCGATCACTAATCTCTCCGTCATGGAAAACCGCTTCCTTTCTTATACATGTGTCAGCAGTGTTCCCCAAAGCGGCAACTTCATACAAAAAAGCGTCTTCGCCTGTGCGAAGACGCTTTTTATCAAATCGAATTTACAATGGATGGCGCTCCCGGATGACAGAGAATGCCTCATCGGCCACAGCAATGGTTTCAGCAATGTCCTCGTCAGAGAGGGCATAGTTGATAAAGTGGTTATGGTGGGTGGTAAAGAACACGCCCCGCTTCACGCACTCGGCAATCCACTCCTGATGGAGCATCAGACTGGGATCGTCCGCCAGCCGCAGGTAGAACAGGCTGGGCATGCCGGTCACATGGAGGTCAAAGCCGTACTTCTGTCCGGCGGCGATCAGGCCATCACCTAAGGTTTTACCCTTCTCGTTCAAAATGGCAGGCAGGTTCAGCTTCTTCATCTTCTCGATGCAGGCAATACCTGCGGCAAACGGCACGGAACTCATCCAGTAACTGCCGGTATAGCTCATGGAGGAGACAGAACTCCTCAAAAACTCTTTGCCGCAGAGGGCAGAGACATTGTAGCCGTTGGCCAACGCCTTACAGAAGCAGATCAGATCCGCCTCAAAGCCGAAATAGTGGTCGCTGCCGGCGAGGTCGATACGCCAGCCGGCGCGGACATCGTCCACGATGAGAACGGTCTCGTTATCGGTGCAGAGCTTGCGCACCTTCTGCCAGAAGCCCTCGGCGGGCAGGACGTTATCCTGGAAGTTGCCGTGCATATAGGGCTGGCTGATCACCGCCGCGATCTCACCCTTGTAGCGGTCGAACAACTCCGCCAGCGCATCGTAGTCATTCCAGTCCACATACAGGTTGTGCATGACGTCCTCTTCAATGACGCCGGCATAGTCGATCTTCTGGGTCCACGGAGAAATGCCGTGGTAATAGCCCTTGAAGAACACGATCTTCTTGCGGTGGGTATAGGCGCGGGCAGTCATAATCGCCAGCGTGGTCACGTCATTGCCGTTTTTTGCAAAAAACGCCCAGTCGGCGCAGGCCACCGTATCCACCAGCAACTCTGCAAAATCAATCATTTTGGTGGTGGGCACCGTGACGCAGTCGGCGATCTCCCGCTGCTTTCTTGCAGCCTCATCCACATCCGGATCGTGGTAGCCAAGGATGTTGGGGCCATATCCGCACATGTAGTCGATCATACGGTTGCCGTCCACATCCCAGAAATAGCTGCCCTTGGCGCGGGAAGAGAACATAGGCCACGCCTCGATGGGCGTATAGCACCCCTCCGCAGGGCCCTGATGTCCGTAAATGCCGGAAGGAATCACACGACAGGCCCGCAGATACGCCTCGCGACTGCCGGAATAATCATTGATCTTCATCTTCTTCCCTCCTTACGCCAGATAGATGGCGACCCGATCCAGAATACGGTTGATGTTATCGATCTGGGAGATCATGCCTCCGATACGAACCTGTCCCAAACCCACAGCCGCAATGGCGTTCACCTTGCCGTCAAACAGGGCGCGGGCCAGCTCCATATCGCAAAATTCCATGTAGGAGAGGAACACCTTGGGTTCCTCATGTACGGCGGTCAGCCGATGGTCACGGCAGCAGAGCGCTGCGGCGGGGCCGTCTTTAATGGCCAACTTCGCCGTGCCGTCCACAATGTTGGAGGCAGAGAACATTCCCACCTTGTCGTGGTTTCCGATCTGAGCAATGGCCTCCGCGATCACATGGAACATCAGCGTTGTGGAAATACGGAAGAATTCCGCATCCTCCAGCTGCTCCGGTTGGGGTCGCAGATACATGCTCAGCCGGTCGGTCAGCTTGGTGAAGGCTCCGGTCAGGAAGCCGATTTTCGTAAAGCCCTTGGTAGGGATGGGCGTGACAGTGCCCTCGATCAGGCCATTGAACTTCTCGCAGGAAGAAAAGGGCAGCTTCACCTGACAGCGCTCGGTCCCGGGCGCCATGCGGCATTTTCCGCCGCCGATAAACAGCGTGGCCGCAGGGCCATCCTTCACAGAAAAGCCGATGGAGACCGTCTGTCCCTCGATCAGCGCCGCCGCCTTGCGGTCCAGTTCGCAGAGATAAGGAATTGCACCTAAAATTGCAAAGAGGTTGATATATGCCATGGTTTTGGGATCGTTCATATGATTCCTCCAGTTTCCGCCGAAGCGGAGTAAAATGGCAGAAAAGCCTTGAATCCATAAGGATTCAAGGCTTTCTTGGAGCTGCTGGGCGGATTTGAACCGCCGACCTCATCCTTACCAAGGATGCGCTCTACCTACTGAGCTACAGCAGCAAATGGCGACCCGGAACGGGCTCGAACCGTCGACCTCTAGCGTGACAGGCTAGCGTTCTAACCA
>JAFYQM010000017.1 GCA_017547085.1 Oscillibacter sp.
CTGCCATGAACCTCAAAAAACTGGCAAAATGGAAATGGAAGAGCACACATCCTAGCTTACTTAAGTTGATCTTTTCCACCATAATGATGAAATTCCCGGTTGCTGCTTGATGCGCAACCGGGTTTCTCGACAGACTGAAAGCCGCGGCTTCAGCCGCGGCTTGTTTCTTTGCAATTTACAATTCCACCACGGTCACTTCGTGGCCGGTATAGGGCAGGAATTTGTGCAGCAGATCGCGCGTTTGTATACGCAGGCTGCCGTCGTTCTTGCAGGGATGACAGCCGAACCACTCTGCCTCATAGGTGTCTTTGTCCATCAGCAGGCGAACGCGGTGTTCGGTGTCGTTCATCAGGCCCAGCACGCTGGCAGAACCGGGGGTACAGCCGATCAGCTCTTCCATCAGCTCGCCGGGGGCGAAGGACAGGCGGGAAGAACCGATCTGATGGCTCAGATCCTTGGTGAGGAAGGGCTTATCCTCGGGCATGGCCAGCAGGTAAAAGTCCGTTTTCTGACGGTTGCACAGCACTAAATTTTTGCAGATGCGGCTGCCCAGCACATCGCTGATGGCGGCGCAGTCCTCCATGGTGTCGGCGGCGTCATGCTCCACGCGAGTATAAGGAATGCCCAGTTCATCCAGCAGGGCAAAGGTGCGGGCGGCGGCTTCGCAGCTGGCAGCAGCGGGAGCCGTGGTGTAAATTTCAGAAATGGTCATGGTTTATTCCTCTTTCAGCAGCTTCTCTCCGGCGCGGAAGATGTCGCCTGCGCCTACGGTCAGAATCAGGTCACCAGGACGGGCGATCTCCTGCAGGTGGCGGGTGACCTTTTCCAGCGTGGAGCAGTAGACGGAGCCGGGAATGTTGCGGCACAGGTCAGCGGAGGAAATGCCGGTGGTGTTCTGCTCGCGGGCGGCGTAGATCTCCGCCACGATGGCCACATCGGCCAGCTTCAGTTCGGCCACGAACTGATCGAAAAAGGCAGTGGTACGGGTATAGGTGTGGGGCTGGAAGGCCACGATGACACGCTTATAGGGCAGTTCCTTCACAGTGGACAGCAGAGCGTGGAGCTCATCGGGATGGTGGGCGTAATCGTCATAGACCTCCGCGCCGTTGAAGGTGCCCTTGTGCTCGAAGCGGCGGCCTGCGCCGGTAAAGGCGGCAAGACCTTCTTCCACGGCAGCGGCGGGAACACCGAGGCAATAAGCGGCGGAGGCAGCGGCCAGTGCATTCAGTACGTTGTGGCGGCCATAGACCTGCAGCCTGACATGAGCGTATTTTTGACCCCGCACACAGATGTCGAAGTCAGGTGCACCATCCACCTCGGTCTGGTTTTCGGCGGTGCAGTCTGCGTTGTTCTCCAGACCGAAGGTGAATACGGGGTGCGGCAGATCGGCCACCGACTCCATGGCGCCGGTGTTGTCGGCGTTGGCAATGACGTAACCCCGTTCCGGTACCAGCTCCGCAAAGCGGTGGAAGGAGGTTTCAATGTCATGAAGGTCCTTGAAGAAGTCCAGATGATCTTCTTCCACGTTCAGGATCACGGCAACGGTGGGGAAGAAGTGGAGGAAGCTGTTGCAGTACTCGCAGGATTCCAGAATGATGGTCTCGCCGTGGCCCACGCGGTAGCCGGCGCCCAGCATGGGCAGGGTGCCGCCGATCATCACGGTGGGGTCGGCCTGCGCGGCCATGAAGATGTGGGTGCACATGGAAGTGGTAGTGGTTTTGCCGTGGGTGCCGGAAACGCAGATGGCATTGGCATAGTGCTGCATGATGGCGCCCCAGGCCTGCGCCCGCTCGTAGACGGGAATGCCGCGGGCAACAGCACCGGCGATCTCGGGATTGCTGTCGTGGACGGCGGCGGTGCGTACCACCAGATCGCAGTCGCCTAAGTTTTCGGCGTTGTGACCCACGGAGACGGGGATGCCGAGAGAGCGCAGGTGCTTCACGGTGTCGCTCTCGCTCATGTCGGAGCCTTGTACCGCCATGCCTGCGCCGCGGAGGACTTCCGCCAGCGGGCACATGGAAACGCCGCCGATACCCACCAGATGCACCCGCTTACCGGGCATCAGATAGTTCTGGATCGGATTGGGATTATTCATCATAGAAGGAAACATCCTTTCGTTTTCAGAAAAAGCTTTTATTGCGATGGCAGAAAAAGCAATGTATAATCAAATCAAACCAATTTATTATAATCCATAGAAGATGGGAATGCAACCGGAAAAGGGGTGAAAGCGGGATGGAACTGCCAAATTCCGTACAAAAAGTACTGCAAACGCTGGAAAACGCAGGTTTTGAGGCGTGGTGTGTGGGCGGCTGTGTGCGGGACTCCCTGCTGGGCCTTATGCCGGGCGACTGGGACGTGACCACTTCCGCTTTGCCGGAGGAGACCATGGCAGTGTTCGGCAGCCATGCCTTCCCCACGGGTTTGCAGCACGGCACCGTCACCGTGCGCAGTCATCACGAGAGCATCGAGGTCACCACCTACCGTGTGGACGGAGCGTACCATGACCACCGCCGTCCCGATTCTGTCACGTTCACTCGTTCTTTGACCGAGGATCTGCGGCGGCGGGATTTTACGGTCAACGCTATGGCCATGAGTTTGCGGGGCGAGCTTTGCGACCCCTTTGATGGGCAGGCGGATTTGAGGAACGGTATCCTCCGCTGTGTGGGAGAACCGGACAAGCGCTTCGGTGAGGATGCCCTGCGGATTTTGCGTGGCTTGCGCTTTGCGGCAACACTGGGCTTTGCCATCGAAGAGAAAACGGCAGCCAGCATCCACCGGAACAGGGATTTGCTGCGGGAAATCGCAGTGGAGCGGATTCAGGTGGAACTGTTTAAGCTGCTGGCAGGAAAAAACGCAGCGGCGATTCTGCGGCAGTTTCCGGATGTGATCGGTGTATTCTGGCCGGAGATCCTGCCCATGGTGGGGTTCGACCAGCGCAACCGCCACCACTGCTATGATGTGTGGGAGCATACTCTCCACGCCGTGGAGGCTGTTCCCTGTGATCCTCTTCTGCGCTGTGCCATGCTGCTCCATGATATCGGAAAACCGTCCTGCTTCACGATGGATGAGAGAGGGGTAGGCCACTTTTACGGGCACTCCGCCGTCAGCCGTGATCTGGCGGATGGGATGCTGCGCCGTTTGAAGTGTGGAAATGCACTGCGGGAGACCATCGTGACGCTGGTGGACTGGCATGACCGGGAGATCCCGCGCACCGACAAGGGCGTGCGGCGGGCGCTTCGCGTGCTGGGAGAGGAGAACCTGCGCCGCCTGCTGCACATCAAGCGTGGTGACAATATGGGGCAGGCTCCGGAATACCGCCATCGTCAGGCGGAGATCGACAAGGGAAAAGCCATCATGGAACGGTTGTTGGCGGAGGATGCCTGCTTCTCCCTGAAGCAGTTGGCGGTCAACGGCCATGATATGCTGGTGATGGGACTGACCGGCCCTGCCATCGGAAAGACACTGAATAAGCTGCTGGATGCGGTGGTAAACGGCGAGGTGCCCAATGAACGGGAAGCACTTTTGAAGAACGTGAAAGAATTTGTAACCGAAAACAGAAAATCTTGTAACTGAAATGTAGTTGAAGAATAGAAATGCCGCCTCTATACTGGGAACCATCATCCGGTACGGAGGCGCATTTTTTATGAAAAAAATATTTTTACTGGCAGTGACCGTGTGCCTTCTTCTCAGTGGGTGTGGCGGCGTGAAACCGCCTGTGGAACAGGAAACGGTTCCGCCTGTAGGAGAAGTTCAATCATCTGAACCGCCTGTGGTGGAGGTCATCCCACCGGTAGAGGAACTGCCGGAGCAGACGGAGACTGCCGGTTGGCAGGAAGCCTATGCGGCGTTTTTGGAAGAAAAAGCCGGCGAGGTGGAGCGGCTGCGGGATTTTGAACGGCCGGATTACGATCCCAATTCTGTTCAAAGCGAGATCGATGCCGTCAGCGGCAGCTACACCCTCTACGATATCGATAAAGACGGGACACCGGAGCTGTTGTTCCGCTGTCAGTTCGGGTGGTATACGGAGTTTTACGCATACCGGAATGGGCAGGTCCTCCTGCTGGGTGGCACCCCTTCCAAGGATGCCGGGTTTTACGCCTGGCCCGGAGAGAATGCTGTGGCGTATAATTGGGGCCGCATGGGCGGACACTTTGTGGATCGAATCAGCATTGTGGACGGTGCATTGGTGCAGGAAACGTATTTTGAAGAAGGAATGCAGGCTCCCGTGGAGGAATATGCCCCTATGGAGGAGATCGTCCCCGGCAGCAGCTATCTGTGGGAGAATCGTACCTTTATGGAAATGCCCGCACTGCAGGCGCTGACCCTGCCGGTGTATGACTATGGAAAGGACCGGACAGAGCAGCCCATCGACCCTGTGCGCAGCGCACAGGCAAGGGAGAAGATCGAAGAAGCACTCAGCGGCTTTGGCGCGTTTTACGGTGTCAGCGCCGACGGCTTTGGCGGGGATACCGGATGGATCGGACTGAATGACTATTTAGCTCCCGGCGGGGCCACGCCCTATGCGGAAAGCCCGCTGGAAATTGCAGGAACCACATGGGCGGATTATAATAGTGACGGGCAGACGGATGCGATGCTGACGCTCTGCCATTCGGAGAGAGACCCTTATGGCGGGACGATGCAGGTGATCTTTTCTCTGGAAGAGGATGGCGTGGTGTATGCCTACTGCCTGAATTATATGGATGCCTATGAAATAAAAGATACCGTGTTTGTAAGCCGATACGGCGATGCATCTTTCCGGGTGGACTTTGACGGTCCGGAAAGCTACGCATACACCGTAATCAAGGAGGAAACATGAACCAACTGTGGGAAATTTACCACAACGATATACCCGACTTTCTGCATCGCTTTGCGGCTGTGCCGCCGATGGAGCGACTGAAAGAAGTAGGTATGAACTGTGGGTGTGAGTATACCCGTTTTCCGCTGTTTGCAGACATTGGGCCGTATTCCCGTTATGACCACAGCATGGGTGTGGCTCTCATCGTCTGGCATTTTACCGGCAGCATGGAACAGACCCTTGCGGCGCTGTTTCACGATGTGACCACCCCCACCTTTGCCCATGTAGTGGACTTCCTCCACGGCGATCACCTGCGGCAGGAGTCTACCGAAGCAGGTGTTGCTGAATGTCTCGCCGCATCGCCGGAGGTTTGCGCGCTGCTGGCAGAGTATGATATTGCGTTGGATGATATTTCAGACTATCACAGCTATCCCGTTGCCGATAATGATGCGCCTGCCCTCTCCGCCGACCGGCTGGAATATACCATGGGCAATCTGTTCAACTACGGATTTGCTTCGCTGGAACAGCTGCGTGGACTTTATGAAGATCTGACCGTGGGCAGCGATGAGCAAAACTGCCCGGAGCTTATGTTCTGCACACCAGAGAAAGCTGCGGAGTTTGCACGTCTGGCCCTGAAAACCGCCCGCGTCTATGTGGCGGACGAGGACCGCTTTGCCATGGAGACGCTGGCGCAGCTGCTGCGGCAGACGATGGAGCGCGGCGTGCTGACAAATGCGGACCTTTGTGGTACGGAGCCGCCGCTTATCGAAAAACTGTGTGCAGATGGGGAATGTGCCGCCGCGTGGGAAGTGTTCTGCGGATATTCCCGTATTCTCCGCAGTACCGAAAAACCGAAGAACGGCTTTTGGGTGCAGGTGGATGCCAAGCGGCGGTGGATTGACCCGCTGTCAGAAGGGCACGGCCGTGTCTCTAAATGGGATGCTGCTGTCTGTGCCGATATGGAAGCGTTTCGGACACAGGATTTTTCCTGCTGGCTCAGCGCAGAATAAAAAACCGGACGGAGACCCGTCCGGTTTTCCTTTTGCATGATATTATTTGCTGTCTTTTGCGGCTTTGCGCAGTGCCGTATATTCGTTCAGGCTGCGAATGGCCTCGCCGCCGAATGGCAGAATGGCGACCATGTTGAATACAGTCATCAGGCCCACGCCGAAGTCACCCAGATCCCACACGAAGGTATAGGCGGCAAGGCCGCCGATAAACAGCATGGCCAGCGCCAGAATCTTGTAGGCAATCTGTGCCCCCCAGCGGTCGCCGAACACAAAGGCTACGTTGGATCGAGCATAGTACAGAATACCGATAAAGGTGGAGAAGCAGAATAGGAACAGTACGATGGCGATGAAGATCACGCCTGCGTAGCCGAAGTGGTGGAACATGGCACCCTGCAGCAGTTCCATGCCGGAAAGACCCTCCAATGCCTCGGCGGGGGCCAGCAGCACGATGAAGGCGGTACAGCTGCAGATGATGATGGTGTCGATGAACACGCCAAAGGCTTGGAACAGACCGGATTTGGCGGGGTGGCTGACGTCTGCCTCCGCGGCGGCACAGGGGGCGGAGCCGCTGCCGGCTTCGTTGGAGAACAGGCCGCGTTTCACGCCGTTCATCAGGGCTGCGCCAAAGCCGCCGCCGGCGATCTGCCGCAGACCGAAGGCTTCAGAAAAAATGCGCTGGAATACGTCGGGCAGCAGTGCTGCGTTCTTCACAATGACGAACACGGCGATGCAGAAGTAGAAGGCGGCCATGATAGGGACCATGATGTCCAGTACCTTGACGGAGGCATTTTTCCGCAGTACGATGACCGCCGCCAGCGCTACCAGAATTACCGTGGTGGCGATGGGAGGAATGTCGAAAGCGTTGTGGAATGCAGAGGTAACGGAGTTGCTGATGACCTGACTGACACCGCACCAGCACAGCAGGCCGGACAGGGCGAACAGAACGGCAAGGATACTGCGGCGATGCTTCTTGCTGCCGAAGAAATGCTGGATGTAATAGGCGGGGCCGCCGCGTGTGCCGCCGTAGAGGGAATCGGGCTCCTTGTGGAGCTGAGCCAGCGTGGCCTCCACAAAGGCGGTGGACATGCCGATCAGGGCTGCTACCCACATCCAGAACACGGCGCCTGCGCCGCCCACGGACAGGGCTGCCACCACGCCAACCATGTTGCCCATGCCCACACGGGTGGCAGTGGAGACGATCAGCGCCTGCATACCGGAAAGTGCGCCGCCGTTGCCCTTGGAACCCTTTTCCACGGAGAGCCGCAGCATCTCGGGAAACAGGCGGATGGGAAGGAATCTGGTACGGATCGTGAAATAGATACCTGCAGGAATCAGCAGCAATACCAGCAGGGAGATGCCCAGCACATCTCCGCCGGGCAGCGGAATAGTAATCAGATCGCCCCAGAGAATGTTGAACAGGAAGTAAAATACGTCTTTTAGAAATTGCATGGTCGTGTACCTCTTGACTTTGATGCTTTAAAGTATATAATACAAAAGAGCATTTGTCTAATTGATGGTTTTTATATATAGCATAGAAAAAATCTATTATATATTGGGGGGGGAGACCATGGATATACGCAGCTTACAGACATTGATTCAAGTTGCTGAGTTGGGAAGCTTTACCCGCGCAGGAGAAAAACTGGGCTACTCCCAACCCACCATTTCGTTCCAGATCAAGCAGTTGGAGCAGGAATTGGGCGCGCAGTTGTTCGAACGGGTGGGCCATACCGTTTCCCTGACGGATGAAGGCCGAAGCGCTTTGGCCTATGCCCAGCAGATCTGCCGCATGAGCGAGGAACTGCTGCGGGGACCGGAGATGCGGCAGACAGCCAGCGGTGTGATTCGTCTGGCTACGGCGGATTCCCTGTGCGGCCCGCTGGTGGCAAAGGGGTTTCAGCGGTTTCGGGCAGCCTATCCGCAGGTTTCCCTCCATGTGCAGACAGCAGGCACAGATGAACTGTTCCGCCTGCTGGACCATAACGAGGCAGATGTGGTTTGCACACTGGATAACCATATTTACAACACCAATTACATCGTGGTGCACGAGGAAAAGGTGGGGGCTCACTTTGTTTGCTCGGCGGACTCCCTGTTGGCCGAAGTAGAAACCCTTTCTCTCCGTGATCTGCTGGATCAGCCGTTTTTCCTGACGGAAAAGGGAATGAGCTACCGCCGCCTGCTGGACGAGCGGCTGGCCCGGGATTCTCTGGAGATTCGGCCGGTTTTGGAGATCGGCCGTGCCGACCTGATTTGTGCACTGCTGGAGAGCGGAGGGGTGTCGTTCCTGCCGGACTATGTGACAGAACAGGCTGCCGCAGAGGGCCGTATTGTCCGCCTGCCTGTGGAGGATGTGCAGATCGAACTGTGGAAGCAGATTCTGTATCATCGGGATAAGTGGATGTCCCGGCAGATGGAGGCCATCATCGGGCATCTGTCGCAGGATTTTCTGCGGCTGGAACCGGCGTAAAAGTGGAAGGAGACGCTCATGAACCAGCAGAATTGGAAAGATAAACATTATGCAAAGTTTATCAACAGAGATTGCGAGTTTTTTCCCTGCCACGGCGGCGTGCCCGAGGAAACATACAACTGCCTGTTCTGCTACTGTCCCCTGTATGCATTGGGAAAAGACTGCGGCGGAGCATACCATTACACGGAGAAGGGGATTAAGGATTGCAGTGGTTGTGCTTTCCCGCACCATGCGGACAATTATGCAGAAGTGATCCGGCGTCTTTCGGGTTTGTACGGAATGATGCAGGAACAGGATTAAGAAAAAGTCAAAAAGAAAACCGGGACTGCAGTTGCAGTCCCGGTTTTTGGTTAAATAGGGAATTATTTTCCGGCCTTACGGCGGTGATAGAATTCTGCGGCGGCGGTGAACAGCACGTCGGAGGAGGAGTTCAGGGCGGTCTCGCAGGAGTCCTGAATCACACCGATGATAAAGCCGATACCCACCACCTGCATGGCAACATCATTGGAGATGCCGAACATGCTGCAGGCCAGAGGGATCAGCAGCAGGGAGCCGCCGGCCACACCGGAGGCGCCGCAGGCCGACACGGTGGAAACAAGGCTCAGCAGGAACGCGGTGGCGAAGTCCACCTCAATGCCTAGCGTATGGGCGGCAGCCAGCGTCAGCACGGAAATGGTGATGGCTGCACCGGCCATGTTGATGGTGGCGCCAAGGGGGATGGAGACGGAGTACTTGTCTTTGTCCAGACCCAGGTCCTCACACAGCTTCATGTTCACGGGAATGTTGGCGGCAGAGGAACGGGTGAAGAAGGCCATGATGCCGGACTCCTTCAGGCAGCGGAATACCAGAGGATAGGGATTGATGCGGATGCACAGGAACACCATGATGGGGTTGATGACCAGTGCCACGAAGAACATGCAGCCAACCAGCACCAGAATGATGCGGCCATAGGTGACAAAGGCGGCAAAACCGGTAGTGGACACGGTGGCAAACACCAGACCCATGATGCCGAAAGGAGCACAGTTGATGACCCAGCGAATGGCGGTGGACAGGGCGTCGGAGATGTTTGCGAGCACCTGCTTGGTAGTTTCGGAGGCTTTCTGCAGCGCAATGCCCAGCACCACAGCCCACAGCAGCACACCAATATAGTTGGCGTTGGCAATGGAGGCCACAGGGTTGCTGACGGCACTGGTCAGCAGGTTACGGATCACTTCGCCGATACCGCTGGGAGCGGCGTTGCTCACGCCTTCTGCCAGCAGCAGGGTGGAGGGGAACACGAAGCTGGCGATGACAGCAGTCAGAGCGGCGAAGAAGGTGCCAGCCAGATACAAACCGACAACAGTTTTCATGTTGCTGCCGCCGCCACTCTTACGGCTGGCCAGTGCCTGCAGCACGATAAAGAACACCAGCAGGGGAGCCAGTGCCTTCAGGGCGCCGACAAAAAGGTCACCTAAAATGCTGATCACAGTGAAAGAGGGAATCACTGCGCCGAGGATGGCGCCCACGATCAGGCCCATGATGATACGCTTCACCAAGCCGATCCGGTTCCATGCCTGTAAATACTTCAAAACAATCTTCCTTTCTTATATGAGCGTCCTGTGTTACAGGGCAGTGTCTGCGCCGCGGGGACAGTTGTCCCGCGGCGCGACCTGCCCATTATAACGGCTTTGTTCACTTTTGGGAAGCCTTTTTTTGAAAAAAGTTTAGGAAAAAGAAAGAATTTTGCTCAAAAAAGAAGATGTCCGCGGCGTAAAAACAAAAATCGGGTAAACGATTTGCTGGTTGTGAACGGTGACAAAAACACCCCGGCAGATACGCTGTCGGGGCGTGATGTGTTTTGCCGAAAACGCTTACTGGGCGTCAATTTTCTCTTTCAGTTCCGTGAGATAGACCCAACGTTCCATCTTTTCTTCCAGCGCGGCTTCCAGTGTTGCTTGCTGTTCCTGCAGTTCCTGCAGCTTTACATAGTCACTGCCGCAGGCTGCCTGCCCGGCTTCACAGGCGGCAATTTTTTCCTCCAGCGCAGCAATGTCGTCATCGATGGTAGCGAATTCCCGCTCTTCCTTGAAAGAGAATTTCAATTTCCGCTCCCGGGGACGCTCAGCGGCAGCAGCCTTGGGCTTTTCCGGTGCGGCGGCTTTTTCCTCTTCCTGCCGTTTGGTCTGCCAGTCCGACCAGTTGCCGGTGTAGTGGTGGATGGCGCCGTCACCCCGCACCTCGAAAATGGACTCCGCCAATTTGTCGAGGAAGAAGCGGTCATGGGAAACAGTCAGAATGGGGCCGGGGAAGCTCTGCAGATAGTCCTCCAGGATGGAGAGGGTCATAATGTCCAGATCATTGGTGGGCTCGTCCAGCAGCAGTATGTTGGGGGCCGCCATCAGGACGGACAGCAGATACAGTCTGCGCCGTTCGCCGCCGGAGAGGCGGCCAATGGGGACGGACTGCAGATCACCGGGGAACAGGAACCGCTCCATCATCTGGTTGGCGGTAAAGGTGCCCTCGTCGGTACGGACTTCATCAGCGATCTCGTGAATGAAGTCATAGACCCGCTGGTTCAGATCCAGTTCACGGCCTTCCTGCGAGAAGTGGCCGATCTTCACGGTCACGCCGGTTTCCACGTGGCCGCTGTCCGGCATAAGGTCGCCTGCAATCAGATGCAAAAGCGTGGACTTGCCTGCGCCGTTGCGGCCTACGATGCCGATGCGGTCGTTGCGCAGCAGATTGTAGGAGAAGTTTTCAATGATGCTCCGGCCGTCAAAGGACTTGGAAACACCGTGCAGCTCGATCAGCTTTTTGCCCAACCGGCTGGAAGCTGCCGCCATTTGCACGGTTTCATCCGTTTCCGGTGCATCCTGATTCAAAAGGTCATGGTAGCGCTCAATACGGTCCTTACTCTTGGTGGTGCGGGCACGGCAGCCACGCATGATCCACTCCCGCTCGGTGCGGAGGATGGCCTGCCGCTTCCGCTCGCTGGCTTCTGCCATCTCCTGCCGCTGCTCTTTCAGTTCCAGATATTTGGAGTAGTTGGCTTCATAGTGGTACAGCTTACCACGGGAAAGCTCCGTGATGTGGTTTACCACCCGCTCAAGGAAGTAACGGTCATGGGTCACCATGATGAGACCGCCGCGGAATTTTCTGAGGCGGTCCTCCAGCCATGCGGTCATCTCCGCATCCAGATGGTTGGTGGGCTCATCCAGCACGAGGATGTCCGCCGGATGGATCAGCGCCGCCGCCAACGCCACGCGCTTGCGCTGGCCGCCGGAGAGGGTGCCTACCTTCTGGGAGAAGTCCGAAATGCCCAGATGGTTCAGCATGGTTTTGGCCTCGTATTCGTTCAGTTCCCGAAACTCCGCAGGAAAGTGGAGAAAGACCTGCTCCAGAACCGTAGCGTTGTCGTCCATCACCGGATTCTGGGACAGGAAGCTGACCTGCACATTGGGGTTGCGGGAAACGGTGCCGGCATCGGCTTCCGTTACACCGGCCAGCACCTTCAAAAAAGTGGACTTGCCGGTACCGTTGATGCCGATGATACCGGTCTTGTCACCCTCATTCAAATAAAAGTTCACATCGTCCAGCAGCTGACGGCTGCCGAAGTTGATGGAGAGATGTTCTGCGGATAAAAGCATAGACGCCTCCGGATCTAAGAATCAAAAAGTATTGTATCACGGGAATCTCTGTTTGGCAAACGGCGGTTTTTATGGTATGCTGATGTCATCAAGCACGAGGAGCGGCCCATGGAGATCATCACCAGAACGATTACAGCGGAGGAGGACGGCTCCACCGTCCGTCATATCCTGAAAGCAAAACTGCATTTTTCCTCCCACGCCATCTCCCGTCTGACCCGTGCGGAAAACGGCATTCTGGTGAATGGACGGCATGCCCGCACTGTGGATCTGCTACATGCTGGTGATGTGCTGGCCGTCCGCTCTGAGGACTTGCGGGAACCAAAGGCAGTCATCACGCCGGGCAACTGGCCGCTGCCGGTGGTTTGGGAGGACGGGCACCTGCTGGTGGTGAACAAGCCTGCGGGCATGACGGCCCACGCATCCAACTTTCTGCCGGATACCCCCACGGTGGCCGGAGCACTGGCATGGCAGCGGGGGACGGATTTCCTGTTCCATCCTGTGAACCGCTTGGACAAGGGAACCACCGGACTGATGGTTGTGGCCAAGAGCGGCTACGTCCATGATTTGCTGCGCCGCAGCCTCCATTCCGACCGCTTTCAAAGGGAATACCGTGCTGTCTGCATTGGCTGTCCCAGTCCGGAACGGGGCACCATTGATGCGCCCATCGGACGGAAACCGGACTCTGTAGTCGCCCGCTGCGTCCGGCCTGACGGCTCGCCTGCCGTGTCTCATTACGAAGTTCTTGCCCAAAGGGGCGGCATGAGCCTTCTGCGGCTTCTGCCGGAGACAGGCCGTACTCATCAGCTGCGGGTCCACATGGCCTACCTCGGCTGCCCACTGGCAGGCGACTGGCTGTACGGCACGGAGGATGTGGACTTGATTGCCCGCCCTGCGCTGCACTCCTGTGCGCTGACCATGATCCACCCTGTGACGGGGGAAACCCTGCATCTGACCGCGCCTATTCCAGAGGATATGGTGCGGCTGGTACCCGAACCGTAAATTCATTTTATCAAGGAGGATAAATATTATGTTAACCCTGAATGTCACCTATCACTGCAAGCCCGGTCAGCGGGAGGCTTTCTATCAGGCCCTGTGCGATCTGGGTGCCCGCGCCATCTCCATTACCGAGAAGGGCAACCACAAGTACGACTATTTCTTTGACGCACAGGATCCCGATGCCCTGTTCCTGCTGGAGAAGTGGGAAACGGCGGAGGATTTGGCTGCCCACAGCTCCACAGACAGCTTTGCCAAGCTGCAGGAGCTGAAAAAGGTCTACTGCGAAGGTGTGGATCTGGACAAGTTCTTCACCGAATAATCAATGAATTTGAATTCCCGTGCCTTTTGGCACGGGAATTTTTTTGTGAAAAAGCTACATTTGTTGCACGGCGGCATGCAATCCCCTGCCTGCGGGCGGCAGACATAGAGGGAAATGGCGGGACGGGGACCGGAAACACAACATCAGGAAAAGCGGGTGCCGCCTCCCGCCGGAAACCTATCTGAATGAGAGGAGGAAAGCCATTGCGCAGAATGACCCATGCGCAGCGCGCAGATGCATGACCACAGAGGAAATCGCGGTGAAGCTGGAGGACCATGCCCATGAGATCGGATCGCTGAAGCACCGCATGCGGGCAGCGGAGGAGTCCAACAAGGCGCTCAACCGTCTTGCCACCGCGGTGGAGGTCATGGCCACCCGGCAGGAGGCCATGAGCGGCAGCGTGGACCGGCTTACCGGAAAGGTAGAAAAACTGGAGGCGGAACCGGCCAGAAAATGGCGGTTCGTGGTGGAGAAATCCATCTATTTCATTGTCGGTGCCATCCTGACTTATTTTTTGAGTCAGATAGGGCTGTAAGAAAGGAGAACACATGAAGCATATCACAGAGATTCTGAACAAGTACACCCGAGGGGAGGCTACCCTTGCGGAGACCAATACCGTCCTGCAGGAAATGAGGGCAAACATCCGTCTGGATGAGAAGAAAAACATCATCACCAAGATGGAACTGGCAGGCACTACCGTGGGTGAACTTCCCGAGGAGGTCCATGGCTTTGGCCTGCTAGACACCGGCACCGGCTCCTACGACAAGGTGGAGGTGCGAGCAGGCCGACTGGTAGAGGCTGACTGCGGCGATATGGTTGCTTTCTGCCTCATCGGCGGCAAGACCTACCGTGTGTGCGGTGACAAGCTGGAGGCATGATGGAACTGCTGAAGAAGAGACTGGCCAATCTGCTGACCATCAAAAGTCTGGTGACCCTGACGGCAGCGGCGGTGTTCGGCGTGCTGGCCCTGCGGGGCGATTTAAGCGGTGACCAGTTTTTGACGGTGTTTAGTGTCATCGTGGCATTTTATTTCGGCACCCAGAGCCAGAAGAAAGAGGACGGCGTATGAGCTACACCTTGCGGGGACTTCTGGCGGCGGAAGGAAACTGCGGCGGGACCCGTAAGGCCGCTGATATCCGCTATCTGGTCATTCACTACACCGGGAACGATGGTGACACCGCGGCCAATAACGCCGCCTATTACCAGAATCATGTGGTGGAGGCCAGCGCTCACTATTTTGTGGATGATACGACCGTGTACCGCAGCGTACCGGACCTGCGCATTGCGTGGGCCGTGGGTGGAAAGAAGTATGCCAGCTGCGGCGAGACCGGCGGCGGGAAGCTGTACGGCATTGTTACCAACACCAACAGCATCAGCGTGGAGCTGTGTGGTACCGGCGAAGGTAGATGTGCGTCGGAGCAGACGCTGCAAAATGCCGTGGTGTTGTGCCGCGAATTGATGAAAAAGTACGGCATTCCGTTGGAGCGGGTCTGCCGTCACTTCGATGTGACAGGCAAGCTGTGTCCTGCCTATCTGGTGGAGGAAGCCGCGTGGATGGTTTTCAAAAAACGGTTGGAGGCACCGGATACGGACAATGCGCCCGCGTCCTATGCTGCCGAGGCAGTGCGCTGGGCGCAGGAACATGGCATCCTGCAGGGAGACGCGTCCGGCGACCTGATGCTGACGCAGCCTTGTACGCGCCAGCAGATGGCGGTGTTCCTGCACCGGCTGTGGAGGCTGCTGACAGAAGAATAAAAAGGGCGGCACATTTGTGCCGCCCTCAGTCTGTCGAGAAACCCGGTTGCGCATCAAGCAGCAACCGGGAATTTCATCATTATGGTGGAAAAGATCAACTTAAGTAAGCTAGGATGTGTGCTCTTCCATTTCCATTTTGCCAGTTTTTTGAGGTTCATGGCAGC
>JAFYQM010000018.1 GCA_017547085.1 Oscillibacter sp.
CGGCTGGCCAGCTCGCCCACGGAGATCTCGTCAGGGATCTGCACCTTGACGGGAGCCTTCTTGGCGATCTCCAGCTGCAGCTTGCGCATCTTCTCGGCCTCGTCCTGCTTGCGCTTGTTGGAGAAGGTCATGCCGCCCTTGTTCTTATTGTTGTTGCGGAACTTTTCCTTGCCGCCCTTCTGGGCCATGCGCTCACCGCGCTGACCGCCTAAGTCCTCCAGACGCTCGTCGTACTTATCCAGATTCACATCGCCGCCCTTGCGGGTGTCCACGATCTTCTTCTGGGGCACGCGGCTAACGGGCTGCTGCACCACCACGTTCTGTGCGGGAGCGGCCTGCTGTGCGGGCTTTGCAGCCTGCTGGGGACGGTTACCCTGCTGCTGGGCAGGCTTGCCGCCCTGCTGGGGACGGTTACCCTGCTGCTGGGGACGCTGCTGGGCGCCCTGATGCTGCGCGGGCTTTGCGGCCTGCTGCTGGGGAGCGGCGGGCTTGGGCTGCTCGGCGGCGGGGGCGGGCTTAGCCTGCTCCACGTCCGCGTAGATCACCTGAATACCGGAGATCTGGTTGTGCTGGGTCAGGTAATCGAAAATGACAGACAGCTCGTGATCCGTCAGGACCTGCATGTGGTTCTTGGGAGCGGCCACATACTTGGTCAAAATCTCCGTAATGGTCTTGGTGGAAAGACCGAAGTCCTTTGCCACCTCATGCACTCTGTATTTATCAATAGCCAATCAAAACACCTCTTATGCGGATAATTTGTAGTCGGATACGCTCAGTCGTCCTTCTTGCGGAAGGAGCCCTTGCCCTTTTTCACGGGGCGGCTGTGGGCGTATGGATCGTATTTTGCCCGCGGCTTTGCGGGACGGTTGCCCTTGGAGGGACGGCTGCCTCTGGCGGCGGTGCGTCCTGCGGCGCTGCCGCGATTGAAAGGCCGCTCGCCCTCGCCTGCGCTGCGGCGGACGGTGGGACGTGCCTTCGGCTGCTGGGGCTTCTGCTGCGGCTGCTCAACGGGTTGTTCTTCCGGAGCCTCTGCGGCAGGCACGGCCTTTTTGGCCTTGTACTTGCCGGTGCGCACATTCTTCTCGTGGGCACGCTGCTCGGCCCGGCGGGCCTCGGCGCGTTTGGCCTTCACATCCAGACGGGCGGCGGTTTCACCGAACTTCTTTTCATCCAGTGCTTCCAGCCGGTGTGCCACGGCGGCCGCAAGGCCGATGTCCGTCACGGCCACGATGGCCACGGCGCTGCGGCCCACGGCCTGCCCCATCTCCGCCTTGGTGAAGGGGATGGTGAGCCAGATGCAGTTGCCGGCTTCGGAAAAATGCTTTGTGCGGCGGTAGGTATTGTCCGCCGCGTCAGAGGCCAGCAGCAGCAGACGGGCGTTCTTGGCCCGGGCTGCGGCCTCCACGGGTTCTTCACCCACGGCCAGACGGCCGCCCCGCAGGGCCAGACCCAGCAGGGAGAGTACATGGGCTCGATTATCCATTGGCACCTCCCAGTTCTGCCTCCATGGCGTCATAGACTTCGGCGGGAATGGCGGTCTCAAAGGCCCGTTCCAGCGCACGGGATTTCCGTGCCCGCTTCAGGCACTCCACATCGTGGCACACATAGGCGCCCCGTCCCGGCTTCTTGCCCACGAAGTCCAGACTGACTTCCCCTTCCGGAGATTTGACCACCCGGAGCAGGGACTTCTTGTCTTTCATCTCACGGCAGCCTACACACTGCCGCTGGGGAATTTTTTTGACTTTCTGCATGTCGGCCGCCTTTCCTGATTATTCCGCGGCCTCCACGATCTCGACGTCCTCGGGATCGCGGTAGCTCTGAGGCTTGATGTCGATCTTGTAGCCGGTCAGGCGGGCAGCCAGACGGGCGTTCTGGCCCTCCTTGCCGATGGCGAGGGACAGCTGGTCGTCAGGCACGATGACGCGGCAGGCCTTGCCCTCGTCGGCCATCCACACGTCCACCACGTCGGAGGGAGCCAGTGCGGCGGCGATGAATGCGGCGGCGTCATCGCTGTACTTGATGATGTCGATCTTCTCGCCGCGCAGCTCGTCGACGATGTTGGCCACGCGCTGGCCCTTGGGGCCAACGCAGGCGCCGATGGGATCCACGTTCTCGTCGTTGCTCCAGACAGCCATCTTGGTGCGGCTGCCGGCCTCACGGGCGATGGAGCGGACTTCCACGGTGCCGTCGTAGATCTCGGGCACTTCCAGCTCAAACAGGCGCTTCACGAGGCCCGGATGGGTACGGGAGATCAGGATCTGGGGACCGCGGGTGGAACGGCGAACGTCCACCACATAGACCTTCACATGCATGCCCTCGGTCAGCTCTTCGCCGGGGACCTGCTCACCGCTCATCAGGAGGGCTTCGGTGGCCTCGGTGCCGGTGCCGATGCGCAGGGACACGCTGCCGCGGACGGGATCGATGCGGGTGACCACACCGGTGAGGATCTCATGCTGCTTGGAGTTGAATTCGTCGTAGACCATACCGCGCTCTGCCTCGCGCAGGCCCTGAATGATGACCTGCTTGCCGTTGCCGGCAGCGATGCGGCCGAACTCGGTGTTGTCCACGGGAATGTTGACGATATCGCCGATCTCATAACGGGCGGAGATGGCCTTGGCCTCTTCCACGGTCATCTCGTTGGCGGGGTCGACGTAGTCCTCTTCGTCCACCACGTTCTTCTGCACGAACATCTGCAGGGTCTGATGCTCTTCGTCCACGTCCACGATCACGTTTTCCACGCCGTCATGGTCGCGCTTGTAGGCGGTGGTGATGGCCTGAATGATCTTTTCCATCATAAAGGTCTGGGGGATGCCGCGCTCTTTTTCCAGCATGGCCAGAGCGGCGAAGATCTCGGAGGGATTCATGCCCACGGGATCCTTCTGCTTCTTTTTGCCTCTCATTGCTTGATTCTCCTTATTCTTTTTTTCAATACGACTTTTTTGTTCGCAGTGTAAACAGATTAAAATTCCACGCGGAGGCGGACCAGCGCCACATCCTTCTTCTCGAAGGTGAAGGCCTGGCTGCCAACGGTGACGGTGACGGCGCCGCTTTCCTCGTCATAGGCGGTGAGGTGGCCGGCAAATTCCTTGCGGCCGTCCAGATTGCGGTACAGCTTCACCAGCACGGGGCTCGACAGGTAACGGATGAAATCGGAGGGACGCTTTAGCGTGCGCTCGGCGCCGGCGGAGCCGACCTCCAGCGTGTAGCTGCCCTCGATGGGGTCAGCCTCGTCCAGCAGGACGTCCAGCTTGCGGGAAATGGCCTCGCAGTCGAGGATATCCACGCCGCCTTCCTTGTCCAGCAGCACGCGCAGGTACCACGTACCGGCCTCCTTAACGTATTCCACGTCCCACAGGGTGCAGCCCTGCTCGGCGATGGCGGGAGCCGCCAGCTCGGCGGTCAGTTCGGTGACTTTTTTCATGGGGAACAGTTCCTCTCTTCCTTTGCAGATTTTGCAGAAACTGGTAATTTTAAGCGGGGGAAAATGCCCAACAAAAAGAGCGGACCCTTGGGTCCACTCCAACCTTACACGTTCTAACATGTGCAATATACCACAGTTTCATCCCGAAAGCAAGGCTTTTTCCACTATTATTAAAAATAAAAAGGGTAAAAAATGCGTGAAAAGGCAGCAAAAAGGATGAACAACACACAGAAGTACATAGGCGCAGGGGGGAGCTCGAGGGGGCAGTGCCCACCTCGAATGGAATCGAATGCCCCGCAATGTCTTTCACGAAAGACATTGCGGGGAGCGAAGTGAGGATTTTTGTGCTGCACAGCAGCACGAAAATCAGGCATTGTTCTCAATTTGGCAAAAGCGCTTTCAATGCGATTTTGCCAAATTGAGAACACAGGCTGCCAGAAACACGGTCAGGTTGGCGGCCACCACGGTGGCGCCCACAGGTGTGGAGCAGACGAAGGACACCGTCAGTCCCGCGCAGAAGCACACCACGCTGGTGACGGCGGCGCAGAGGATCACGCCGCGAAAGCTCTTAAAGAGGCGCATGGCCGTCAGGGCGGGGAAGATGATGAGGGAGGAAATGAGCATCGCGCCCATCATCCGCATACCCAGCACAATGGTCAGCGCCGTCAAAACGGCCAGCAGGGTGTTGTAGCGGTCGACTTTCAGTCCCGTGGCGCGGGAGAAGCTCTCGTCAAAGGTGACGGCGAACAGCTTGTGGTAAAACAGAATGAACAGCGTCAGCACCGCAAGGCACAGTACCACGCTCAGCGCCACGTCCGTCTTCGTCATGGCCAGCACGCTTCCGAACATGTAGTTATCCACGTCGGTGGTCATACCGGTGGTGAGGGAGATGACGAGGATGCCGATGGCGAGAGACGCGGCGCTCATGGCGGCAATGGCCGCGTCCGCGTTCCAGCGGGGATGGTCCGCTACCCGCAGCAGCAAAAAGGCCGCGAGAATCACCACGGGGATGGAGAAATACAGCGGCGTCATGCCCAGTGCCACGGCAATGGCCAGCGCGCCGAAGGAGACATGGGAGAGACCATCGCCGATCATGGAATAGCGCTTCAGCACCAGCGACACGCCCAGCAGCGCCGCACACAGGGAGACCAGTACGCCTGCGATCAGCGCCCGCTGCATGAAGGGGTAGGAGAACATCTGCAGAATACTCATAGCATCTCATCCTCCTTAAAGCGTTTGCCCATGGGCGAGGCAAGGTATTCCTCTGCCGTGCCGTGGAACACACCGCGGTGGCCGATGTGCAGCACCGTTCTGGCGCTTTGCAGGGCGGCCTTCAGGTCATGGGTCACCATGACGATGGCCATGCCCTCCTTGCGGTTGAGGTAGGAGAGGATCTTGTAAAGGTCCTGGGCGGCGGCGGGATCAAGGCCGGTGATAGGCTCGTCTAAGATCAGCAGTCCGGTGGCGGCACACAGTGCCCGCGCCAGCAAGACCCGCTGCTGCTGACCGCCGGAGAGGTCGCGGTAGCACTTGTCCTTCAGCTCCAGCACGCCTAATTTGCCCATGTTCATCAGCGCCTCGGACTTCTGGGCAGCGGAGTAGAAAAAACGCGCCCCCTTGCGGGAGAGACAGCCGGAGAGTACCACCTCGAACACCGTGGCGGGGAAGTCCTTTTGGGCGCGGGTCTGCTGGGGTAGATACCCTAAATTGCCCTGCCGCAGCGCGGGAGCCCGTTCAATGGTGCCCTCCATGGGACTGAGCAGACCCAGCAAGCCCCGCAGCAGCGTGGACTTGCCGGAGCCGTTGTCGCCCACGATGCACAGGTAATCGCCGCTGCGCACCGTCAGGTCAAGGCCGGTCAGCACCCGCTGGCCCTCGTAGCCGAGGGACACATTTTTACAGACGATCAGTTCATTGGACTCCATGGGCCACCTCCTGCAGACAATGCTCGCACCGGCCCTTCAAAATGGTGCGGCGGGGGTCGATGCGGAAGTGGTGGGCGGATTCCAGATGGCTGCACAGGCCCTCCAGATGACCGCAGTCCAGATGAACGATGCGGCCGCAGTCCTCGCACCGCAGCAAAAAGCAGTTGTGGTCGTGGGGGTAGGTGCAGTACTGGTACAGCGCGCCCTCCTCCGTGTTGACCTTGTGGATGCGTCCGGCAGCCTCCAGCCGCTCCAGCTGGCGGTAGATGGTGGCAAGTCCCACGGGACTGCCCTCGGCCCGCAGTGCCTCTGCCAGCTCCGCGGCGGTCAGCGCCTCGCCGCTGCGGCGTTCCAGACACTCCAGCACAGCTTTATTTTGTTTCGTGGCGTATGCCATGGCGTATCTCCTTGAATTTGAAAATGAGAATCATTTTCGTATTATATCCACGGATGCAAAAATGTCAAGAGCGGTTGCAAAAAAAGGGGAAATGGAGTACGATAACAACAGGAACAACCCGGCACGGAACGCAAAGGAGGCGGACAGGCATGAAGCTTTCTCTGGTCATCATGGCGGCAGGTCTCGGCTCCCGCTACGGCGGCAGCAAACAGGTGGACGGCGTGGGCCCCCACAACGAGATCTTAATGGAATACGGTATTTATGACGCCCTGCGTGCAGGCTTCAGCAAGGTGGTGTTCATCATCAAACCGGACATGGTGGAGCTGATGGACCGGCTCTGCGGCGACTATCTCCGCACCCTGACTGCCGCAGACGGCTCTGGCGTGGAGGTGGTCTACGCCTTTCAGGATTACACGTCCCTGCCTGCGTGGTACACAGTCCCCGAGGGACGGACGAAGCCTTACGGCACCGTCCATGCCCTGCTGTGCGCGAGAGATGCGGTGCAGGAACCCTGCTGCGTGATCAACGCCGACGATTATTACGGCCCCCACGCCTACCGTCAGATGGCGCAGGCTTTGCAGACACTGTCCGGTGCGGACGAGGCTGTGATGGTGGGGTATCTGCTGAAAAACACCGCCAGCATCCACGGCACGGTCTCCCGCGGCGTGTGCGTGGTGGAGGACGGCGTTTTGAAGCAGGTGCATGAGACGAAGAGAATCCAGCTCTATCCCGACGGCACGCTGCGCGATCTGGAAAAGGATGTGCTGCTGGACGGCGAGAGCGTGGTGTCCATGAATTTCTGGGGCTTTGCCCCCGGTATTTTCCCGGTGCTGCAGACGTATCTGGAGGACTTCCTCCGCAGCGGCGCGGGAACGGAATTGAAATCGGAGTGCCTGCTGCCGGTGATGGTGGACGATCTGGTGGGCGCAGGTGCGCTGCGGGTGGCGGTGCTGTCCTCCGCCGACCAGTGGTTCGGCATGACCTATCAGGAGGACAGGCCCCGTGTGTCGGAGGCGCTGCGGCAGCTTCATGCGGCAGGAGCGTATCCGGAAACGCTGCATTGAGATTTGTTTGTCCGTGGGTGCGCGGGGCTGACCTGCGCACCCATTTTGATATGCAAAAGCATATCAAAACAATAAGGATGTGCCATTTCCTCGCCCCTTTGGGGCAACCGGAAATGATGCACAAAAACTTCATGCGCCGGAACATTTACCGATATTGCGATGCGCAGCGTTGTGCATGAAGTTTTCTGCCCAAAAACTGTAACTGTTTGATACTAAATTTTTTGCAAATTGTTTCGACACATTTCGGCGGTTTTCGAGTATAATGGAAGCCAGTGAACAAAGGAAAGGAAGCCCCCCATGACAGGAAAACGGGAACAACAGAATAAACGCTCCCGGCTGCCTGTCATTCTGGCGGTGGTGGCGGCCTGCGTGCTGCTGGCAGCGGTGAGCGGCCGGTTCGGCAGGGTAACACAGCAGCCGCCCGCAGAGGAGCCTCCTGTGGAGGAAGCCCCCGCCATGCCGGAACTGCCTGTGGAAGAGGCGGAGCCGGTGCTGGAGCCGGAACCCCTCCCGGAGGAACCGGAGGAGGTCTTGGTGGCGGGCATTCCGGGACTTCCCCCGCTGGACGCGCCAATCGATCCGGAAAAGCCCATGATCGCCATCACCTTTGACGATGGCCCCGGCCCCTACACCGACCGCCTGCTGGACGCCTTTGCCACCTACGGCGGCAAGGGAACGTTCTTCCTGGTAGGCCGCAACATCGCCGCCCATGCGGAGACCGTGCAGCGTGCCGCGGCGGAGGGTCACGAGATCGCCAGCCACAGCTGGAGCCATCCCGAACTGACCAAGATCACCAAGGCGGTCGTGGTGGAGCAGATGACGAAGACCCGCAATAAAATTCAGGAAGTGACCGGCACGGATGCGAAATTGATGCGCCCGCCCTACGGTGCGGTGAACAAATCCGTGAAAGCCACTGCCGCCGAGCAGGGCATCGTGCTGGTCAACTGGTCCGTGGACCCCAAGGACTGGCAGTCCCGCGATGCCGACAAGGTCTGCGAGGCCATCCTCAAGTACGTGCAGGATGGCGACATCATCCTCTGCCACGATATTCACGAAAGTACGGTGGAGGCCATGGAGCGTCTGATTCCCGAACTGCGGGTGCAGGGCTACCAGCTGGTCACGGTCACGGAATTGCTGACCAGTCAGGGGGCGGAGATCAAGGCCGGCACGCTGTACCGGGAGCGCCCGGAGAAGCCCGCGGAGGTGGAAGTGCCCGCCGAGCCGGAAACACCTGCCCAGCCGATGGCTCCGCCCGCGCCAAAACCCACGCCTGAACCGACTGTGCCGGAGACACCCGTGCCTGATCCCGCCCCTGTGGTGCCGGAGGAACCCGTCAACCCTGCGCCGGAAACGCCGGTCGTCCCCGTGGAGCCTACCACGCCCGAGGGGACTGTGGATGTCCCGTCCGAGCCGGGAACGCCCACTGTGGAATCCCAGCCACCTGTGGTTGAAAATCCCGCCGGACCAGCGGCATAACAGAAAAACGAAGCAGACTGCACCATGTCCGTGCAGTCTGCTTTTTTCGGGGCATGACAGCAAAGCCGACCGTCCTTTCAGACGGTCGGCCACTTAACAAGAGCAGTGCGTATGAGGAAGAGGCTGCCAAAAGGGAGGGGGGTGCTCGAGGGGGTAAAACCCGCCTCGAATGGAATCGCATGCCCGCGCAGCGAAGTTCCCCGCGTCCGGCGCGGGGAACGGGCATGACAGCAAAGCCGACCGTCCTTTCAGACGGTCGGCTTTGCGTATGATATAGAGAAAGGAGAGGGGAAAATCAAGTAAATTGACTTGATGGGTTCATGATATCTGTCCGGTGGGAGAAAGTCAATGCCTTGGGGGGATGCTTCACAGAATGTTTACATCTGGTTCAAAAAGTGTGGGTATGTTCATAAAATATTCAAAGTTTCGCAACAAAATGCGCGTTGACGCGACAGCCGCGCCGTGCTATAGTTAGCGTGCTAATATTTAGTATGCTAAAAAATGGAAGGAGTGTCTTGAATGCATGAGATGCAGCTGCTGGGTCCCGTGCTGGGCCGCAGCGCCCATCTGGCCCGGGAGCGGATGGACGCCCGCCTGCGGGACTATGATGTGACTCCGGCGCAGATCCATGTGATGTGCTATCTCCACGGCTGCGGCGGCACCGCGCCCCAGTACGAGGTGACGGCCCACCTGCAGGTGAAACCCTCCACCGCCGCCGGAATTCTGGACCGGATGGAGGAGCGGGGACTGGTGGAACGCTCCGTCAGCACCGCGGATGCCCGCAGGCGACAGGTAACCCTGACGGAAAAGGGTGCCACTCTGCAGGCGGATTGCCACCGGCTCTTTTTGGAGGCGGAGGAACTGATGCTGCGGGGCCTGACGACGGAGGAACAAGCCGCCCTGTTCGGCTTGCTGCGGCGGGTCATTGCCAATTTGGAGGAGGATCGAACAACATGATCAAAAAACTCTGGCCCCATGCCCGTCCCTGTGCCGGATGGATCGCCGCAGGCGTGGCCTGCAGCGCGGGCGAGGCCATTTTTGAACTGCTGATCCCGCTGGTGATGAGCGACATCGTGGACATCGGCATCAAAAACGCCGATGAAGCCTTCATTCTCTTCAACGGCTTGAAGATGGCCCTGATGGCGCTGCTGTCGCTGTCGCTGGGCGTGGGCGCGGCAGTCTGTTCCTCGGTGGCAGGCCAGCGCTTCGGTGCGAACCTGCGGAAGGCCCAGTACGACCATATCCAGAATTACGCCTTCTCCAACATCGAGAAGTTTTCCACCGCGTCCCTCATTACCCGCCTGACGGGCGACGCGCACTCTTTGCAGATGTCGCTGATGATGGGCATGCGGCTGCTGGTGCGGGCTCCGGTGATGCTGGTTTCCGCCCTGATTTTGTCCATCGGCATCAGCCTGCAGCTTTCCAACGTGTTTCTGGTGTCGCTGCCGCTGCTGGCGGTGCTGGTAGCCACCATTCTGGTTCGCACCGGCCCCCTGTTCCGCTCCTTGCAGGAGAAAACCGATGCCTTGAACTTAGTGGTGCAGGAAAACCTGACCGGTATCCGCGTGGTAAAGTCCTTTGTGAAAGAGGATCACGAACAGGAGAAATTTACGAAGCGCAACCGCGACCTGAAATCCACCTCGGAGAAGGCCTTCGGCATGGTGGTCATCAACATGCCCATTATGATGCTGATCGTCAACGCCACCCTCATCGCCGTCATCTGGTTCGGCGGGCATCTGGTGCAGATCGGCGGACTGGATACCGGCGACCTGATGGCCTACTTCACCTATATCATGCAGATCATGGTGAGCCTGATGATGGTTTCCATGATGTTTATGATGATGACCCGCTCCGTGGCCTGTGCCCGCCGCATCATCGAGGTGCTGGAGGAGCAGCCCGCCATTACCGATGAAGCCGCGGAGACGGAGGCGGAAGTGGCCGACGGCAGCATCGACTTTGAAAACGTGTCCTTCAAGTACAGCGAAAAGAGCGCGGAGTGGATTTTGCAGGATGTGAACCTGCATATCCGTTCCGGTCAGACGGTGGGTATCTTAGGCGGCACCGGCAGCGGCAAGACCTCGCTGGTGGCCCTGCTCCCCCGGCTGTACGAGGCGCAGGAAGGTACTGTCTCCGTAGGCGGCCGACCCGTGCAGGACTACACCATGGAGCATCTGCGGGACGCGGTTTCCGTGGTGCTGCAGAAGAACACCCTCTTCTCCGGCTCCATTCGGGAGA
>JAFYQM010000019.1 GCA_017547085.1 Oscillibacter sp.
CGCAACGTGCTGTTCAACGAGATGAACAAGCCCTTCGTTGATTACGCCCTGTCTGCCGACGAGATGGCAAAGTGGGAGAAGATCATCGAGGTCCGTACCGCCGTCAATGGCGTGCTGGAGGCTGCCCGCGCCGAGAAGAAGATCGGCAAGGCTCTGGAGGCCGCTGTTAGCTTGACCGTTCCCGCCGAGGATGCCTTCCTCGCCGAGATGGATGCTGAACTGCTGGCCGACCTGCTGATCGTCTCTCAGGTCAGCGTCACCGTTGGTTCCGAGCTGGCTGTGTCCGTGGAGAACGCTGCCGGTGAGAAGTGCCCCCGCTGCTGGAAGCACTCCACCACTCCCGGCACCGACAACCTGTGCCCCCGCTGTGCGGCCGTTGTCGCAAAGCTGCCCGAATTCTAAGAATTGCACCAAAAGACCGGAAGCGACAGCTTCCGGTCTTTTTTTGGCAGACTGACCTTATAATAATTATTAAAACTGGGTATTTAAATGGGGTCAGAAGAGGGCTATAGTAAGGGGCAGAAAAATTTACCTGTTGGGGTGAAATATGATGAAAAAAGGAATGTCCATTACAAAAATCGTGTTTATTGCCATGCTGGCGGCGGTAGTCTGCGTGGTTACGTTCTTCCGCTTTCCTCTGCTGGGCAGTAAGGTGCATTTTGCCAATACCATGTGCCTGCTTAGCGGCCTGCTGATGGGGCCTGTGGCCGGTGGACTGGCTGCCGGTTTCGGCTCCGCGCTGTATGACGTGCTGTGGGGCGGTTATGACATCATCCAGTGCCTGATCACCTTTGTGTCCAAGTTCATCATGGCGTGGCTGTGCGCCAAGATCGCCTTTTCCGGTGGTCGGGAGGCCAAGCATCACGGCTGGAACGTGGCGGCTTGTATTATCGGCGCATTGAGCTATGTGGGATTGTATATGCTCAAGACCTTTGTGTACCAGAAGTTTGTCTACGGCTTCCCTGCTGAGACCGTCTGGGCCACCATGCTGAGCAAACTGCCTGGTTCTCTGATCAATGCCGTGGTGGCCATGATCGTGGCGCCCATCCTTTATACCGCCATCGGCGGCGCGTTGGAGCGTGGCGGACTGCTGCGGAAGATGCGGGCATAACCAGAAACAAAACCGGAAGCGTCAGCTTCCGGTTTTTTCTTTATAGTGCTTGCAGGCGGGGGTCTCCTCGTAGCGCAGCTTTCCCCGCGGGTAGACGCAGTGACCGGAGTGGATGGGGTCATAGCGGCGACCCATTTTAATATAGTGGCGGCGGAAATGTGCGCAGGTAGCGCAGATTTTGTCCATTTTCATCACCTCACCAACAATAATATTTATATTATAAATATTTGTCAATATTTATGGCGTAAATATTGTATGGTGGCAGCAGAGGTGATTTCATGTATCTGCGAAGAATTGGCGACCTGCGGGAAGACGGAGATATTAAGCAGGTTGAGATTGCAAAATATTTAGGAGTTTCACAGGGAACTTACTCCGGTTATGAAAGTGGACGAGTGAATATTCCGTTGGAAGCCTTGATTAAACTGGCCGAATTTTACCATGTCAGCGTGGACTATCTGCTGGAGCGCACGGACGAGCGGTAAGGCCTCGTTGGTTGCTTTTTTCGCGAAAACCGTGTAGACTACCCTTAGCAAATTTCGCTCTTCTGCTGCAGAGAGCAGGGAAAGGAAGGCTTCACTGTGTCTGCGCAAGAACATCATGCGTCCCGCAATATTCCTGTGGACGCCGCCAAAACCGCCGCCATTTTCGGCACGCTGCTGATCCACGCCTCCGCCATGGGCGGTTTTGCATGGGAGATTGGGTCGTTCAACTGGGTGTGCAATTTGGTGTGGAGCAGTGTGCTGCGCTGTGCCGTGCCGGTGTTTTTCCTGTGCAGCGGCGCATTGCTGCTGCCGTCGGAAAAAGAGGTGACGACCCACGCCGTTTGGCGCAAATATATCCCCCGCATTCTCGTGGCCCTGCTGTTCTGGGCGGTGGTCTATGCCGGGTGGGACCTGTTTTTAGGCAGGCTGCGCACCGGTGTGGTGGAGCTGACGGCTCTGCGGCAGGCGGGACAGAACCTGCTGCGGTTCAACCATAAAAACCATTTGTATTACCTGCATGTGATTTTGCTGGTGTATGCCATGCTGCCCGTGACGCGGCTCTTTGCTGCCAAGGCAGACCAGCAGACGCTGCGCTACGCGCTGGCGGTCTGGTTCGTGTTGGGCAGCGTGTATCCGCTGCTGCGGGCGGTTTCGCCCCTGGCGGCGGTGGTGGGCATCCCCACCCAGTATGTCATCAACCTCACTTGGGGCGCGGTGGGCTACGGCCTGCTGGGCCATGTGCTGACAAAGGAGGCGGGGGAATACCGTCCGTCCACGTTCGTGTGGGTCTATCTGGCGGGCTTTGCCTTCACATTCGGCGGAACGCTGATCGCATCCCTGCGGGCGGGCACGCTGGTGCAGTCCTTTTTGCAGGGCACGGCCCCCGGCGTGTGTTTACAGGCGGTGGGCATTTACGGCTTCTGCGTCGGCGCTTTCTCTAAAAAGAAACGCTGGCCTGTGGTGGAGACTGTGTCCAAGGCCTCCTTCTGCATCTACCTTGTCCACATGATTTTGCTGGATTACGCCGTGTTTCGCGGCATTTCCGCGGCGGTGTACGCACCGCTCTGGTCGGTGCCCTGTCTCAGCGCGGCGGCGTTTTTGTTCGGGCTGGCTGTCTGGCTGGTCCTCCGGCGGGTTCCGCTGATAAACCGATATCTGATTTGAGGAGAACTCCTATGATGTACGTTCTTTTTTCCGCATTGGCCGTGGGCCTGCTGGTGTTGGACCAGTGGCTGAAGCTTTGGATCACGGCCAATTTGCCGCTGGGAGAGTCCATGCCCTTCCTGCCGAGACTGGTGGAACTGCACACCGTCCATAATTACGGCGCAGCCTGGTCCAGCTTTTCCGGCCAGCGGTGGCTGCTTTTAGGCGTTACGGCCTGCATCATCGCCGCGGTGGTCTGGGTGCTGGCCCGCCGCATCGTGCGCCATCCGCTGGGCGTGGCGGCCTGCTGCCTCATCCTCTCCGGCGGCGTGGGCAACATGATCGACCGCTTCCGTCTGGGCTATGTGGTGGACATGTTTCATCTGGAATTCTGGCGCAGCTATCCTGTGTTCAATGTGGCGGACATCTGCGTGGTGATCGGCGCATTCATGGGCGCAGTGTATTACATGTGGCTTTACGAGAAATACGACATGAAGCCGAAAAAAGGAGAAACCGATGGAGATTCTGACGCTCCAACCGAATAAAGAGGACGCAGGCCGCCGCATCGACGCGTGGCTGGCGGAAACCGTGGAGGACATGACCCGCTCCGCCGCCCAGCGGCTGATCGAAGAAGGCCGTGTCACCTGTGGTGGAAAGGCCCTCGCCAAAAATTACAAGCTGACGGGCGGCGAAACCGTGGAGGTGGCGCAGCCGGAGCCGGAGGCGGTCGATCTGGTGCCCCAGAATATTCCGCTGGACGTGGTCTACGAGGATGGCGACGTGATCGTGGTGAACAAGCCCAAGGGACTGGTGGTGCATCCTGCGCCGGGCCATCCCGACGGCACGCTGGTCAACGCCCTCATGTTCCATTGCGGTGACAGCCTGTCCGGTATTGGAGGCGAGCTGCGGCCCGGCATCGTCCACCGTATCGACCGGGACACTTCCGGTCTGATCATTGCGGCGAAAAACGACATGGCCCACCAGAAGCTGGCGGCCCAGCTGCAGGACCACACGCTGGCGCGGGTGTATGAGTGCATTGTCACCGGCAATCTGCGGGAGGACACGGGCACCGTGGACGCGCCCATCGGTCGCCACCGTACCGACCGCAAGAAGATGGCTGTGGTGGCGGATGGCAGACACGCCGTCACCCACTGGGAGGTCATCGCCCGCTATCCCGGCTTCACCCATGTGCGCTGCCGTCTGGAAACAGGCCGTACCCACCAGATCCGCGTCCACATGGCCCATATCGGCCATCCCATTTTGGGCGACACGGTGTACGGCAACAAAAAGCCGGTGGCCGGACTGCAGGGCCAGTGCCTCCACGCGGTAGGCCTGCGGTTTTTGCATCCCCGTACCGGTGAACCGGTGGAACTGGGCTGCGGGCTGACAGAGGAGTTCCAGAAGCAGCTGCGGCTCCTGCAGGCGAAGAAATGATCATCCTGTACCACAAAAGTTATAAATTTTGTCCGGATATGACGAAAGAATGGTTGACAAACAGAGGTTTCGTTGATAGAATAGGCCCGCATTTTTAAGGAAAACGATTTCTTCACATGAAAAACTTGCAAGGAGAAAAAGCGATATGGAAAGACTGATCAAGATCGAGACCACGGAAAAGGTTCAGAGGATCTGCGAGCTGGCCACCTACAGCCCCTATGAAGTCTGGCTGAGCGTCGATGGCGAACATCTGGATGCCCGTTCCATTCTGGGCCTGTTCTCTCTGGTGGGTAAGGAAGCCTATGTGGTCGTCGAGGACGATGTGGACCGCGACAGCTTCAACAAGCTGATGGACAAGATCGAAGCAAAATAAAGACAAAAAAGAACCGCCTTTGGCGGTTCTTTTTCTTTCATTTACAGTGTGTCCAGCCATGCGTTCAATTCCGCAAAGCCGCCGTGGGGCCATGTGGTGACGGGCTGTTCCGTTCGGTTGATGAGACAGTCAGTCAGCAGGAAGGTCTGCATGCCCAGCGTGCCTGCCACCATATCCTCGCCCGCATCGTTGCCAACCATGGCACATTCCTCCGCCCGCAGGTGGAGCTTGTCCAGAATCTCCTGATAGTAGGAGGGATTCGGCTTGCAGAAGGAACAGTGCTCGTAGGTGGTGTAGAGGGCAAAGTCCTCCGGTGTGAGACCCGCCCAGCGGATGCGGCTCTCCGTGGCCACGGCGGGGAAGAGGGGGTTCGTGGCCAACACCACTTGGAATCCCCGCGCCTGCAGGCGGCGCACGGTAGCGGCGGCCTCGGGATGGAAACCGCACACAGACTGCACGTTCTGGAAGTCCGTGCGGTAAAACCGATCGAAAATATCCAGATCCGCGCGGGCATCTTTCCCCACAAGGAAGGAAAAGACCTGCCAGAACACAGCTTCGTTGGTGGCGGAGCCGTTGTTTTTCACCATGGCGCCGGTTCCGGTCCAGAGGGCCTTGACGAAAAGCTGGGGGTCGTAGCCGTGAGGCGCCATGTAGGCGGTGAGACGGCGGGAATAGGCCTGAATGAACGCATCCTGATCCATGGGGAGCAGGGTGCCGTCCAGATCAAACAGAATGGTGTGGATGGCCATGGGCGTGTTCTCCTCTAAGAAAATAAGCAGTGAAATTAGTTTAGCCTGCGGCGGACGCTTCGTCAAGAACGATCCGCTGCAGCGGCATCCGGTAAGGCGTGTTAAGAAGTTCTTGCCTGCACTGCACTTTTCGTGTAAGATGGTAAAAGTGGTCGATTCCGGCCAAAGCGCGATATCCGCCCGGACAGGGCGTTTCAAAAAGAAAGGAAGCACGCGATGTATATTCTGCTGTTTGTATTGATTTTGCTTGTTCCCGTGATCATGTTTGCAGTGGGCGTCAAGTGGCGTATCAATCCCCCTGCCTTCAAGACAGGCCGTCTTGCCTACCGCACGGAGGCAACGGAGCGAAGCGAAGAGGTGTGGTATTTTGCCCACGGCTATTGCGCCAAGCTGTTTCTGCGCTACGGCCTGATCCTTGCCGTTCTCTCCACGCTGTATATGGTTTTTATTAAGAACTATCAGCAGTATTATCTGTGGGTGCTGTTGGCACAGATGCTGGTGTTCTGCATCTGCGTTTTCCTGATGGATATGTTCACCAAAAACCTCTTTGATGAAAACGGCGTTCGCATCCACTGAGAACGAAACAACAAAGCGGCATGACCTTGGGTCATGCCGCTTTTCTTCTTATAGACCGCGTGTCTTTTTCAGCTTGCGGATATCCTCTCCCGCAAAGGGGAGGATCTGATATTCGCCCTCCAGACGGGAGGCCACCTGCGGCGAATACCGCTGGGCGATCTTCTCCGGAGAGAGGTTGGTGCTGATGATGGTGGATTTTTTCTCCATCAGGCGGGTGTTGATGATGGTATACAGGGCGCTCTGGACAAAGGCGGTGGTCATTTCCGTGCCCAGATCGTCCAGAATCAGCAGGTCGCACTGCAGAATGCGGGCCACATCGGTCTCGTCGGCCTCGTCGGCATCGCGGCTGAACTTCTGATTCTCAAAGAGGGAAAACACATGGCTGGCCGTGTCATACACCACGGAATAGCCGTTGTTGCTGACTTCGCGGGCAATGGCGGCGGAGAGGTGGGTCTTGCCCAGACCCGGTGCGCCGAACAGCAGCAGGTTGGAGGGCTTTTTGCCAAAGGTATGGGCAAAGTCGGCGCAGACATCATAAATGATCTCCGCGTTTTTTCTGGGGGAGCAGCCGGTGGCCACGTCATAGCGGTCTTCATACCAGTCCAGCGAGAAGCTGTCAAAACTCTGGCTGCCCAGATCCAGCATACGGGAGAGTTCCTTCTGCTGTTCCTGTGCGTAGTAGCGGCGCAGGCAGCGGCACACTTCGCCGCCACGGTAGCCTGTGTCCCCACAGAGGACACAGGCGGGCCGTTCCTCCAATGCGTCTTCGGGCAGATGCATGGCGCTCAGCAGCTGCCGCCGCTCGGATTGCAGACTCAGGTTTTCGTCCCGCAACCGGTCGATGGCGGGGCGGGGGTCCGTGCCGCGGCGCAGCGCGCCGGAGATAATGCGGCTCATGGTGGATTTCAACTCCGCGTCGATCTCCCGCAGGCGGGGTTGGCGCTGAAAAATAGACTCCTGCCGCTCCTGCGCACGGGCAGACCGTTCCTGCCGGTCTTCTTCAAAGCGTCGAAGAGCCCGACGCATGATTTTTCCGTCATATGCCATGAGTCCTTACCCCCTGTCCCGATGGAGCGCCTGCATGTATTTGCGCAGCTCCTCGTCTTCCGTCTGCTTCTTTCGGGATTCTCCCTGGGTCGCCGGACGGTCGCCTGCGGCCACCTCCTCCGGCGTATGTAAGCCGGCCTCGTGCCAGCGCTTCAAAATACCGTTACAGTAGGGCCACTTCAATTCGTGGCACTTCAAAACCGTCTTGTCGCAGGCAATGGCCACAGTTTCAGGCGGGAAGCCCATCTCGTGCCACGCGGCGAGATACTTCTCCTCCGAGGCCACCGGCAGTCGATCGCCCAATCCCAGCACCCGCATGTAGGCGGGAAGGGCGCCCTGCCGCTGGGCGTATTTGCGCAGGTATTCCGCGGCGGCGCGCTGGGTGTCGATCCCCATGCGGGCCCACGCGTAACCCTCTTTTTCGATCTGGCGCAGGGTGGGACGGCGGCCCTCGCCATAGCGCCGCTGCAGCCGTTCCGTGCAGTGGCACACCAGCAGATAAATGACATCGGCAGGCAGGCCCACATAGTCGTACAGGCCTAAGAGAATGCCCTCGTCGGGCGTTGTCAGTTTTTTGCCCAGTTTCCGTTCCACCTCGGCGGTAAGGCGGCGGAACTCCTCGCAGGTTTCCAGCCGGTGGGAGATGTCGTCCCGCTGATAGACGGGCCGTTCATCGGCAGGTTCCGGCAGGGTCTCCGCCGACGGTGTGATGAGGCCCAGCGTGCGGAGGGTCGCCTCGGCGGCCTCGATGCGGCCGCGGTCCCAACGCAGCTCGCCTGCAAGAGAGCGGGGCGGCACCGTGCCGTGGTGGCGCAGCAATGCCAGATACAGCAGCGCCGCGTCGCCGTCGCCCTTGTCCAGCAGCCGTTTTGTGGCCTGTGCGGTCAGCGTGACGCTCTCATCGCCGCTGTGGACCAGAATGTTTGCCATGCAGCCCCTCCTCCCTGAAAAGTCGTATCTTGTATTTTACACGAAAATGCGCGGAAGGACAAGCCTTCCGCCGCCAAATCTTTTGAACAGAAAAAGAACGCGGACCCGCCTTTGAAACGGTCCGCGTTTTCCTTATTGATACCGGTACTGCTGGCCTGTGTACTGGTCCACGCAGTTCATAAACAGGTCGCGGCTGCGGAACTCCAGCAGTTGGCCGCCCTCCACCTCGTGGAAGGACACGATGCGCCGTTCGGTATCGATCCAGACGCGAAACAGAGAATCAGAATGGCAAGCTTTTTCCATAAGGGGATGGCTCCTTTCTCAGCATTTACTTCATAAGACGAATTGGCAGGGCAAGAAGTTTCAAAAATCAAAAGAAAATTTAGCGGGAAATTTCTTCCGCCAAGGTAACCGCCGCGGTGTCCTCCAGAAAGACGTCCCACGCCTCCGGATGCTCCACATAGTAGAGGGGGCACCGCTTCTCCGTTACGTCGTAGTGGCGCAGCACATCCGTTTCCGGGTCCAACTCAAACTCGGTGCAAAGCCACGCCGTCAGCTCCACCGTCCGTTCGTAGGTGACGGCGGAAAATTCGCCGTCCGCATCGGGGTGGCACACCTCGATAGCCACGGTGTCGCTGTTGCGGTCACGGGAAGCATATGCGATCTCCGTCAGAGGTATGCACTGGATGACCTCGCCCTCCAGACCCACGATGAAGTGGCTGCTGGCGTAGGTATTCTCCGTGCCGGTGGCGAGGGAGGCGAAATAGTTGCGGTTGGCCTCGGCTGTTGTGGCGGGATTGCCCACATAGTGGATCACCACGCCGTTGATCTCGGTCAACTCATAGCCGGGGCGGGAATAGCGATTGGGCGGCAGCAAGCTTTCCGTCACATACTCCGGTACGGCAACGCCTTCGGCCTCCGGAGGACGGGAAAGCAGCCCGCCGGAGCCGCCTGTGCGGCTCCGGACGAGGCGAACCGTCAAAATGGCTGCGTTAGCCAGCACCAGCGCCAGCAGAATGCACAGCAGCACAAACTGGGGACGCAGGCGGCGTCTTCTGCGGCAGACCATAGATTAACCTGCGGTCACGAAGACCTCGGTGGGGCCGTCGGCTCCGCCGATGATGCCGATGGACGCGGCAGAAGAACTGCCGGTAATGACTTCGGTGGGCGTGGGGAAGGAGGTTTCGTATGCATAGCCGTACTTGTCAAACCACTCCTGTGCCTCGGCGGAATAGTTTTCGGGAAACAGTTCGAGACGAGTCTTCAGAGAATCCTGATCCGCCAGTCCCAGCTGCAGCAAGGCATTCACGGTGTGGTCCATCTCGGGACGGACGCGGATGGAAATGCTGTCATAATCCGTGGAGTTCTGGCCGTCGGCAAGCACCACCGGCTTCTGGAACTCGATGCCCAGATCCAGCGCGTAGTCCATGGCGTAGGAATAGTCGTAGTGATTGCTCTCGAACCAGTTGTACACGCCGCAGGTGCCGTTGGCAATGTCGTTGGCCACGGCGGCCATAATCTGCCGGGCTTCCCGGTCGCCGAAGGAGTGGTGGTGGCCCTCGTCACCGGCTTCCAGATAGATGTAGCCGTTCATGGGGATGAAGCCATCATTCAAATGGAAGCGCTTGTTTCTGGAATTCTGGCCATTGACCATGCGGTCGAGGGCGTAGTCATAGGTGTTGGGGTCTTCCAGACGGCTGCGGACAATGGGGAAACTGTACCGGCGGGAGACAGAGGTGCCGTCCTTCAGATAGTAGTTCACGCGAACCGTGTTATGGAGGGAAAACTCGCTGCGGTCCTTTGCGCTTTCATAGCGCAGATTTTGCTCCATGGCGCGGATATAGTCTGCGTCCTCGGCGATGGCCAGATGGACGGCGCGGATCTCCTCGATCAGTTCTGCATCTTCGTCGGGGAGGAGGGCATAGTTGTTGTCGGCGGCGTAGAAAGTCATGTGGTCGATCTGGTCGAGGGTGGGCACGCGGGTCTCCACGCCGAAGAGGTCGAAATACATGGTGCAGCAGATGGCCACGGCGCACACCGCCGTCAGGGCAAGGCCCTTCCAGCTGCCGCGGAACACCCGCAGGCTCTTGGCCAGCAGCATATTGGCGGCGTAGTAACCAATGGTTCCGGCGATCAGCATGGCGATGGCCAGCGGGATCACGTCGTAGGTGTCGCCGCTCTGGAAGCTGCCCCAGAAGATGGCGTACAGGGCAAGACCGCCTGCCATGGCGCTGCAGAGGGCTACGCCGTAGCGGAAGACAGGCTTCATCCAGCCCACAGCCACCACATCACCGGCGGATTCGCTGCGGCGGCGGCGGTACAGCGCGTAGGCGATGCCCAGCAGCACCACGCCTGCCAGTGCGTAGACCGCCACGATCCAGCCGTCCCGCAGGGCCACGGACGTCAGTTCGCTCTCGTAGTAGCCATAGCCGTCAGGTGTGAGGGAGCCGTGGATGGCGTCGGAAATGAACGTTTCCGTGTACTGCCGGTCACAGCGCACATTGCTCATCAGATAGACGGTGGGGGAGAGGTATTCCACCACGCCGGAATAGTCACCCTGCAGGCCGAACAGGAAGCCGGTGGCAAACAGGTTCACCAGCCAATCCATGGCCACGGCGAGGAAATGGAAGATGAAGTACAGCACCGGCAGGGCAAACAGGTTGCCGGTAATGAAGGCCACCACGGTAGCGGAGGAGAAGTAAAAGAAACTTTCCCCGATGACGCACAGGATGGTGACGAAAATGCCCATGGGGTTGAACACGCCGCTCAGGCCGAAGACCAAAATGGCCAGTGCGCCGGTAATGACGTAGGGGATCAGCATCATGGCCATGCCGGAGAGGATGCCCGTCAGGAACAGGCCTTCCCGCCGGACGGGCAGGGTGTGCATCAGGCCCACGCTGCGGGCGTTGAACAGATAGCTCCATACTGCGATTGCCACCAGAATGGCGTAGCACAGGGAGATAATGGGAAGCCCATAGGTGACGATCTCGTAGTAAGAGGCCGTCAGCTGCAGCGCGGTGAGGTTCCAATGGGGATCCCGCAGCAGGTTGGTCAGCACGGCCAGCGGGAACAGGGCTCCGATGAAGGAGGGGGCGGCCCACAGCGGCCAGAACCGCATCAGGTTCTTGCGAAACAGCGTCTTATTGAAGAACTCACAGAACGATGTCTTTGACTGCATAGTCCACACCTCCCAATTCATAAATAAAGATCTCCTCCAGAGTCAGCGGCACGGCATCCACCAGCAGCGGATTGTAGACCGCCAGCCGGGCGGTGGCCTCCTCGGCGTTCATCCGCATGATAATGGTGTGGATGCGGCCGATCTTGCTGGCGTGCAGCACAGGAACTTCGGCGGGAATGTCCGCCATGCCGTCAGGCAGCACCACCTGCAGCTTCACCATGTTGTCCTGCAGCTGGGCGAGAGAACGTTCCAGCAGAACGGTGCCCTTGTCCATGATGCCCACATGGTCGCATACGTCCTCCAGCTCGCGGAGGTTGTGGGAGGAAACCAGCACCGTGGTGCCGCGTTCGGCTACGTCGCCCATCATCAGAGACCAGATCTGGCGGCGCATCACGGGGTCGAGACCGTCCACCGGCTCGTCTAAGATGAGGTAATCCGGCATACAGCTCAGCGTCAGCCAGAAGGCCACCTGCTTCTGCATGCCCTTACTGAGGCGGCGAATGGTGCGCTTCTCGTCAATGTTGAAGACACTTTTTAACTTCTCATAGCGTTCTGTGGAAAAATTGGGATACATTCCCTTATAAAAACGCATCATATCCCGCACGTTGGACTGGGCATAATAGAACCAGTCGTCGGGAATGGCGGCAATGCGGGCCTTCAGCGCCGCGTTTTCCCACACGGTTTCGCCTGCAATGGCCACTTCGCCCGCATCCTGCCGGTAAATGCCGGTCAGATGGCGGATAATGGTGGACTTGCCCGCACCGTTGGGGCCGACCAGACCGTACACGCTGCCGGTGGGCACCGTCAACGTGGCACCGTCCAGCGCGTGGAAGCCGTCAAAGGTCTTGACGACGTTTTTGACTTCAATCATGCTTGTTCCTCCTTTCGAACCAATGCCAGCAGCTCCTCGTCGCTGACGCCCAGATACCGCAGCTCCGCGGCCAGCTCCCGGATCTTCTCCTGCAGCTCCCGCTTGCGATTTTCGTCCGCGCCCACATCTCCGGAGGCAAAGCTGCCCTTTCCGGCAATGGAGTAAATGTAGCCCTCATTTTCCAGCTCGTTATAGGCCCGCTGGATGGTGTTGGGGTTGATGGACAGCTGCTGCGCCAGCGCCCGCACGGAGGGCAGCTTTTCCCCCGGCGCCATGGCGCCGCTGACGATCAGCTTTTTCAGCCCGTCTTTGATCTGTTCGTAAATGGGCCGGGAATCCCGGTAGTTCAGACAGATCATCCGTTCACCTCCTGCTCAGTAGAATGGCAATCAAAGTAATCACAGCCAGTAGTCCGATGCCGCCGACGACAAAAAGCAAAGAAAACGCCATCATGCACCTCCTGTGTCAAACTGTATTAACTGTTCTAGTACAGTTAGGCTATCATGGCGGAATTTTCCTGTCAATAACAAATTGGTAACAAAACAATTTTTGCAGTGGGGCGGGCACTTCTTGTGGTGAAGCGGGACAGCAGATACCATAGGTAGGGCAGAGTGGCGCAAAGCGAAAGAAATCCGCTGAAACATGGAAAAAATCAGTGAAAAAATGTCCGGAAAATGCAAAATTTCTCTTTACAACCGGATGTTTGTATGATATGTTATTTGGGCACGCGAATGTGCGAGAATCGCCCCGAGACTTCGTTTTTCTGGACTTTCACCGGCCGAAAACGCAGTTCCGCGGGTAATATTTTGAAAGGTGGAAATTAACCATGCTGCGTAAAGAACAGAAAGCGGCCGTCATCGACGCCAACCGTACTCACGAGACCGACACCGGTTCCCCCGAGGTCCAGATTGCTATCCTGACCGAGCGTATTAACATCCTGACCGAGCATATGCGCGCCAACCCCCAGGACAAGCACTCCAACCGTGGTCTGCTGAAGATGGTCGGTAAGCGCCGCAGCCTGCTGGATTACCTGATGAAGAAGGACATCGAGCGCTATCGTGCTCTGATTGCCAAGCTGGGTATCCGTAAGTAAGAAGCAACTGGGGTGACGGAGGAAATCCTCCGTCGCCCTTTTCTGCCGTTTTTAGGAAAAATTTTAAAATTTCGCCGGGAGGCGCCGCCTTTTTGTGTTTGAAACTGTGCCCAAGTCGCGGATTTGGACATGCTTTCAAATACGAAAAGAGCGCTCCCGAGCACCAAAGAAAAGGAGCAACACTATGTCTACTATTATTAAGCAGAGACAGTATCCCGGCTATCGTAAGTACGAGATGGATCTGGCCGGCCGCCCCCTGACCCTCGAGGTCGGCAAGATCGCCGAGCTGGCCAACGCCGCTGTCATGGTCGGCTACGGCGACACCCGCGTGCTGGTGTGCGCCACCGCCGCCGCCCGTCCCCGTGACGGCATCGATTTCTTCCCTCTGAGCGTTGACTTCGAGGAGAAGATGTACGCTGTGGGCCGCATCCCCGGTTCCTTCAACCGCCGTGAGGGCCGCCCCGGCGAGAAGGGCATCCTGACCAGCCGCGTCATCGATCGCCCCATCCGCCCCCTGTTCCCCTATGACTTCCGCAACGACGTGTCCATCATGGCTACCGTCATGGCTGTGGACCACGACTGCTCTCCCGAAATCGCTGCCCTGATCGGCACTTCTGCCGCTCTGGCCATCTCCGATATCCCCTGGAACGGCCCCGTCGGCGCTGTGAAGATGGGTCTGGTGGACGGCAAGCTGATCGTCAACCCCACCTCCGAGCTGAGCAAGGTTTCCGATCTGGACGTCACTGTGGTCTCCACCGGCAAGAAGGTTGTCATGATCGAGGCCGGCGCCAACGAAGTGCCCAACGACGTGATGTTCGAGGCCATCAAGACCGCTCACGAGGAGAACCAGAAGCAGATCGCTCTGATCAACCAGATGGTCGCCGAGATCGGCAAGGCCAAGTTCGAGTATCCCCACGCCGACTTCGATCAGGTCCTGTTCGACAAGATCGTTGCCGCTACCATGGAAGATGCCAAGGCTGCCATGGACACCGATGACAAGAACGTCCGCGAGGCCCGCTGGAACGTGCTGATCGACAAGTGGCACGAGCTGTTCCTCGAGGAGCATCCCAACATGGATCAGTATCTGGATGAGATCACCTACAAGTTCCAGAAGAAGATCGTCAAGGCATGGCTGCTGGAAGGCCACCGTGTCGACGGACGCCAGAAGAACGAGATCCGCCCCCTGAGCGCTGAGGTCGGCGTGCTGCCCCGCGTCCACGGCTCCGGCCTGTTCACCCGCGGCCAGACTCAGGTTCTCTCCGTCGCTACCCTGGATACCCTGTCCGCCAACCAGAAGCTGGACACCATCTGGGAAGAGACCGAGAAGCGCTATATGCACCACTACAACTTCCCCGGCTACTCCGTCGGCGAAGCCAAGCCCGCCCGCAGCCCCGGCCGTCGTGAGATCGGTCACGGCGCTCTGGCCGAGCGTGCCCTGCTGCCCGTGATCCCCTCCGTGGAGGAGTTCCCCTA
>JAFYQM010000001.1 GCA_017547085.1 Oscillibacter sp.
ACAGCAATCATATAGGTCAATGTTTCATCACTGAGCCAACCATATGAAAGCACCACATCACGAATCAGAGGAATTGCGCCGTAAGCTCCACCAAATGCAAAACATCCGACTTTCAAAAAACCAAGAAATAGTTCCAAATAAATCATTTCTTTGCACCGCCTTTCTGCTCGGGTGCGCCGTTCAGAATAAAAATCGTCAGACTGACTGCAGCCGCAATCAGCATTAAGCTGATAGAAGAAAAGTTCCATGCAAAAGTATTGATACACAGCATGACCACGCAAGAGGAGAGCATAGTCGCTCTCGGCAGTATCTTCTTGTGCATCTTCTTAATCATAGTGATTGCCGCATCCAAAATTAAAATGCCCACTGCAATTTTTATGCCTTTGAACGCATTTGCAATAATAGTCAGTTCAAGAAAGTTATCCAAAAACATAGAGATCAGATAGATAACAATAAAAGACGGTACGACAATACCGAGAGTAGCTACAAGAGCGCCAATAAATCCAGCTTTTTTATATCCGGTAAAGGTCGCACAGTTAATGGCAATCGGTCCGGGGGTTGACTCCGCAATGACGGTCACATTCATCATTTCGTCATGGGTAATCCATTGTTTTCTTTCCACGCAGTTATTTTCAATCATGGAAATCATGGCATAGCCACCGCCAAAGGTGAACAAGCCAATCTTTGCAAAAGTAAGAAACAAATCAAGCAAGATATTCATTCTTGTTCGCCCTCCTTCCGATATTCGCATTGGCAGATAGTCATATCTCGATCAACGGTAAGGGATGCAGTTTTCATCAATTCAAACTGTTCGGCAAGGTAATCTACGGCATCCTGCATAGGAAGATAATGAGTGTGGTAGCCATATTTTTCTCCATAAACCAAACCTGCGTCTTTCATCACCTTCATGTGCTGAGAAATCGCAGATTCTGAGATACCAAACTTTTTAGAAAGAGAGCGCACACAATGTTTTCTTTCCAAGAGAGCTTGATATATTTTCAAACGCATTGGCTCACCCAATGCTTTTAACATACGGTCAAGTTCCATAATTTTGCCCCTTTTATTTTAGTGGTTACTTAACTATAGCACCATCGTCTGTTTAAGTCAACGCTAAATTAAAAGGCCTGCAGGATTTCTCCCGCGGGCGGCGTGTGGTTAAAAAACATTTATCAAAATCTTATCACTGTTGATAATAATACTATATGCCAAAACAAATAAGTGGTCTGAAATCAAGCGATTTCAGACCACTTAGAATCAATATGCGATTATTCCCATTCAATGGTTCCGATGGGCTTGGGAGTCAGATCATACAGGACACGATTGATACCCTCCACCTCGTGGGTGATACGATCAGTGATCTTGTGCAGCAGAGCGTAGGGGATCTCTTCGATGGTAGCGGACATGGCATCAGTGGTATTGACTGCACGGATGATAGCCGGCCAGCCTTCGTAACGCATTTCATTGCGGACACCAACGCTCTTCACGTCGGGCACAGCAATGAAGTACTGCCAGACTTTGCCGGCGAGACCGGCGTTGTCAAACTCTTCGCGGAGAATGGCGTCAGCCTCACGGAGAGCATGCAGACGGTCGCGGGTGATAGCGCCCAGACAACGGACACCCAGGCCGGGACCGGGGAAGGGCTGGCGATAGACCATGCCGTGGGGCAGACCCAGCGCATCGCCGACAACGCGGACTTCGTCCTTGAACAGCAGTTTGACCGGCTCGACCAGTTCCATCTGCATGTCTTCGGGGAGACCACCCACATTGTGATGAGACTTGACTGGCTTGCCGCTTTCGGCAGCCTTGATGCTCTCAAGAATGTCGGGGTAAATGGTACCCTGTGCCAGGAAATCAATGCCATCCAGCTTTGCGGCTTCCTCGTCGAACACTTTGATGAACTCGCCGCCGATAATTTTGCGCTTAGCTTCGGGATCGGAAACGCCTGCCAGCAGGTCGAGGAAACGGTCGGTGGCATCCACATAGATGAGGTTGGCGTCCAGCTCTTTGCCGAACACTTCGATGACCTGTTCGCTTTCACCCTTGCGCATCAGGCCGTGGTTGACGTGTACGCAGACCAGCTGCTTGCCGATGGCCTTGATCAGCAGTGCGGCGACGACAGAACTATCGACACCGCCGGACAGGGCCAGAAGAACTTTCTTGTTGCCGACCTGCTTGCGGATCTCAGCCACCTGCTCGGCGATAAAGGCCTCAGCCAGTTCAATGGTATTAATACGGGCCATGGAATCGGGACGCACATTATTCATTGTTGACTCCTCCTGAAAAGTTGGATGTGTGAGGAAGCGATTGACATTTGCGTGGAAAACAGTCGCTTTTTTAACGGTAATAGTATACGCGATTCCATGGAGAAGCGCAAGAAAAATCTCTTGTCAATTTGAGGTTTTTTGACGGGGCGGTATCTGCAGGGAAAAGGAAATGGGAGAAACAATTAATGGCGGGATTGGTATTATTTTTTATACATGAATTGATTTTTCTGGTTTTTCTGCTGTTTTATGGTTGCGTATTTTAAAATGGACGAGTATAATGACGGTGGGGAATCGTCCCCTGAATGGTTTGTTGACAAACGAATGGAGGAAAAACTTATGCGTACTCAAATCAGCTGCTTACCGGTCTCTCTGTATCCTGAATTCTTCTCCGGTGAGAGAACCGTTCCTGAATATTCCCGCCAGGCCAAAGAACTGGACCTAGACGCGATCGACATCAATGCGCTGTTCCTGCGTGAGAAGAGCATGGAGGAGATTCAGCAGATCCGCTCTGAGCTGACAGTCCCTGTCCTGATGGTCAGCGCTTATTCTGATTTCACCCTGCCCTCTGAAGAGAAGCGGGCGGAGGCACTGGAGACTGCTATCGCAGACATGCGCCGTGCACAGGCTGTGGGCGCCAAGTACATCCGTCTGACTGCCGGTCAGGCCTATCCCGGCGAGCCTGATGACCAGATGGTGCAGCGCGCATATGACTGCTTCGCCAAGTGCGCAGAGGTTTCTGCTGAGACCGGCGTGAAGATCCTGCTGGAGAACCACTCCAAGCCCGGCGCATGGGAATATCCCGACTATGACTTCCATGTGGAGCGTTTCCTGAACCTGTGGGAGGCTCTCAAGACACTGCCAATCGCTGTGAACTATGATACCGCCAACGCATACGCCCTGAAGGAGTGGGAGCGTCTGCTGGAGGCTGTGGCCGGCCGTATTGAGACCGTGCATCTGAACGATCTGAGCTCCATCGAGCCTCTGGGCTTCGCACGTATCGGCGCGGGCATCGTTCCCATGCAGGAGATCGTGCAGGCTGTGTATGACACCGGATTTAACGGTGCTCTGTGCATCGAAGAGGCAGGCTTCCAGGGCTGGGATGGCATCGTGAAGGCTGCTGCTTACGCACGCGAACTGAGCGAAGCAATTCGCAAGTAAAAAGAGAAGAAGAAAAACCGGTTCCGTAAGGAACCGGTTTTTTTATAGTCTGTGGTGAGGATCAGACCTCTTCACGGAACACGATGTTGCCGGGTTCGGCAGACTCGATGATAGCCAGAGACTTCAGATTCACGCCTGCGGCACGCAGACGGTCGCCGCCACCCTGGAAACCCTTTTCCACAGCGCAGCCGATACCGACCAGCGTCGCACCGGCGGCAGTCACGATGTCGCACAGGCCGCGCATGGCCTCGCCGTTGGCCATGAAGTCATCAATGATCAGGACTTTGTCGTCGGCAGTGATCCATTCCTTGGAAACCAGCAGAGTGACCTTTTTCTTATAAGTATAAGAGAAGATATCGCTCTGGTACAGGCCGCCTTCGATGTTATCGCTCTTAGCCTTCTTGGCAAAGACCATGGGCTTGTTGAAGTGGCGTGCTACCACGGCGGACAGGGCGATGCCGCTGGCCTCGGCGGTGAGGATCATGGTGATCTCGTCCATGTTAAAGTGCTTGCCGAACTCCTCGGCAATATGCTCCATCAGTTCGGTGTCGATGCGGTGGTTCAGGAAACCGTCCACCTTAATAATATTACCGGGCAGTACACGGCCCTCTTTCACGATGCGTTCTTTCAATTCCTGCATGATGATATTCTCCCTCGCAATCATTCACAGCGTTTGATCAAAAATACTTTGTTCTATTATCAAGGAAAACACGCGAATTTGCAACTGTTTTTTCGAAAGAAATAGTAAAAAAGGTTCCTTGACGTCTTGGCAACATAAGCAAAAGCCGCACCGGTTGGTTCGGCACGGCTTTTGCATTTATTTTTCCAGCTTGTCCGCGGCGCCGTCCAGCCAGGAACCCTGGAAGGACTCGATGTCGCCGGCATCCGTCAGAGCGGCCAGGGCGGGATCGATAGGCATCTCGGCCAGCACACTCAGACCATGGCGTGCAGCGGCCTCGGCAGTTTTACCCTCGCCGAAGATGTGCAGCTTCTTCCCGCAGTCGGGGCAGGAAATATAGCTCATATTTTCCACAAGGCCGACGATAGGGATTTCCATCATCTCGGCCATCTTCACGGCCTTTTCCACCACCATACTCACCAGTTCCTGCGGAGAGGCAACAATAATGATGCCGTCCAGAGGGATGGACTGGAACACGGACAGGGACACGTCGCCGGTGCCGGGAGGCATATCCACGAACAGGTAGTCGCAGTGCCACAGCACATCGGTCCAGAACTGCTGGACCACGCCTGCGATCACGGGGCCGCGCCAGATGACGGGATCGGTCTCGTTGGCCAGCAGCAGGTTGGTGGACATGACCTGAATGCCGGTGCGGGTCTCCATAGGGAGCAGGCCCTCTTCATTGCCGACAGCCTGACCGTGGAGGCCAAAAGCTTTGGGAATGGAGGGACCGGTAATATCGGCATCCATCACGCCGACGGAGTAGCCGCGGCGGCGCATGGTGACGGCCAACTGGCTGGTGACCATGGATTTGCCGACGCCGCCCTTACCGGATACGATGCCGTAGACTTTGCCGATTTTGGCGCTGGGATGATGTTCCTTCAGCAGAGACTGGGGCTGCTGCCGATCGCTGCAGTTTTCGCCGCAGGTAGAGCAGTTATGGGTACATTCGCTCATGATTTGATATCTCCTTTTCGCTTTCGCGTGATATTGTATCGAGGCTTATCTTATACCTCGCGGGCTTTGTTCGTCAACTGTTGAATCGAAACTTCTTCATCTCCGGCAAAGAAGTCAGCCTCGCGGCTATGGCAGGTGAACAACAGGATCTGTCGTGATTTTGCGGCTTCTTTCAACCACTTCAGGGCAGTTTTGCAACGTACATCATCGAAGTTGGCCAGCGCATCGTCAAGTACAATGGGGACAGCCTTGTCTGTGGGCAGGACTAACTCACAAATGGCCAGACGTACGGCTAGATACAGCTGGTCCATCGTACCGGCAGACAGCAGCTGAGCGTCCCGATATACCGGGTCACCGGAAGGCTCTGCAGAGAGGTGGAAGGCCCGGTCCAGCACCACGCCGCTGTAGCGGCCATCGGTCAACTCGCCGAAGATCTCTGCTGCCCGTCGCCCCAACTCCGGAGAAAACCGGTTTTGCAGGGTGGTGTTGGCGGTGTCCAATGCGTCCATTGCCAGACGAATGGCTTCGTATTCGTCCTCGAGCCGCAGGCGTTCTTCTTCCAGCTGGGCGGCGGTAGATTGCATGACAGTGGGATCTCCGATGGCTTGCAGCTGGCCGGACAGACGGTCTGCGGCACTGCGAGCGGATGCCAGTTCTGCACGAACGGCATCCAGTTCTGCGGAGACTGTGTCGAGACTGCGCGTGGGAGGGAGGACTTCTGAATCGGCAGGGGCTGGCGGACACTGCTGCGACAGCACCTCGAATCGCATGTGTGCTTCTCTGGCGATGGCTTCTGCTTCCGTGAGGGCTTTTCGGCGCTGTGCGCATTCCCGCAGCAAGGCGTCAGCTGCCGCGGAGTCGAAAGCGGTGGGAGCAAAACGGCGGACCTCCAGCAGAATGGCCTGCTCGTTGGAAGAGAGCGTATTATATAATGTATCTGCCCCGGCAGACCGCTTGTCCAGTTCTGCCTGTGCCGCGTCGCGGGTTTTCAGTAAATTTTCGTATGCGGTGGCCAGCGCCCTCAGTTCTGCGGCGGAGGAAACGTTGTGTTTTTTCAGGAAGGCTGCGGTTTCTTTTTTCCACTTCCGGTTTTTATAGAAGGGGATAAAAAGTGCACCCAGTCCCAGAGGAATGCCGTAGAAAATGGCGTCTACGACCAGATAGGAAGGTGTATTTCCTGTAAGCCAGATGATGCTGAGAAACAAAGAGAATGCTCCCATGAAGATAGAAGGCAGCAACTCGCTCAGGGGCCACGGCTTAGAATCGCTGACGGAGGTGGCGGATTTCCATGCTTCTTCGGCTGTCTGTCCTGCAAACGGACTTTCGTGGACTGCGGCTTCTGCGCGGAACAGAACTTTGGCAGCTGTGTCCCGTTCGCTGCGTGCTTTTTCCACAGCCTTGCGCGTAGTTTCCAGATTGACCAGCGCACCCCGCAGACGGCCGATGGTTTCGTTTTCGGGGATTCGGTCTTCTGCCAGATGCTGGCGCAGCAGTTCGGCGTGCTGGGCTGCTTGGGCTGCAACGCTTTCTGCTTCGGATAGTGCGCGACGCTTTTGGACAGCATCCCAAAGACGGTGCTGCTCGGCTTCTGCGACCAGCGTTGCTTCTTGAGTAGAAAGGCTTTCGATTTCGCTGCGGGAGGCCTGTAGATGCAATTCCAACTGTGCGATCTCAGCCAGCTGCCGCTGCATGGTTTGTAATTCGGCTTCCAGTGCTGGGAGCTGTCCTGTCTTGTTATGGCGGCGGCGATTCAACTGCTTTTTTAAGGTGTCGGCAGCTTCGGAATAGGAGGTGTCCTCTTCGCCGGACGTAATGAGGGAGGCAATGCGTTTCTCCAACCCTGCGTCCTGCGTGATGGACAACCCTGCCTGACGGATAAAGGCACTGCGTTCGAAGACTTCACGGGATACGCCTAACAGGGTTTCCCCACAGGTTTGACTTGTCAACCCGGGGACAGGATTGCTGGTTCCGGTATAGACCGCCTGAAATTCTCCCATGGGAGCTGTCTGGCGGCGGGTGGTGCGGGTCAAAGTTAGTTCTGCATCGTCAACTCGGCATTCCAACCGGCCGCTCATGGCACTTCCTGTCCATGGGGCGTAACGGTTTTTGTCCGCAATAAAACCGGCGCGATCCCGTTCCCGGCTGTTGATGCCGTAGAACATGGACAGTAAAAACGCGCACCAGGTAGATTTTCCGGTTTCATTTGGAGCCTGTAGAATATTTAAACCATCTTTCAGTTCCAGCGTTTCGCCTTGCAGCTTGCCGAAAGAGGCGGTCATGCGATGGATCAGCAGAAAAATCACTCCTTGTGTATGACTTTGTAATATACATTATATTATAACACAAACAAGAGGATTTGCCAGCTTCATTTCTGTTTTGCACAGAGGTATGACCGGAAAATGGGGGAGGTAATCGTTAAAATCCAAAAAGAGAAAAAAGATCGAAAAAAGGTGTTGACAAATAGGGATGTGTTTGGTATTCTAACAAAGCTGTCTCGCAGGAACAGTGGATGTCGAGAACTGAAAAAGAAATCTTGAAAAAAGATGAAAAAAGTACTTGACAAATGAAGCAAAACCTGATAGACTAGCAATGTTCCGCCGATGAGGCGTGTACCTTGTAAATTAAACAACGTAACGAAAAGAAAGCACCAGACGGAACAGTCTTAAGGACTGTACCAAAGGTCGCCTGAGTACGCGGTTGAGTCAATTACGCAGAAAGGGAGACGTAAAACAAATGAAGTCATGATAAATGACTCTATGAAAGATTTGAACGGCCAAGGTCGTTTAGATACCATTTTATAGAGAGTTTGATCCTGGCTCAGGACGAACGCTGGC
>JAFYQM010000020.1 GCA_017547085.1 Oscillibacter sp.
ATGGCATGCCGGGGGTTTATATATTCTCTGGCAAGCAGCGATCACTCGCCCTTTTTCTTCAGTTTTTCTTTGTTTCCGGCTTCATCCACAAAATAGGTATTATCCAGATGCCCCTTCAAATTACCCACCACGGAATCGATATACTCTCTGCGCAGTGCGGCGCGCTCCACCGTCTCCGCCTCGGTCAGTCCCTCCGTCTTTGCTTTCCGCGCCAGCTCGTTGATGCGGTCAATTTTCTTCTGTTCCATGCCGTTCCTCCTCAAACATACCGTTTCAACACGATGGACGTACGCCCCTTGCGGGTAGTGCCACCCACCTCAGTCAGTTCAAATTTTCCAAAGCCTCTGGCAGACACGGTATCCCCCGCCGCCAGCAGTTTGTCCGGTTTGGTACACTCCCGCCAGTTCACCTGCACGCGTCCGGAGGTGATCAGTTCCGCCGCCTTGCCGCGGGCCATCCGGAATCCGGTGGATGCCACAGCATCCAGCCGCAGGGAGCTGACGGTATCCCGTACCTCCTGACATTTCACTTCCGGAATGTGCAAATGCTTCGCTTCGATCTCCGTCAAAGTCAGCTTTACCCGTCCGGCACTGTCCCAGCTCTGCCGCAGGAAATCCGCCACACTCTCTAATACAATGAGATCGGCACTATCGGGGCCTACCAGAATGTCCCCTAATTTCTCCCGCACGATGCCCATCCCCATCAGGCTGCCGAGAAAATCCCGGTGGCTCAGTTTTTCCTCCGCACGGAAGGTTGCCCGCAGGCAGCGAATAGGGCTCTGGTCGGCGGCATCCTCCGCTTCCAGCCAGTCCGGCAGGAACAGCAGAAGATTTCGCTCAGCCCCGTCATAGCCGCCCAGACGAACATAGTCCATCTCACCCACACCTGCCAGCCGCAGCAAATCCTGCGCCAACATCTGCTGCTGGGGCGTCAGGAAATCGGTAGCAGACGGGACATTGCGGCTCCGGGTCTGTTCCGCCCGGTCCAACACTTTGGCCAGCACCAGACGGTCATCTCCCAACACACCCAGCCGGTCCAGCAGTTTTCCTTTATCCATCATGCAACTCCTGTATCCGCACCGGCTCGACCACCAAGCCGCTCATCAGCCAGGGCGGTTCCGGTCATAGTAATCAAAAAAATATTCCTGCATACGGTGAATCAGGCCGCAGCAAATCGTCATCGCACGGTTCTCTACAGTATTTTATCTGATATTTTATTGTATCATGCTTTTCTGCTCCGTGCAACGGAATCCGTTTGCTCACTTTTTTGTACTTTCCTGAATATTTTTATGGACAAATGCGCGATTTTATCGTATACTTTTCTAAGTATAATCTATATTTATGTTTAATATAATTTATTTTAATACCATAAGAACAGGAGGAGCGATTGTATGTCTGAGAGTTATGCCGGTAAAATCAATCGTAAGCTGATGAAAAAGCACCGTATCATCAATGCCGCTGCGGGACGTGAAAAGGCAGATCTGGTGCTAAAAAACGCCACATACGTCAACGTGTTCTCCAACCAGCTGTGTACGGCGGACATTGCCGTAGCTGAGGGGCTGATCGTGGGCATGGGCTCCTATTCCGGCCATGTGGAACAGGACTGCACCGGAAAGATCGTCCTCCCCGGCTTTCTTGATGCCCACATCCATCTGGAAAGCTCTCTGGTGTCTCCCACAGAATTTGTCAAGGCCGTCCTGCCCCACGGTACCACCACGGTTATCACCGATCCCCACGAAATTGCCAACGTCATGGGCACGGACGGCATCGACTATATGCTGCAGGCCACGGAGGACCTGCCGGTAGATGTGCGCTTCATGCTGCCTTCCTGCGTGCCTGCCACGCCGCTGGATGAATCCGGTGCCGTGCTGGATTACCGATGTCTCGATTCTTTCTATGATCATCCCCGCGTGCAGGGCCTGGCCGAGATGATGAACTTTGTGGGGATCATCGCCGGAGACGACCAGCCGTTGGAGAAGATCGTAGCCGCGCAGGCCCATCACAAGAAGATCGACGGCCATGCACCCGATCTGGTGGGCAACGACCTGAACGCCTATATCGCCGCCGGTGTTTACTCCGACCACGAATGCCACGACCTTGCCGATGCCATCGCCAAGCTGGAGCGCGGACAGTTCATTATGATCCGCGAAGGAACCGCGGCCCGCAATCTGGAAGCACTGGTTCCCCTGTTGTGCGACAAGTATTCCGAGCGCTGCATGTTCTGTACCGACGACAAGCATCCCAGCGACCTGTTGGAAAAGGGCCATATCGACTACATCGTGAAAAAAGCGATCAGCCTCGGCGTGAACCCCATCACCGCTGTCAAGGTTGCCTGCCACAATGCGGCCCGCTACTTCCTGCTGAATAACCGCGGCGCCATTGCCCCCGGCTATCTGGGTGACTTCGTCATCATTGATAACTTTGAGGACTTCAACATCCGTCAGGTCTACAAAAAGGGCCAGTTGATGGTGGAGGACGGCCGCATCGCAGAGTTCCCCTCTCCCCACATTGAAGCATACCTCTCTGACCGCGCCCACAACACCTTCCATCTGGATACGCTGACGGAAAAGGACTTCATGGACCACCGTCCCCGCGGCATCATCGGCATGGTAAATGGTGAAATCACCACAGTGGATGCGGGCTACTCCGACCGTATCGATGTGGAATACGATGTGCTGAAGATCGCCGTGGTGGAGCGTCATAAAAACACCCGCCACATCGGCATCGGCTACATTCAGGGCTATGGCCTGAAACGGGGTGCCGTGGCCACCTCCATTTCCCACGATTCCCATAACATTATCGTGGTGGGTACCAACGAAGCCGACATGGCCGCCGCGGTCAACCGCATCACGGCCATGAACGGCGGCATCGTAGTCTGGGACGGCGGTGCCGTGGCGGAGGTCCCGCTGGCCATCGCAGGCATTATGAGCGACGAGCCGTTGGAAGTGGTCAATGAAAAGCTGGAAACTGCCAAGGAAACCGCACATGCACTGGGCGTCGGCCGGGGCATCGATCCCTTTATGACCCTCAGCTTCATGGCCCTGCCGGTGATCCCCTCTCTCCGCATCACCACCCGCGGCGTCTTTGATGTGACTACCCAAAGCTATGTGTAACGGAATCAAAAACGCGCCGGATAAACCGGCGCGTTTTTTTGCATAATCTGCATAACAAGCAGGCCCGCTCCGGAAGCCGGAGCGGGCCTCAGCGTGTCGAAAAAGTATTTTCTCCTCGCTGTGCAAGTTTTTGGAACTTGAAAAAGTTCTAAAAACTTATGATTCCAAAGGCGCAGGACACCCCTTCTGGGTTTCCCGCGCACACCCTTCCTTCCCGCCGAAGAAATTTCAAGGTTTTATCGACAGTCTCAGGCCCGCTCCGGATTCCGGAGCGGGCCTTTTCTGTCTTTATGCCTGATGGTTCTTCGCCGCGGTGAGGATATTGCGCATCAGCAATGCGCGGGTCATGGGTCCCACACCGCCGGGCACAGGGGTAATATGGGAGCATTTGGGCTCTACCGCTGCAAAATCCACATCGCCGCAGAGCTTGCCGTTTTCATCCCGGTTCATGGCAACATCGATGACCACCGCGCCGTCCTTTACCATGTCGGCGGTAACACAACGTGTTTTGCCAATGGCAGAAACCAGAATGTCCGCCTCGCGGGTGATGGCTGCCAGATCCTCCGTACGGGAGTGGCAGGTCGTGACGGTACCATCCGCCTGCGTCAGCAGCATGGACATGGGCTTGCCCACGATGTTGCTGCGTCCCAGCACCACGCAGCGCTTGCCGCGAATGGGGATCTCATACTCTTTCAGCATCTCCATCACACCGGCAGGCGTACAGGGCAGGAACACCGGATCGCCGATGGTCATGCGGCCCACATTGAAGGGATGGAAACAGTCCACATCCTTGTCGGGCGCGATGGCATTAATCACGATGTCCTCGTCCAGCGGCTTGGGCAGCGGCAGCTGACACAAAATGCCGTCCACCGCTTCATTTGCATTCAGTTCTTCAATGAGCGCCAGCAGCTCCGCCTGCGTAGTCTCCGCAGGCAGCTTGTAGGGGAAGCTGACGATGCCGCATTCCACGCAGTCATTCTCCTTGCCCCGCACATAGACCTGAGAGGCCGGATTGTCTCCCACCAGAATCACAGCAAGGCCCGGTTTCCGGGGAAGCTTTGCCGCCTCCTCCCGCACCTGTTCCTTGACCTTGACCGCCAGCGCTTTTCCGTCAATTCTGATCGCCATTGTCTGCTTCCTCCGTGTCGTTCTTCACATCCGGCTCCGCCGCCGCAGATTCCTCTGATGCAGCGTCTGCCTCTTCGACAGGTTCCTCCGCAGCCTCCATAGCTGCCAGCCGGTTGACCCACAGGCCGTCTGCCGTGCACTTTTTGATCCCAATGTTATAGAACAGCATGCCTGCCGCCACCAGTGCGATCACAGCACTCAAGGCCTGAGACACGCGGATGGGTTCACCGAGGAACGTCCAGTCGAAGAGATAGAGGCTGTCTGTCCGCAATCCCTCGATCCAGAAACGGCCAGCACCATACCACAGCAAGTAGAAGCAGGTGTTCTCGCCATCAAAACGACGGGCTTTCGTCACCACAAACAGCATCAGCAGCAAGCCCACCAGATTCCACATACTCTCATAGAAGAAGGTGGGATGCACTTCAATGGCCTCGGTGGCGCTGGTCCACAGCCGCATCCGCCAGGGCAGGTCGGTCAAACCGCCAAAGGCCTCACGGTTGATGAAGTTTGCCCAGCGGCCGATGATCTGGCCAAGGATCAAACCCATCACACCCAAATCCATCAGCGCCGCCACGGGGATCTTCTTCGCTCTTGCAAACAGGAACAGCACCAACGCACCGGCGATCACCGCACCGTAGATGGCAAGGCCGCCGTCCCACAACCGGAACATAGCAGGGACATCCAAACTGCCGTCGGCACGGCGGTAGAGGTCCAGATAGAACAGCACATAGTAGGTGCGGGCGCCGACGATGCAGGACGGGATCGCCCACAGCGTCACATCTGTCACATCGTCTTCCTTGATACCGAACCGCTTGGCCTGCTTCAAGGCCAGATACAGTCCGGCCAGCATACCGATGGCCAGAATAATACCGTACCAATAGACACCGTGTCCGATGTCAAGTGCCACCGGATCGGGATTAAACTCCCAGTCCCCGAACAATCCGGGGAAGCTGATGGGCATGGTTTTCAATGCACGCAAAGTAGAATCTTCCTTTCTCGTTTATGCTTCTTTGGGAACGATCTCGCTAAGAACCATCCGATCCTCCCGCACGTTCTCCCGCAGGAACGTTTCAATATCTTCCCGCGTCACAGATTCAAATACCTCAGGGAACCGGAAGGGATCATATCCATGGAAATGCCCCTCTGTCAGGGAAACCGCCACATTTTCAAAGGAATCCAATCCACGCAGGTTGGCACCGAAGGCGGCCTTGCGTACCCGCTGGTAGAAATCCTCGTCAATCCCCTCCCGCACCAGGCGGTCAGCCTCCTTCACGATCTCCGCCGCCACGGTCTTTGCATCACGGCTGTCGCCGCCGGCGTAGAGATAGGCCACACCGGGCATCATCTCGTAAGCGCCGCCGAAGCTGGTGTTGATCAGGCCCTGATTATACAGGCGCTGATACAGCGGGCTGGAGTCACCCAGCAGAAGGTCGCAGGCCAGATCACCGATCACAGCCATCCGCAGGTAGTCCTCCCCCTCCTGCACACTGCGGCACTTGAAACCTACAAGGAACTGAGGGGCGGAAACCTCCATGGCGATCTTCGTTTCCTTTTCCACCACGCACTCCGGCTCCGTGCCGTAGTCACGAGGAATCACCGGACCGCTCTCCCGCGGCAGAGTGCGGCGGGCAAGTTCCGCCACACTGTAGGGGTCCACATCGCCCACTACTGCGAGGATCATGTTGGCAGGAGTGTAAAACGCCTTGTGGCAGTCATACAGGGTCTCCGCCGTGATGTGGGAAATGCTCTCCACCGTGCCGGCAATGCTGGTACGGGCAGGACTCTGGGAATACATGGCCTGCAGCATCCGCATATAGATCTGCCAATCGGGGTTGTCCTCGATCATGCGGATCTCCTGCGCAATGATGCCCTGTTCCTTTGCCACGCTTTCCTCCGTGAAGTAAGGCACAGAGACAAAGGACAGCAGAATCTTCAGATTCTCCTCAAAATGGTCGGTGGAATCGAAGTAATAGCCGGTCATGGAATTGGCTGTGAACGCGTTGGGTTCTGCTCCGTTTTTCGCCAGCTCCTGCAAAGCGTTGCCTTCCTTGGTGTCAAACATCTTGTGTTCAAGGTAGTGGGCAATGCCAGCGGGCGTTTCCAGCCACTTGCCGTCCAGCTGGAAGCGGGTATCCATGCCGCCGTAACGGGTGGCAAAGAAGGCGTATTTCTTGGTAAAGCCGGACTTCGGCACAATGCAGACCTGCAAACCGTTGGGCAGCGTCTCGCGGTAGACGGACTCGCCGATGCGCTCATAAAAACTCTGCTTCATTCTGCCGCTTCCTCCTTTCCCTGCAGGAAGTACACGGTATCCAGCTGCACCGTCTCCATAGCGCGGAAAATGCGCTCCGGCGTTACGTTGCGCACCTGCTCCGCCAGTTCCTCCGGCGTCTCGCTCTGGCCGGTGGCAGCCTGTCCCAGATAGAAATTCTCCAGCTTGCCCTGAGAATCCCCCATGGAGGCGTAGGCGTTCAGCAGCGTGCTGCGGGCGCCCTCCAGTTCCCAGTCCTCCAGTTCGCCCCGCTGCACGGCGGCAAGCTGGGCCAGGATCTCATCATAGGTCTGCTGGTACTTGTCAAATTCAATGCCGGAGGAAACCGTGATCAGTCCCTTCTGGCGGTGATACAGGGAAGATGCGTAATAGCACAGCGACAGCTTCTCCCGCACGTTCATAAACAGCTTGGAGTTGCTGCTGCCGCCAAAGAGGGTGTTTCCCATCAGCAGGGCGGCGCTGTCGGTGCTGCCGCAGGAACAGCCCATGCCCAGCTTGCCCTGCGTGACATCGAGACGGTCGGTGATATGCAGTACCTCCTGCCGCGGCATATGAGGCAGCACAACCGCGGTCTCCCGCACGGTTTCGCGGGGCAGCGTGGAAAAGGCCGCCAGCAGGGCACGCTTCACCCGCTCCAGTCCGGCGCTGCCGCAGTAGATCAGTTCCAGACGGCTGGTTGCGATCAGGTCGCTGTACTGGGCGTAGAGCTTGCGCAGCTGCAGCTTCTCCGCCGCAGCCTCATCGCCCAAACGGGGAATGCCGTAAGCCTCGCCTGCGCACATCTCCCGAAGGAGGCGGCTGTCGGCATAGTCTCGCTTATCATTCAAAATGCTGCGGATCGCGTCGATCAGGTTGGTCTTTTCCGTATCAAAATAGCTTGTAACAAAGCGGCCTCGTTCCGTCACGGGATCGCAGATCATTTCGCCCAGCAGCGCCGCCACGCTCTCCAACAGCCGCTCCCCACCGGGGACGAAGCTGTCGTCAATGCAGCTGGCCACAAAGCCAACACACTGGTTCTCGCCCTTTTTGCGGATGGTGTAGTCCACACGCGCACCGTACAGGGCATCCAGACGGGCCTCCAGCGCGCCCGTATCCGGATAGGTCATGGTGCCCCGCCGCAACACGGCAGGCAGCAGTGCATAGGCGGATGCCGTCTCCGTCCGCAGCGGTGTGACAAACTGCGCGGAGATCAGGCTGGTTTTAAATTTCCGTGCCGGCAGATAGGTGAGATACACCCCGTCCATGAGTTGGATTCTGGTCAGTTCCAAACGCTCCACTCCTTTATCCTATGGAATCTTCCTGCCTTTTCCCAAAAACAGGAAAGGTTATATTGATTCATAATGGATTATAGTATATCTCCTCTTATAATTCAAATTCTATTTTGTAAACAAATGGGATGAAAGGAATTTTCGCCCTGTTTCATCGCAGCAGACGCAGAAGATTCCCCCGAGCCACCAGTTCCCGCTCCTGTGCCGTCATGCCGAACCGCTCCAGCCAGTGAAAAAAGTTAGCGCTTTGGCTGCAATCCTCCAGTCCCTGTACGCTCTCATTCCCGGGGCCGAAATACCCGCAGAAGTCAAAGCCGCAGACGACATGCTCCACGCCCATGACCTCCGCCATGTGGCAGGCGTGACGGGCCAGCATTTCCACCGTCTGCTGCTGTGGGTCCCCGTGGACAAAGCGGTGAAAGCTGTTGACCCCCACCACACCGCCGGTATCCCGAATGGCTCGCAGTTGGTCGTCCGTCAGGTTTCTGGGCACATCGCACAGGGCACGGCAGTTGGAATGGCTGGCAAGCACAGGCCGTTCCGCCAAGCCGATCACATCCCGAAATCCTCTGTCGTTCAGGTGCGATACATCCACCATCATCCCCAATTTCTGCATCCAGCAAACCGCCTGCCGTCCCTGCGCCGTCAGAGGCCGGTCCGGATCGCCGCCCGCGCCGGTGGCCAGCAGGTTTTCCTCGTTCCAGGTCAAGGTCCCAAACCGTGCGCCCAGCTCAGCATAGCGGTCAATGCCCGCCAGATCACCGCCGATGGCGGCCATTCCTTCCACAGAGAGAAATGCGTAGATCTGCTTCTCCTCTTTGGCCTGCTCCGCCTCTGCCGCCGTCCGCACCACCTTCAACCACGGACTGGCGGCAAATTCCGTCTGCGCAGCGGCAAGCATACGCGCGGTGTTCTCCGCGTAGGTCTCACCCACTTCCGGAGCCGCCCAAATCGCCAGCACAAGCCCCTCCACGCTGCCTGCACGCAGCCGCGGGAGATGCCTTCTTGTTAAAATTTCCGTTTCCCCTGCCGCCGCGCGGCGCACCACATCGTATAACAGGTCGGCATGTCCGTCCAGTACCATGGCGATCCTCCCAATCCGTTTTTTCTCTCTCAGTATATGCCTTCCACTCCCGTTCCGTCCACCGCTTTTCCTCCCCCGAAATCCTCTGAATTTGCAATCGTTTGGGGAAGTTTCTTGACGCTGGAAATTTTTTTCATTTTCCCCTTATTTCTTGCGTTTTTTCCCTTGACTTTTCACCGGTTTTCCTGTAAACTAATTGCTGTTGTAAAGGTGTAGAACTTTACAGAAAGGAGCGATCCCATGAAAAATCAGACTTACCGCATGACAATGCTCTTCGATTTTTACGGAGAACTCCTCACGGAACGGCAGAAGGAATTCTTCGACCTCTACTATAACGAGGACCTCTCTCTGGCCGAGATCGCCGAACACGCAGGCATCTCCCGTCAGGGCGTGCGGGACGTGATCGTCCGCGCCGAGGCCACGATGCAGGAAGTGGAGGACAAGACCGGCATCATCAAGCGCTTTGAAGCGCAGCGTCCCCATCTGGACGCCATCGAGGCCGCTGCCGCCGAAATGAAAACCATCAATTTCCGCCGCTATGAGGACCCCCGGCTCACGGAGCTGGCTACCCTCATCGGCGAGGAAACCGCCGCATTGAAGGAATAAGCCATGGCATTTGAAGGATTGACCGAAAAACTGAATGCGACGTTCAAGCGTCTGCGCGGCAAGGGCCGTCTGACCGAGGCCGATGTCAAGGAGGCCATGCGGGAAGTCCGCCTTGCTCTGCTGGAGGCCGACGTCAGCTACAAGGTGGTCAAGGAATTTGTCTCCACCGTTACCGAGCGTGCCGTCGGCACCGATGTGCTGGACAGCCTGACCCCCGCACAGCAGGTCATCAAGATCGTCAACGAGGAGATGACCAACCTGATGGGCGGTGCCAACGCCCGTTTGGCCATGGCCAACAACGGCCCCACAGTCGTGATGATGGTGGGTCTGCAGGGTGCCGGTAAAACCACCACTACCGCCAAGCTGGCAGGTCTGATGCGAAAGCAGTACACCAAGCGTCCGTTGCTGGCTGCCTGCGACGTGTACCGCCCCGCCGCCATCGAACAGCTGAAAGTGGTAGGCGGACAGCTGGATCTGCCTGTTTTTGAACAGGGTCAGGGTGACCCCGTAAAAATTGCCGAAAACGCCATCCGCCACGCCAAGGAATATGGCAGCGACATGGTGTTCCTCGATACCGCCGGCCGTCTCCATGTGGATGAAAATCTGATGGACGAGCTGAAGCGAATGAAAGCCGCCGTCCGCCCCAACGAAATTCTGCTGGTGGTGGACGCCATGACCGGTCAGGACGCGGTCAACGCAGCCGCCGCTTTTGATGAAGCGCTGGGCATCGACGGTGTGATCCTCACCAAGCTGGACGGCGACGCCCGAGGCGGTGCCGCACTCTCCATCCGTGCTTCCACCGGAAAGCCCATTAAGTTCGCAGGTACCGGCGAAAAGCTGGATATGATCGAGCCCTTCCACCCCGACCGCATGGCCTCCCGCATTCTGGGCATGGGCGATATGCTGTCGTTCATTGAAAAGGCCGAGGCCGCCTACGACGAAAAGCAGGCTGCCAAGCTGGAAGAAAAGCTCCGCAAGAACCGCTTCACCCTGCAGGACTATTACGAGCAGCTCCAGCAGCTGCGCGGCATGGGTGACCTGAGTCAGCTGGCCGGCATGATGCCCGGACAGATGGGCCGTCAGCTGCAGGGCGCGCAGATCGATGAAAAGCAGATGGCCCATGTGGAAGCCATCATTCTCTCTATGACCCCGCTGGAGCGTGAAAATCCCCAGATCCTGAATGCCAGCCGCAAAAAGCGCATCGCCGCCGGCTGCGGACTGCAGGTGGTGGATGTCAACCGCCTGCTGAAGCAGTTCGAAATGATGCAGCAGCTGGTCAAGCAGTTCTCCAAGGGCCGTATGCCCAACATCCCCGGCATGGGTGGCCGGATGCACGGCTTCGGCCGGAAAAAGCGTTCCCGCTAAGTTTACTCACCGGATATAAGTGCCAAAGCATTTATAGATATAATCAACTTTTATTTATTATTTTTGGAGGTATTATCATGGTTAAGATCAGACTGCGCCGCATGGGCGCCAAGAAGGCTCCCTTCTATCGCGTTGTTGTCGCTGACTCCCGCTTCCCCCGCGATGGCCGTTTCATCGAAGAGATCGGCACCTACAATCCCTGCGTCTCCCCCGCTGAGATCAAGATCGACACCGATCGCGCTCAGGCTTGGATCAAGTCCGGCGCCCAGCCCACCGACACCGTTCGCGCTCTGCTGAAGAAAGTAGAAGTCCTGTAATCCGGAGGGCAGCCATGAAAGACTTGCTGCTCTACATCGCCAGAAACCTTGTTGATGATCCCGATGCTGTCTCCGTCACGGAGATTCAGGGCGATCAGGAACTGACGTTGGAGCTGCGCGTCGCCCCCGACGACATGGGCAAGGTCATCGGCCGCCAGGGCCGCATTGCCAAGGAGATCCGGACTGTGATCCGCTCCTACGCCCAGCGCACCGGCGTGAAGGTTTCCGTGGATATCGTAGATTGATCGCAAAAAAGGAAGGTACGTTTCGTACCTTCCTTTTTTATATATAGCAGAGAAGAACCGCACCGGGACACATAAGAAAACCCACCGCAGACGAACCGTCCACGGTGGGTTATTAACAGGATTTCAGACGTACAGCACCCAGGCCAGAATATAGCCGGTCATCACAGCCGCCAGTGTAAAGGGCACGCCGATGGCCATGAACTGCTTGGTGGAAACCTCGTAGCCTGCCTTGCGCAGGATGCCGCCTGCCGCAATATTGGCGGAAGCACCCACAGGGGTCAGGTTGCCGCCTAGCGTGGCACCGATCAGCAGGCCGAAGCACAGCACTGCCTGATCCACGCCCAAAGAGGAGGCAACGCCCGCCACCACGGGCAGCATGGTCGCGGTGTAGGGAATGTTGTCGATAAAGGCAGAGGCCAGCACAGAGAACCACACAATGATCGTATAAGTCAGGAACAGGCTGCCACCGCCCAGACGGGCAATGATACGGCTCAGGTCTGCAATGATGCCCACACGGTCGATGCCGTCAATCACCAGGAACAGACCGGCCAGCAGCAGCAGGGTGATGTAGTCGATGTTGCGGATGACATCCTTTGCCAGCTCACGGTCATGGGCGCGAACCACCTCGATGACCAAGCCAACAATAAAGAACGCCATGCACAGCAATCCGTTGGTGACGTCAGGCTTATTGGGGATAAAGGAAGCGAGGATGAGGGACAAAACCGTGCCTACCAGCAGCACTGTAGGCAGCATGTCGGTAACCGGAGTCAGTTCACCGCCCTCCAACCGGCCTTTTTCCTTCCGGAACAGGAACAGCATCACAGGCACCGTAGCCAGCGCACCCACCTGCACCACCCAGAACATACCTGGCTTGCCGTTATAGATAAAGAAGTCCATAAAGTCCATACCAAGATGACCACCCAGCAGGATGGATGTGGTATCGCCCACCAGCGTGGCTGCACCCTGCAGGTTGGAGGACACAGCGATGGCAAGGATCGGGGCCACAGGGGAAATATTCAGTTTCTTCGAGAGCGCCAGTCCCACAGGCGCCAGCATCAGCACCGTGGCCACATTGTCCACAAAGGCAGATACCAGACCGGCAAACAGAGCCAGCACGATGATCAACGCCTTGACGCTGGGCAGTGCCCGCACCAGATAGTCTGACAGGCGGTTCGGCATTTTAGAACGGATGAATAGGTCCACCGTACCCATGGTGCCCGCCAGCATCATCAACACGTTCCAGTCCACGATCCCGCCAATCTCTGCCACCGGCACAATGCCGAGGAGCATAAAGATGGCCGCAGCTGCCACCGCCACAAGAGCACGGTACTTGGGCAATACCAGCAGCAGCACATAGACACTGATAAAAATCACCAGCGCAATCATTTTCAACATTTCATTTTCCTCCCATCGCACAATGCGCATAAAAATAGCGACACTTCCGCCGCAGTATACGGCAAAAGTCTCGCTTCTTCGCATAAAGCCCAAGCCTTTCAGCTGTGATGGTGAGCCATATGACGCATCGCCTGCGCAAGCTACTCCCTTTTACAAAAAATAGAATATCAAAACCATCTCCCCACTGTCAAGTAAAAACCGCGTAAAACGGTTCCGAATTTCCGGTTCCGTATTGCCTCTATAAGGAAAAATGAGTATAATAGTTGAGAAATATCATTTTTAAAGGAGTTCCTCCATGAAACTGGAAACCATCGAGGTCGGCCGCATCGTCAACGCCCATGGCATCCGCGGAGAGGTTCGGGTGCAGCCCCGTGACGGCGACCCTGCCTTTTTGACCCGCTTCAAAACCTTTTATATGGACGGCAAGCCTGTTGTCCCCACCGCCAAGCATGTGCATAAAAGTCTGGTTCTGATGAAATTCCCCGGCGTGGACGACATGAACGCCGCCCTCGACCTGAAAGAGAAAAAGCTGTTCATCCGCCGCGCTGACGCAAAGCTCCCTGAGGGCGAGTGGTTTGATGACGAGCTGCTGGGACTGCAGGTCCACGACGGTGAAACCGGCGCACTGCTGGGCGAACTGGTTGCCGTGGACGCCTACCCCGCCCACAAGGTCTATACCGTCAAGGGTGCCAAAACCTATCTAATCCCTGCCGTTCGGGATGCCTTTATCCTGTCCGTAGACATGGAAGCCAACCGCATGGACGTGCGCGTATGGGAGGGTATGGAAAGCGAATGAATATTGACATTCTGACCCTGTTCCCCAAATCGGTGAACGCCATGCTACATGTCAGCATTTTGGGCCGCGCCATTGAGCGGGGGCATATTGCCATTCGTTCCCACCAGATCCGGGAATATACCACCAACAAGCAGATGCAGGTGGACGACTATCCCTACGGCGGCGGCCGCGGTGCCGTGATGCAGGCAGACCCCCTGTACCGCTGCTGGGCCCATGTGGTGGAAACCTACGGTCCCGGCCACACCATCTTTATGTCCCCCTGCGGCCGCACCTTCAATCAGGACGTAGCGCGGGAGCTGAAAGCCAATTACGACCACCTGATTCTGGTCTGCGGCCATTACGAGGGCATCGACCAGCGTTTCATCGATGAGTGCGTGGACGAGGAGATCTCCATGGGCGACTTCGTTCTCACCGGCGGTGAAATCCCCGCCATGGCAGTGGCGGATGCCGTGTGCCGCATGGTGCCGGGCGTGCTGCCGGATGCCGAGTGCTTTGAGGAAGAATCCCACTGGAACGGTCTGCTGGAATATCCCCAGTACTCCCGTCCCGCCGTCTGGCACGACCGGGCTGTGCCGGAAATTCTCCTCTCCGGCGACCACGGCAAGGTGGCAGCGTGGCGGAAAAAGGAGAGTTATAAGCGCACCATGCGCCGCCGTCCCGATATGTTTGCTCAGTTTGATGAAAGTCAGCTAAAAACCAAAGCCGAACGCAAAGTTTTGCAGCAGGCCAAGGACGAACTGGCCGCCGAACTGCAGGCGGAGTCCCCCGCAACCGAAGAATAAAGGAACGAGACAGGCAGTGCCTGTCTCGTTTTTTAATGGTTGTTCCGCGAACACTTCTCCGCATCGATTGCCAGCACCAGCATCAGGACGCACAGCGCATCCTCGCTCCGTTCTACATCGATGACATATGTATCCGTCCAGTTAAACAGTTCCTTGGTGATGCGGGCCACCGGTGCGCCGCTGATCGCCCGCACCTCGTAGTCCCATTCCCAGAAGCTGCCGTCCACCTGCCATCCGTTGCAGTCGACGATAAAACGCGGACGGAAGAAGGTTAGTTCTTTTTGAATACAACCGATGTACTGCGCACCCAGATAAATTTCAAATTTAGGCAGGAAGGTCAGGACCCGCTCTTTTACCGTGCCCACATGGTTCCCCACGGCATCCAGAATGTGGAGGCAATGTCCCCACGAAAGCTTTCCCTCCACCGTAAAAACCACATTCCCCTGTTCATCGTAAATATCATAGCTGTCAAACCAGGAGAAAAAGCGTTGTTTAAAGAGTAGTTTCATAGGACATAGCCTCCTCCGCAGAAAGTTCCTCCGACCGGAACCGTTTTGCCATCCGCCAGAGGTAGACGGCATACAACACCGCTGTCACCACTAATCCAATGGCATCCAGCAGCATTACCAGCAGACCAAACCCAGCGGCACCCACCACAAGAACAAGGCAGGGAACAAGCCCGATCAACAGACCGACAGTCCACTTCCAGAGCGCTCTCCACTTACGGGCAAACTCCACATCCATATCTTCCATCACATCAGCGTGGGCGTTATACTCCTGATACATCGCTACAAAACTCAGCACCAGCGACGGGATCAGCACCAGAATAAGCAGTCCCACTGCGTTTCCGTCCGCCGGGAGCAATTCCGTGATAAACCCGATCACGCCCCCCGCAATATCCAGAATGCCGGCAAGACGGTAGCCGCTATGCACCCGAGAAAGCTTCAGCATCACCCAGCCGGTTGCAGCGCTCTGCGCCAGCAGTTTCACAGCATTCAATACACCGCCAGTCCTGTTGGTCACCAGTCCCACCGCGGCGGTGGCGATGAGGACCCAGAACAGGATGGGCAGGTACTTGCCCAGCAGCAGCGCGTGCTCCGCAGGGAACGGATCCCGCTCCGCAAGAGCTGTCGGTTCCATTACTTCGGTCTGTTCCGTGTTTTCCGTCCACAGATTTTCGTCCATGGCAAAGCCTCCTCTCTTTTTCTCCAGCGTATGTCAAATGCCGCAGTTCGTCCACCAACCTGAGGTTGCGTTCACTTCTTTGCAGCGCAACCCACGGGTTACATTTCCATTTTCTTTATTATAACAAAAGAAACCGCCAATGTGTGTTACAAAACAATGACAAAAGACCGGCGAAACCCGCCGGTCTTTGCTGTCAGATGGAACAGCCATCCGCATTCATGCGGAAGCTGCGGCTGTAATAGGCCGTCATTACCCGTACAAGATCTTCTGTATCCTGCGTGCCCGCCACTTCATAAGCCGCGTGCATCGCCACCTGCGGCAGGCCGATATCCACGCTGTGGACGGAGAGATGAGCTGTGCTGATGTTGCCCAGGGTGGAGCCTCCGGGCAGGTCGGCACGGTTGCTGTAGCGCTGCACCGTCACGCCTGCTGCCGCGCAAACCTCACGGAACACCGCATCGCTGACCGCATCAGTGGTGTAGTGCTGGGCTGCGTTGTACTTCACCACCACACCGCCATTCAGCACGGGAAATTCCTTTCCATCGGCATACTCCGGATGGGCAGGATGGATGGCGTGGGCGTTGTCCGCCGACACCTGAAAACTATTGGCTGCCGCCGTCAGATAGTCCTCGCCGCTGCGGCCGCAGGCGGTATTCAGCCGCTGCAGAACGTCCGTCAGGAAGGTAGAGTCTGCCCCCTGCCGGGTACCACTGCCCACCTCTTCATTGTGAAACACCGCCAGCACCGGAACGCTGGCACTTTCCTTTGCCGCAAGGAACCCTTCCATGCATCCAAACACACACTGCAGGTCATCCAGACGTGCCCCCGCTACAAACTCTCCGTTTGCACCGGTCACCGTGGCAGGCGCACGGGGATAAAGGAACAGATCGGTGGTGAGCAGATCGCACTCTGCCACACCGATGCTCTCCGCCACCAAACGGCGGAATCCGCCGTTCTCCCCGCCCATGGAAAAGAGGGGCAGCAGGTCCACGTTGGCTTTCAGCGCGGTCCCCTTATTGACTTCCCGGTCCATGTGGATGGCCACACTGGGGATCACCAGCAAATCACGGTCAATATTCACCAGACGCGTAACGATCTTTCCACCGCTGCGCACCATGACCCGCCCCGCCACACTGAGGGGACGGTCCATCCACGAACGCATCATCATGCCGCCGTAGGGCTCCACAGCAAGCCGGGTGCAGCCACCTGCAGAGGACACCTCTGCCGCCTCCCGCACCTTGAAGGTAGGGGAATCGCTGTGGGCCGCTGCGATCATAAAGCCGGTAAAGTCTTTTCGAGGCGTGCGGAACGCGATGATGCTGGCGTCACCTCGCATCACAAAGTACTTTCCGCCCTCTGCCAGATGCCACGGCTCCTGCTCCATCAGGCGAAGATACCCTTCCTCCTGCAGACGCGCAGCCACATTGGCCGCCGCGTGGTAACAGCTGGGGCTGGCATTTAAAAACTGCAGCAATGCGCCGGTGTGTTCCATGTTTCGTTCCTCCGTTGATTTCTTTTTATCCCAATTATACCACATTGCATCCATTCTTCAACCATGCTAAAATGAGTTCATTACAACAGAAAGTGAACCGATAACCGATGATCATCTTCGATTTGGAATGGAATCGCGGCTATGACAAAACGCCGCTGGAGGAAATCTTACAGATTGGCGCCGTGCGTGTGGATGCAATTGGCGGCAAGATCGTGGATACCTTCTGCATCTTTGTGCATCCTTGTGTCCACCGCCGCCTGAACCGCACCGCCAAAACCCTGCCGGAGCTGCAGTCAGCTTTTGACTCCCCCCATGACTTCCCCACAGCACTGGAGACCTTTCGCAACTGGTGCGGCGGGGATACCGTCTTTGCCGACTGGGGCGGCGACGATTTCGAGGTGCTGCGGCAAAATTGCGCCTTCTGGCTGATCTCTCCGCCAGAGGCCACGCAGCTGATCGACCTGCAGGCGGCCTTCTCCCTCCGCGTGGGTACCAATCAGGGCGTAGCCCTGTACCGTGCTGCAGAATACTGCGGCATCCCCGATGTATTTACCTTCCATAATGCCTTAAATGACGCCGTTTATACCGCTCTCGTGTCCGAATGGATTAACGCGGATGCACTGGCGCTGCTGGCCCTGCCCAAGGAGATTCGCCGGCTGAATAACTGCCCAACCTTTACACCGCCGCCCGCCAAGGAATCCGGCCCCTACGGCTCCGTGCAGGCCGCCCTGAATGGCCGCGGCTGCCGTCGGGCAGCATGCCCCATCTGCGGGGAAAGCGCATGGGTGCGCCGGTGGTACACCGCCGCACCGGATGACTACTTCGCGGATTTTCGCTGCAAGGATCACGGCAACTTTCTCTGTCGCCTGCACCTCCTCCACACAGAAGACGGCCCTCTGACGGGACAGCAAACCATCCCCCCTGTCACCCCCGCGCTGCTGCAGGAGTTTGAAAAAGCCATCCGCAACGGCGCTGTCACCTGCAAAAGCGGCAGTAAGCATTCCCGCCACTGGAAGAAGCGCCGCCATAGCACTCCCAAGAAAGCGGAAACGAGGTAACTGCCATGGATATCAAGTGCATCGCGCTGGATCTGGACCGCACCACGCTAAACGCACAGGGCCGCCTCTCTGACGGCAACCGTAAGGCGCTGGAGTATGCCATCCGGCGCGGCGTCCATATCGTCATCGCCAGCGGACGGCCGTTAGGCTCCCTGCCGCAGGATGTGCTGGCCATCAAAGGCATCGAATATGCCATCACCTCCAACGGCGCGGCTGTCTATCACCTGCCCACGAAGCGGCGCATCGCGCATCATCCCCTCTCCCGCGCCTCTGTGGAGAAAATTCTGCAGCTGACCGCCTGCCTTCCCTATGCCTATGAGACCTTCGTGGACGGAAAAGCTTACGCCGGTGCGGACTTTCTGGCCGATCCAGTGGCCTTTGGCGCACCGGAAAGCTCGATTCCCTACTTGACGCGCACCCGCACTCCGGTGGATGATGCGGAGAGTTTCATCTGGGAGCATGCCAACGAACTGGACAGCATTGACCTGATTCTTGACGACGCAGCGCGCAACGCGGAACTGCGCGCATGGCTGCAATCCCGCCTGAAGGACTGCTACATCACCTCCTCCGTCCCCCACCTGCTGGAGATTTCCCACCGCGACTGCGGCAAGCATGCCGGCCTCCGCGTGGTAACAAAGGCGCTGGGCCTTACTCCCGCCCAGACTGCCGCCTTCGGTGACGCGGACAACGATGTGGACATGCTCACCTTTGCAGGCTGCGGTGTGGCCGTGGCCAATGCCTCCCCCGCCTGCCTCGCGGCAGCGGATAAAGTCACCGCCAGCTTTGACGCAGACGGCGTGGCAAAGGCCATCTACGAACTGCTGCCCGACTCACGGTCATCGGTATCATAAACGTGGTTTCAAAAGGCTTTTGTTTTTTTAAATATATAAAATTGCTCCACTGTGCCTTATTTTAAGATGCCGACTTCATCAAAATTTTCCATCAAAAACAAAGCATATTCTCTCCTTTTCGACACAACCTATGCCTGCGATACCCAGATTCGCAACGCACAATGATATGATGAAAAGGAGAAACGAATTATGTCTAACAGAAGTTCTAACAAGCTGAACGTCCCCGAAGCCCGTGCCGCTATGGATAAGTTCAAGATGGAAGCTGCCAGCGAGGTTGGCGTCGACCTGAAGGAAGGCTACAACGGTCACCTGACTTCCCGCGAGGCCGGCAGCGTCGGAGGCCAGATGGTAAAGAAGATTTGTCCCGTACGAACTATGAAATATCAACGTGCTGATCGTACTGCCGCAAAACACATGATCGAATTATCCTACATAGCCTCCATCACATGCTAAAAATAGCGAAACATTGTCCTCCAAAAATATCCACCCAACATAAACGTCCATTGATCATCATGATCAATGGGCGTTGCATCCTTCAAAAGCTAAAAGTTCCGGAGAACCAAACAGCTCTCCGGAACTCTTTTTGCAGGGCAAATACTATTTAAGGTTAGAACACGCCCTGTGCCATCATGGCATCAGCCACGCGCTGGAAGCCGGCGATGTTGGCGCCTGCCACCAGGTTATAGCCCAGGCCGTACTTCTCAGCAGCTTCCACACTCATGGTGTAGATGGTATCCATGATCTGCTTCAGCTGCTTATCGACTTCTTCCTCAGTCCACACCAGACGCTCGCTGTTCTGAGCCATCTCCAGTGCAGAGGTAGCAACACCACCGGCGTTGACTGCCTTGGAGGGAGCCACGATCATGTTCTTCTGGGCCATCAGATAGGCCAGTGCGTCGTTGGTGGTGGGCATGTTGGCCACTTCGATGTAATACTTCACACCGGCAGCTGCGATCTTTTCAGCATGCTCCAGATGGACGTCGTTCTGCATCGCGGAAGGCATGCAGATATCCACCTTCACGCCCCAGGGCTTTTCCTTGGGGAAGAACTCCACGCCAAACTTCTCAGCGTAGTCCTGCACGCGGTTGCGGCCGCTGTTGCGCATCTCAACCAGATACTCCACCTTCTCCTCGGTGGA
>JAFYQM010000021.1 GCA_017547085.1 Oscillibacter sp.
CCAGCAAGGTGCTGATCAACGGTAGTTATATGAAGGACTACTGGGGCGAAGGCAGCGCTCGTGCCCGCAACTGGCAGCGCTACGATATGGGCGGCGCCGCCAAGCTGAGCTTCGAGGAAGGCGTGGACTCCTATGTCCCCTACGCCGGTTCTCTGTCTGACGGCATGGCCACCACGCTGGCTAAGGTGCGCTCTACCATGTGCAACTGCGGCGCACTGAACATTCCCGAGTTGCGTGACAAGGCCAAGCTGACGCTGGTCTCCGCTGTCTCCATCGTGGAAGGCGGCGCCCACGACGTTCTGCTGAAGGACTCCACCGGCGGCAATAAGTAATTTCCAAAGAAAAACCCGCAGTCCAAATGGACTGCGGGTTCTTTTTGCCTTTTATTACAGCTCTTCCAACCGGAAAATTCCCTGCACCTTTGAAATCTGCCCCATCAATTCCTGTAGTCTGATCCGCTTATTCAGCCGCACAAACAAAATGGCACTGGCGTGATTGTGCTGACCATCCACAGAACGAGTCAGCTCCATATTCAGGATCTTCACATTCTTTTCCCGCAGCAGCACCAGAATTTCATCCAGACAGGGTTTCTCCTCGTATTCAATATACAAATGTACTTCCGGCGCCACACTGAGCAGCCAGTATTCCAGACGTGAAAATACCAACTCTGCCAGCAGAATCAACACTGTGGTAAGAATTCCGCCCTCGTAAAATCCTGCCCCCAATGCCAGACCCACAATGGCGGAGGCCCACAATCCCGCCGCCGTAGTCAGGCCTTTGACCTTTTGCCGCCGCGTCACAACAATGGTTCCCGCGCCGATGAAGCCGATGCCGGCAACGACCTGCGCACCAAGTCGGGCGATATCCGTACTGTAGTGCATCACCTGAAACAGATACTGGCTGGTCAGCATCGTCATCGCTGCACCAAGGCAGATCAGGATATGGGTGCGGAACCCCGCCGGCCGCCGTTTATATTCGCGCTCAATGCCGATCGCACCGCCGCAAACCGCCGCCAGACAGATCCGCAAACAGATCGAGGCCATGGTAAGCTCCCGCACTCCGTCGAAAACTGCTAACATCGTTCCACACCTCCCTTAAAGCTCTTCAATGATGACAACGCCCTCTGCTTCCGAGATCGCTGCCAGCACCTGCTCGTGGACGCTTCCCTTTTTCATTCGAACAGAAAACACTGCGCTGGGACGACTGGCTTCCTCGCCTCTGCCGTGATCTACTTCCACACTGTAAATCTGTGCTCCCAGCCCTTTCAATCTTGCAATGACGCCCCCCAAATGATCCAAGGAGAGGAACTCCACAAAAATATTCATGTTTCGTGTCCGCTCCACAACGAAGCTCTCAACGAAGGGCAGCAGTTGGATGGATGCCAGAATCAGCAAAAACACCGGCAGCACGCACTCATAAAAGCCAGCGCCAATGGCAAGCCCCATGCAGGCAGACGCCCACAGGCCTGCGGCCGTGGTCAGGCCCTTCACTTCCTGTCTGGACGTCACCAACACCGTTCCGGCGCCAAGAAAGCCGACACCGTTGATGACCTGTGCTCCCAGACGGCTGACATCTGTCTGCACGCCCAGTGCCTGCGCCAGTTCCCCCCATGCCGAATGCAGCATGGTGTAGTTGTACTGGCCAATCAGCATGGTGAGAGCCGCACCAAGGCACACCAGCATATAGGTGCGAAACCCCGCGGGCCGCCGCTTTCGCCCCCGCTCCAGCCCAATAAAGCCGCCCAGCATGGCAGCCAGCACCAGCCGAAGCACCAGAGATGTCATATTCAATTCCCGCAAATACGCGAAAGTCTGTGTCATCGTTCAGCCCCCTTTGGTATATGATATTCTTCTATCACAAGCCAAATTGCTTGTATTTCAGATACGCTTTTCCTCTCTTGCATTTATTTTGCGCCGAAAAAGTTTTGCAAGTGCACAAACGCCCGCCCCCAGCGCAGCCGCAGCCAGATAAAAGAGGTCATAGTCGCCGATCAGGCTCAACAGGCCATAAAGCGGTGTGACAGTCAGTCCTGACAAAATCAGCGCAGGGAGTGTCAATCCAGCACTGCCCAATGTCCGCACCAGAAGACCCAACAGACTTCCAGCCGCCATTGCAGCCCCCATGATCATAGTCAGCCGCATCAAACGTCTACTGCCGCGGCCAAAAATCAGGCAACCGATCCACACAGCCCCATAGAGGGCAGACGTTGTAACCTGCGGCCATCCTACAGGATAGGACCACGCAAAATAGCCTACATTCACAGCAAAGGCTGCCGCATAACTAACCAGTAAAAGGCCGGACATCCACCAACGTTTCATGGGCTCCTCCTTACTTCAGCGCAACATATCCTGTTTCTTCAATGATCCACTGTCCCTGTTCGGACAGGATCCACTCCAAAAAAGCAGCCATGGTCTCATTGGTTTCCTGCGGCGCCGGTTCACCGATGGGAGATGCTGTGACGGCGTAGAACTCCGATGCAATGGGATAGCTGTTATCCCGAATGGTCTCCTTGGTGGGCTCCACGCCGTTCAGCGCCAGCAGGTGGATATCCCCGCTCTGCACCATTTCCGTGGCATAATACCGGAAGGAAAATCCGATAGCATTGCTGTGGTTGCGATAGCTGGCAACTTCCCGGATGATGCCGCCCATACCCGCAATGCGCTCCTCTTCCTCCGGTTCCATGAGAGGCAGCCCTTTCATCAGCTTTTGAAGGGATGTCTGGCTGCCGCTGTTTTCCGCCCGCTGGAAGGGGCGGATCTTCTGAAATCTGCCGCCAAGGTGTTTCCAGTTGGTGATCTCGCCGGTGTAGATCCCCTGAATCTGCTCCACCGTCAGGCTCTTCACCGGGTTTTTGCTGTTGACGAAAAAGACAAAGGCCTCCCGTCCAATGGGGGTCAAATGAAGTTCTACACCGTTTTCCTCCGCCGCTTTCAGCTGGGCTTCCGAGGGCCCCGCCGCAAAAATCATATTCCGCTCGCCATGGATCAGCTTGCGGTAGGCCTCCGATGTGCCGTTGCATTCCACGGTACTGTGGAACGGAGAATAATCCTGCCGCGGGAACGTTGCCTCCACAAAGGCCGCATACACGGGATACAACGCCGTGGCACCGTCCAGCCGCAGCTTCCACGGGTTATCCAGAAAGAATGTCGCTTCCTCCTCCAGATGCACCAGCTTGCTTTCCGCAAGTTTCCCATCCTGTTTGCGGAACGGCTGGTATTCCTGCACCAGCAAACTGCGGTCATCCACCGTGGGCAGCGTATCTGTATAAATACCGTGCAGGATGTGACAAAGAGACAGCACGCAGACCAGCAGAAAGGCACGGCCTGCCCATTTCCGCATTCCCGGTTTCAGAAGACCGGTACAAACAAGAAGCAGCGCCAGTGTTCCCGCGATACCTACCACTGGGATCACGCGGGTCACATACAGGGGAAACATGCCGAAATTGCCCAGCAGATACAGAAAAAAGGCGCCTCCACCGCAGAGGATGGTAATCCCGGCCACAATAAAAATGGTGTCGATCACCCGTCTGATCGTTTCTTTCATGCATCTCCCTCCAGTTCCGCAAGATGCTGCCGTACCTCCTCCAGATCAAAGGAGGAGCAGACGCGGCCATCTTCGCTGTCCAGTGCCCGATAATGCTGAGAGATAATGTTTTGCTGAATTTTATAAGCCCCTACGGTCTCCACGAAGCGCCACCAGACCTTGCCGCCCATGGTGGGGGGGTAGGTAGGTTTTGTATCCTGAAATGCCAGTGCACGGACCATGTCACTGGCTTCTCCCCCCAACAATCCGGACAGCATCCGGCTGTCTGAAAACAGGGTGCAAAGAGCCACCGCCCCCATCCATCCGAGAGATGCGCGTCCTTTTTCGATCTCCACCAGCGTCTTTTTGGAGATGCCCAGCACTTTCGCCATAGTTTCCTGCGTAAACCCATATTCCGTGCGAACCAGTTTGACCTGATGGTCCAATTCCGCTACAAAGCGTTCTTTCGTCATGCTTCCCCCTCCATTCTTTAGTGTAATTTTACATTTTTTTACACTTTTTGTCAACTCCGCTTCTAGCGTCAGAAAATTCCCCAACTGTTTGGGATTCCAATCCCGCTTTCCTGTCGTTTTAAACAAACTTCACCGCATTTCATCTTCAAATTGCACAAAAAGCTTGTTCTTTTATTAAAAACACCCTATAATTATTTTGTTATTTTGATACAAAACAGGAGTCCCTGAATCATGCAGAATCGTCCTCGTATTTTAGTAGTCGGCAGCTTTGTCATGGATCTGATCGCCACCACAGAGCGTATTCCCCCTTCCGGTCAGACCCTTTACGGCAAAGAGTTTCATATGGCTCCCGGCGGCAAAGGCGCCAATCAGGCTGTGCAGTGCGCACGTCTGGGTGCAGACGTCACCATGATGGGCTGTGTGGGTGATGATATTTTTGGCACCATGCTGCTGGATACACCCCGGGCTGCCGGTGTGGATATCAGCCATGTGGTGGTGCGGAAAGGCATCGCCTCCGGCATCGGCCATGTAACGCTGGAGGTCACGGAACATACCGCCCAGAACCGGATCGTGGTCATTCCCGGTGCCAACCGGACGCTGACCATGGAAGAAGTCTTCTGGATTCACGAGGAAATTGCCTCCTATGACATAGTCCTGCTGCAGCTGGAAATTCCGCTGGAGGTCAATTTAGCCGTCGCCCGCTGGGCCAAGGAAGCCGGTGTGCCGGTGATGCTGAATCCCGCTCCCGCTACTGAGCTGAGTGACGAGCTACTGGAACTGGTCACCTATCTGACGCCCAACGAGCAGGAAGCCTCCATGGAAACCCATCTGCCGCTTCGCGTAGATGCAAACAACCGGCCCGACCATGATGACCTGCTTCAAATTGCAGCCGCTCTTCGCGAAAAGGGCGTTGAGCACACGATCATCACCCTTGGCGGCAGCGGCTCCGCCGTGGTGGAAACCGATTCCATCCGCTATGTTCCCTGTGTTCACATGGAGCATGTGGCCGACCCTACTGCCGCAGGTGACTCCTTTGTGGGTGCGCTGTCTGTGGCACTCTCTGTCGGCATGACGCAGGAGCAGGCACTGGCCTTTGCCAGCCACACTGCCGCCATCACGGTCTCCCGTATGGGTGCCATGCCCTCTCTCCCTCTGCTGCAGGAGGTCATCTCTCTACTGCAGGAGCGCAAATGCACGGAAGTTCCCCTCTCCGCGCTGGAAGCTCTGCAATAAAGCAAGAAAATCCCGACTCTCTACCGAGAGTCGGGATTCTTTTTTGTAATCAGTTCTCTGCCAAATAGACTGCCCGCATACCCTTGTAGGTCTCATAGCAATCCAGCTTTGCCACCACCTCAAAGGGGGCATGCATGCTCAACACCGGAACACCGGCATCCAGCGTGCTGATATTACGGTTCGCCATATACATCGCCACCGTACCGCCGCCGCCGGCATCCACCTTGCCCAGTTCCACGATCTGCCAAAATACATCCGCGTCGTCGAACAGTCGGCGGACATAGGCCACAGTCTCCGCATCGGCATCGGAGGCACCGGACTTACCACGGGCACCGGTGTACTTGCACAGGCCAACACCGTAGTTCAGGAAAGCGGCATTCCGCTTTTCGTAAACCTCGGCATAGTCGGGATCATACGCAGCCGTCACATCAGCACTGAGGCAGAAGGACTTCTCAAAACACACGCGAACAGGCACGCCCTGTGCATCGCACAGGTCCTCCATAAAGGTGTCAAAGGCGGCAGACTGCATACCCGTCACACCATCGGAGCCGATTTCCTCCTTATCTGCCAACACACATACCGCTGTCTTGGCAGGTGTCTCCTCCAGATCCAGCAGGGCCTTCAGCGCCGCATAGCTGCACACGCGGTCATCGTGGCCGTAGGCACCGATCATGGAACGGTCCAGTCCGATATCACAGGCGTTCATAGCAGGAACGGCTTCCAGTTCCGCAGAGGTGAAATCGTCCTCTGTGATGCCGTACTTCTCATGCAGCAGCTGCATCACGGCCAGCTTCACCCGGCTGGTATCCTCCTCATCACCGATGGGGCGGCTGCCCAGCAGCAGGTTCAGCGTCTCACCGGGAATGGCCACGCCCAGCGGTTTCTTGGCCTGTTCCTGTCCCAGATGGGGCAGCAGGTCAGTGATCACCAGACGGGGATCGCCTGCGTCCGCACCGATATTCACCGTCACGGACCTACCATCCTTCAGGGCCACCACACCGTGCAGTTCCAGCGGCACCGTCACCCACTGGTACTTGCGGATGCCGCCATAATAGTGCGTCTTGAAATAGGCCAGTTCGCTGTCCTCGTACAGAGGATTGGGCTTTAAATCCAGGCGAGGCGCATCAATGTGGGCAGCGGCGATCTGTGCGCCCTCGGACAGAGGCTTGCGGCCAATATGAGCCAGCATCACCGCCTTACCACGGTTGCAGACATACAGTTTGTCGCCGATTTTGACCTCCATACCCCGCACATAGGGGCGGTATCCCTTCGCCTCTGCCAGACGAATGCTCTCAGCAGCGCAGAGCCGCTCAGTCTTGCCCGCGTCCAGATAAGCCATATAGCCAGTACAGTAAGCATCCACCAACGGCAGTTCGGCTGCGTTCAGGCGGTCATAGCCGTTCTTCTTGGCAGAAAACAGTTTCTTTTTCAGGTCCTTGATTTCTTCAGACATGGGTTCTTCCTCCATTTTACACGATCTTCCCGCGTTTCTCCTGCCGAATCGTATCCAGCAGTTTCTCGAAGAAAATGTGAGCTTCCTTCCGGAAGGTCTCCGGCAGTTCACTGCCGTTATTCAACTCGCAATCACATTTACTGCGGTAATATTCATCCGAATTCTGGGCCGAGATCCGCAGGCGGGCATACTGCTCTGTGATATTGTCCCGCGCCATGATACGGCGTACCCGCAATTCCGTAGGTGCCGTCACTGCCACCGTGCGGTCGCACAGGCGGTCCAGCCCACTTTCCAGCAGATTGATGGCGTCAATGGCAAAAAGGTCTGCATCCATAGCAGCCACCCGCCGCTCTACCTCAGGGGGCAGATAGGTGTATACGATCTGGTTCAATTTCTCCAGCCGGTCTTTTCTGGAAAAGACCTCCTGTCCCAGCTTCTGCCGGTTCAGCTTGCCGTCTGCTTGGAATACACCGGGGAATGCCGCGTTGATGGCATTGCGCATGTTCTCGTCTTCCGCCAGCATCTGATGGTAGACTTTGTCGCAGTCGATGACGACACCGCCCAATTCCTCGAGCACTTCCAGCGCCGTGGATTTCCCCGCGCCGGTACAACCGGTGATGCCAAGCACCACGCGCATCCGGTCTGCCTCGATCACATGGAATCCGGCAGCCTTTTTCAGGCGATTGCCGACCGCCAGACCCAATCCATGCTCATCGGGACACTGGGCGTAAATCTCTTTGACCTCGCTGTTATCAAAAGAGCGCAGAGCCTCAAACACCCGCTGGGCCTGCGTCAGCTTGTCGCTGCTGTGGCCAATGCACTGCACCGTCTGTTCCGGGAACAGGTGGGCGAATTCGTCAAAGCAGATCACACCGTCACCGAGATGCACCCGCGCCGCAATCTCCTGCGCGGAGGCCTTCGGCGCACCGGTCACCACCGTGACAGGGGCCTTGGGCGCATAGTGGCGGTATTTCATGCCGGGTGCACGGGGCTGTTCACCCTCCTTCATGGAACGGGTCACCGCCGCATCCACATCGATATGTCCGATCAGCTGCTCCAGTGCCTCTAAAGACAGTCCGCCGGGCCGCAGCAAACGGGGCGGCGTTACCGTCAGATCCAGAATCGTGGACTCCACGCCTACGCTGCAGCTTCCGCCGTCCACCACACCGTCGATCTTCCCATTCATATCCTCCAGCACATCCTGTGCGCTGGTACAGCTGGGGCGGCCAGACGCATTGGCGCTGGGTGCCGCAATCGGCACCCCTGCCTCACGAATGATGGCCAGCGTCACCGGATGGTTGGGACAGCGAACGCCCACTGTATCCAGTCCCGCCGTGGTCTCATCCGGCACGATGGGCTTGCGCTTGAGGATCATGGTTAGAGGACCCGGCCAGAACTTCCGCGCCAGCACATAGGCGATGGGCGGAATGTCTGCACAATAGCGGGGCAGCCACTGTGCGCCGGACAGGTGCAGGATCAGGGGATTGTCCTGCGGACGGCCCTTAGCCTGAAAAATCCGATTGACTGCCTCGCTGTCCAGACCATTGGCTCCCAGACCGTAGACGGTCTCTGTGGGGATACCGACCAGTCCCCCCTCCCGCAGGATCTTGGCAGCGGCAGAGATCTTCTCCTCCACTTCCCGCTGCTGTCCCTTAATATTTCGCAGGTCATAATATATCGTCTGCATATTCTTCGCCTCTGTTTCTCTTTATTGGGCGCTGCCTTTCAGCTTCTCTGCCTGATCTGCCGTGACCAGTGCGTCGATGAGTTCGTCCAGATCGCCATTCAAAATGGCGTCAATTTTATATAATGTGAGGCCAATGCGGTGGTCCGTCACCCGTCCCTGCGGGAAATTGTAGGTGCGGATCCGCTCACTGCGGTCGCCGCTGCCCACCTGACTGCGACGCTGCTCTGCCGTGGCAGCCGCCTGCTTTTCCCGCTCCATTTCGTAAAGGCGGGAACGCAGCACCTTCATGGCCTTATCCTTGTTTTTATACTGGCTCCGCTCATCCTGACATTCCACTACCATACCCGTGGGCAGGTGGGTGATACGGATGGCGGATTCCGTCTTGTTGACGTGCTGTCCACCGGCTCCGGAAGCCCGGAAGGTATCAATCTGCAGGTCCTTGGCATCAATGACAAATTCTACATCCTCTGCCTCAGGCAATACCGCCACAGTAGCGGCAGAGGTCTGGATGCGGCCGCCGGATTCCGTGACCGGGACCCGCTGCACGCGATGCACGCCGCTTTCAAATTTAAAACGGGAATACGCGCCCTCGCCCTCAATCAGAACGCTACACTCCTTGATGCCGCCCAATTCGGTCTCGTTGCTGCTGACGATCTCCAGTTTCCAGCCTCGCGTCTGGGCATACATGGTATACATCCGGTAGAGATCGGCGGCAAACAAGGCCGCTTCCTCGCCGCCCGTACCAGCCCGCAGCTCCACGATGACATTGCGGCTGTCATTTGGGTCCTTAGGCAGCAGGAGGATTTTCAGTTCCTCCCGCAGCCGTTCCTGCTCGGTCTTAGCGCGGCTCAGTTCTTCCTGTGCCAGATCGCGGAAATCCGGATCGCTCAGCAAGGCTTCCGCCTCTGCGCGGTCCTGTTCCGCCTGCCGGTAGGCACGGTACGCCGCCACCACTGGCTCCAGTTCTTTCAGTTCCCGGTTGATGCTGCGCAGTTTTTCTCCATCACCATAAACTGACGGGTCTGACAGCTGCGCCTCCAGATCCTCCTGACGGATGGCCAGCGCTTTCAGTTTTTCCAGCATGTGTCTGCTCCTTTCCCAAAACTTGAAAGGGATGCAAACTACTTCTGCTCCTCCTGCCAGCCCATGGAGATCCGCACCTGACGGAGAAATTCCTCCTGCCAGAAAGCGTAGCCCACGCTGTCTCTCCGCAGGGACACCGCGGCACAGTGGCCGCAGGGCGTATAGCGGTCCATCTGTTCATATACTTCCTCGTTTTTATCCTCACTGCCCCGCAGCAGCACATAGGCTGCGCTGTGCAGTTCCTTTCCATGCTCCTTCAGGAAACCGCGGGCAATGCTGCTGCAGCGGCCTGCCCAGACCGGCGTGCCGAGGATCACCAGACGGTAATCCTTCAAAGGCCGCTCTGTCTGGAACGGCTTATTGCGCAGCGTGGTACGGCGCATCGCATCCAGTCCGCTGCGCATCCAACCACTCCAGCCGCTGCGGTCCACGCCATCGGTCAGCTCCACCAGCTCAGCGTCCAGCGCAGATGCGATTTCTTCCATCGTCTGCTTGGTATTTCCCGTTCTGGAATAATACATACACAAAATATCGCTCATTCTGATTCTCCTCAATCAAAAATCAGGGTTTTTACCATGGCAAAGCTTTCCCGCGCATAATAGTTGGCCGTCAGCCACCACCAGGGCAGCTCCGCCGGCACACCAAAGGTATCGGTATATCCCTGCCTTACCGCAATCAACTGTGCGCGGAACAGGTGAAAATCGTTGGTGACAACCGCAATCGGCTCCGTCGCCGCATCGATTCCCGCCGCCGCCAAACACGCCTTGGAAAATGCGAAGTTTTCTGCTGTGCTGGTTGCCTGCTCCTCTAAAAGCAGGCGGCTTTCCTCCACGCCATGGGCCGTCAGATAGTCATACATACACTGGGCCTCGGTGATCTGCTCGCCGTAGCCCTGCCCGCCGGTCAATACCACCGGCACCTCCGGATGGTCCTCTAAATAGGCCAGCGCCGCATCCAGACGGGTCCGCAGCGTCAATGATGGCTGCGTGCTGTTGACACCTGCTCCCAGCACGACCACCGCCGTACACTCTCTTTCTGGAAAGGGCTTTTGCCCCTCATGAATCACGGTAATCTCCAGAATGACAAGCGGGATCAGCGCCAGTGCGCAGCCCGCACGAAATACAAGGCGGGCATACCAGCCCTTGCGGGAACACTTCGCCCAGCGGTCCAGCACCAGTTCCAAAACCAGCAGCGCGGCAATCCCCAGCAGGAGAAAACCGGAAAAACGCATCCCGATGATCCGCACAGTCAAAAGCACTGCGCTGACAGCGACCAGAGCCGCCGCGATCACAAGGGTCAGTTTTTCTTCTCTGCTCATTCTCCCGCTTCCTCCGCCAGTTGCTCCCACTTTTCCATCAGTTCCAGCAGCTGCTCGTCCATTGTCTCTTTCTCGGCATACAGTGCGCCGTACTTCTCATAGTCACAGGCGTTCTGCTCCATCTCCGCCTCTTTGGCGGCAATGGCCTCCTCCAGCTTTTCAATCTCCCGCTGGCAGATGGTCAGCTGACGGCGGGCCGCCTGCTGTGCCTTATTGCCCCGCTGCGGCCTATCTGTAACAGTCTTTTCCTTTACAGGTTTTGGGGGCTCGACTTTTTCCGTCTCTTCCTGCGCTTTTACCTGTCGGTACTGGGCAAAGCCCATGGGGTAGTCAGTAATCGTCCCGTTCGCCAGCTCCCAGATGCGGGTAGCAAAGCGGTTGATGAAGTAACGGTCATGGCTGACGAACAGCAACGTGCCATCATAGGCCTCCACCGCCTCCTCGATCCACTCGCGGGAGGCAATATCCAGATGGTTGGTAGGCTCGTCCAGAATGAGGAAGTTGATCTCGTCATCCATCAGCATACACAGCCGCAGACGGCTTTGCTCACCGCCGGAGAGCACGCTGACCGGTTTGAACACATCCTCGCCGCGGAAATCATAAGCCGCCAAACGGTTACGGGCAGACTGGGCAGAGAGGCCCCGCTTAGCCGCCATCATGTTCTCCACCAGATTCCAGTCGGGATGTTCAAAATGGATGATCTGAGGCAGATACGCTGACTTCACCTGGGGGCCGGTACGGATACGGCCATCGTCAGGGTACAGCTCTCCCATGATCATCTTGATCAGGGTGGATTTACCGGTGCCGTTGTCACCGATGAGGGCGATGCGTTCACCGCCTTCCACCTTCAGGGTGATGCCGTCAAAAAGGTGCTTTTCTTCATAGGACTTGGCAATGCTCTTGAGCGCCAGCACCTCGTCACCATGGAATTCCGCCGTGGAAAAGCGTGCGTCCATCTTCCGTGCCTTGGTGGGCTTGGACGTAGTACGCATGCGCTCGATGCGCTTTTCCATGGAAATGGCACGGCGGTAGGTCTTATCCATACCCTGAAACGCCCACAGGCGCAGCTGATCGGCGGCCTTTTCCAGCTGCTCGATCTTGGCCTGCTCCTTCAGGTACTGCTTCATGCGCTCCTGATAGCGACGTTCTTTTTCCACCGCATAGAAGCTGTAATTGCCGCTGTAAAATTCCGCTTTGCCGTCTGCGATCTCAATGACGCGGGTAACGATGCGGTCGAGGAAATAACGGTCATGGGAAATGGCCACCACCGTACCGCGGAAGCCGCGGATATACTCCTCCAGCCATTCGGTGGCGTGGAGATCCAGATGGTTGGTCGGCTCGTCCAGCAGCAGGATATCCGTGTCCTCTAAAATCAACCGTCCCAGATTGACACGGGTCTTTTCACCGCCGGAGAGGCTGTCAAACAGCTGGCGGCGCATCTCCTGCGTGATGGAGAGGCCGTTTGCGATCTTGTTGACCGCCACATCCGTATCGTAGCCGCCAAAGGCTTCAAAACGCTCATTCAGAGAACCGTAGCGCCGCAGGATCTCCGGATCGCTTTCTCCGGCTGCCATGCGCTCCGCAAGGCTCTCCATCTCCTCTGCCAGTCTTTGCAGACGGGAGAATGCGCTGCGCAGCACATCCTCCACCGTGTAACCCGCAGGATACACAGGGATCTGTGAGATCAGGCCTACACGGCGGCCCGTGCCGACAGTGACCTCTCCCTCGTCATAGTCCAGTTCCCCGGTCAATATTTTAAACAGAGTGGTCTTGCCTGCGCCGTTCTTGCCCAGCAAGCCCACACGCTCGCCCTGATCGATCTGGAAGGTCAATCCATCCAGAACATTTTTCCCGATTTCAAAGGATTTGATCAGGCCGCTTACCTGTATTTCAATCATAACTCTCCTGTAACTGCTTCACCAGTTCACCAAAATGCATGGCGTGAGACGCCTTTACCAGCATGGCCGTTCCGGGCTGCAGCTGCTCCTTCAGGGTTTCTACGGCTTCCCCGCCGGTCATAAAATGCAGCACCTCGCCACTGCTCATGGCAGCGCCGTCTGCAATCTTTGTTGCCTTTCTTCCGATGGCAACCACACAGTCAATGCCCAACATCGCCGCCAGCGCGCCAATGTTGTAATGAGCTTGCTCCGTCAATGCACCCAGTTCGCCCATGTCACCCAGAACGGCCACCTTACGGTCGCACTCCGTCTTGGCCAGCACCTCCAGCGCTGCAGTCACAGACTGGGGGTTGGCGTTGTAGCAATCGTCCAGAATGATCCGCTTTTCGGGAAGCCGCACCACACGCATGCGGGAACCGGAAGGCTCATAGGCCGCTACGCCCCGCACGATCTCGTCATGCTCCAGTCCCAGCACTTCGCCGATCACCACGGCAATGGCAGCGGGATACACCATATGTTCGCCGGGTGCAGGAATGGACAGCGCATAGCGGTCCTTCTTCGTTTCCACCGTGCAGGTGATGCCATCCACGCCGTGATCTGCGATCTCCGTCACCTTGGCCTGACAATGCTCTGCCCAGCCGCAGCGAACAGTCTCAAAGGGGATCTCCACCGTATCCAGCAGGGCGTCGTCGCCGTTCAGCACAGCCATGCCGCCCTCTTTCAGGTGCTTGAATATCTCGCATTTGGCCTGCAGGATGCCCTCACGGCTGCCCAGATACTCGATGTGGGCATCGCCGATGTTGGAGATCACTGCAATATCCGGCCGCACCAGTTCGCCCAGATACTCGATCTCGCCGAAATGGTTCATGCCGGTTTCGATCACGGCAACTTCATGCTCGACCGAAAGGCCAAACAGTGTCAGAGGCGTGCCAATATCGTTGTTAAAATTTTCCGGGGTCTTCAGCACCTTGTACTTCGCGCCCAGCACCGCAGCCACCATTTCTTTCGTGGTGGTCTTACCCACGCTGCCGGTGATCTGCACAAAAGGAATCGGGAAGCGGTCCCGGTAGGCACTGGCCAGATCCCGCAGGGCAAGGCGGGTATCCTCCACCTTGATGTAAAACTTATCCGCGCGGATATCCTGCGGCAGCTTGGCGCACAGGCAGCCAGCCGCACCGGCGTCCAGCGCCGCGTCAATGAAATTGTGGCCGTCGAACTTTTCCCCCACCCAAGGCAGGAACAAACAACCGGGGACGATGTTGCGACTGTCGGTACAAACGGCCGTCACAGCCGGTACACCCTCGCGAGGATTCCACCAGACGCCATGGACTGCGGAGATGATCTCCTGAATGGTCATGGGCTGCATACACTTAACCTCTTCTCTTCAAACGATAGGACATCTGCACGATGGTCTCGCACAGTTCATTGTAACTCATTCCAATAGCGGCAGCCTCCTTGGGCACAAGGCTGGCGGAGGTCATGCCGGGCAGGGAGTTGACTTCCAGACACCAGAAGTTCCCCGCCTCATCCAGCAAAAAGTCGGTTCTGGAATACACCTCCAGCCCCAGCGTGCGGTGCAGCTTCAGGGCAAGACGGCCCATCTCTTCCTGCTGTTCCGGCGTGATGGGAGCAGGACAGAGTTCCTTGGCACCGCCGCTCTGGTACTTAGCCTCATAGTCAAATTCCTTCACAGTCGGCAGGATCTCCACAGCAGGCAGGGCTCGGTCCCCCAGCACGGCAATGGTAAATTCCCGGCAACCGGTGATCTTCTTCTCCACAATCAGATGGCTTCCGTAACGCAGCATCTCGTGCAGAGCCTTCTCCAGTTCTTCTTTGGTGTCAGGCAGGGCAACGCCCAGCGAAGAGCCGCCGTTGACCACCTTCACTGCGCAGGGAACTTCCAGTTCCTGCACCAGTGCGGGAATATCCTCTTCCGTATAGAACGGGATATCCTGCCACGGCGCGTTGGGGATGCCGGCAGAATCCATCATCCGCTTGGTCATAGATTTATCCATGGCAAGACCGGAGGCCAGATATCCGCCGCCGGTATATTTGATGCCCAGCAGATCGAAGGTCGCCTGCACGCGGCCGTCCTCGCCATCCATGCCATGCAGTCCTAAAAACACAATATCGGCAAGGCCGCACAGCTCCAGCACGTTAGGGCCAAACAGCCGCTCGCTCTTGTCGCTGCGGCTGGCGCGAACGGCGTCCAGATCCGGCGCCGTCACCTCGATCTTCGCCTCAGGGCAAAGGCCATCAGGGGCGTCAAACAGGGTCTCCAACTGCTCCGGCACTTCCTCCAGACCCAGAAACAGGTCCACTAAAATGGCTTGATGCCCGTTTTCCCGCAGGGCACGGCACACGGAGGTACCGGTCACCAGAGAAACGGCGCGTTCAGGGGACAGGCCGCCTGCCAAAACAACAATTTTCATATAGGATCGCATCCCTTCCGCCCATCCCACTCCACGCGGATGAATGGGCATACTAATACTATTATAATCCAAATTATTCTATCACAGTTTGTTTTTGAATACAACCACGAAACACGGAAAACACCGTCCCCCGCAGCTTCCTCCGCAGTGTCCCGCTCCAATTCTTTTTTGTCATATTTTTTACCTTTTGTTGCACGAAACCGTGCAAGAACCCCTTTTCGGGGGCCTTATATAGCCAACTTTATAAAGGAGGAACGATATGAGGCAAATTTACGCAGAGCAATACGCCGTCCTTCCGCTGGGCAAATGGCAGGAGCATCAGGCCCGCCAGATCATTTTTGACATCAGCGAGTGGACTGCCCTTTACGGCACCGGCAGGGCGGAGCTGCTCTACCAGCGCCCCGGCGACGAACGCCCCTACATCATGACCATTGAACAGCAGGGGCAGCAGGTCATCTGGCTCATCACCAACTACCACACCCACCAGTGCTGCAGGGACGGCTGGTGTGAGCTGCGCTACTACGCAGGGGACACACTGGTCAAATCAAAAACCTGGAAGACCCGCGTGGAATCCGCCCTGCCGCTGCCCTCTGACGAGGAAATCACCGAGCCGGAAAAGTCCTGGCTGGAACAGCTTCTGCAGGGGAACATCACCATCAGCGGCAGCACAAGCTCCGTGCCGCCCTATGTCACCGAGGAGGCTCATCGGGTAGCAAAGGCCGTGCAGAAGCTGCAAAACGAACACACCTTTTCTTTCCTGGCCCTGTCGGACATGCATTATCAGGCAGAGGGCGAATACGCCGCCCAGAGCCGCACATCCCTGCTGCACGCTTCGCAGGCAGCGGAAATCATCGGCGGTCTGGTCCATCTGGACTTTGTCGCCATGCTGGGCGATGTGGGCTGGGGCTATGCCGAGAGCATTGACGGCGCACTGGAAGAAAAAAACGAGGCCAACGACCTGATGTGGCCCGCGCTGCGCGGCTATCAGAATTTCCGTGCCGAAGGCAACCACGACAAAAACACCTCCGCCGTCACGCTGACCTCCGCACAGGTCTACAACACCATTGGGCGCTTCAACGGCGATGTGGAACGAGGCGAAACGCCGGTCCGTAACTACTGCCTGAAGGATCTACCCCAGCACAAGCTGCGCGTGATCGTGGTCAACACCAGCGACCCCAACGGACTGGACGGCAAGGGTGACGGCGTCAGCGACGAACAGCTTTTGTGGTTCGCCGGTGCGCTGGATCTTTCCGGCAAGGAGGATGCCCCAGCGTGGAGCATTCTTCTGCTCTCCCACGAGCCCCTCGATTTTGAGCCTTTCGGGGGAGATGCGGCAGCAACCTACACCAAACCGGAGATCCAGAAAATTCTGGAAGCCTATACCGCCGGCTCTTCCATCACAGTCTGCGGTACGGCATTTTCGTACAGCGGTAAAAATGTGGCCCCTATCATCGGCAACATCCACGGTCATCTGCACAATTACGCCGTGGGCAAGCTGGGCGACAGCGAACTGATGCGCGTTTCTACTCCCAACGTGGTATTCTACCGCAACAACGAGTACGGCAACGATTACGCCTATCCCAATGAGGACTTCCGCGCCCGCTGGGGCGATGGCGGCATCCAATACGAAAAGACGGCAGACAGCGCCGAAGATACGTCGTTCTGCATCTTTACCGTAGATACTGCGGCCAAGAAGATCTATGCTACGCATTACGGTGCCGGCATTGACCGCGAGGTGGACTATCCCACGCGGGGAGCTCCCTACACCAACTTGTTTGCCACGGAGGATCCGGACTTCTCCGTAGGCCGTCTGAACTCCAGCGGTGCAGTCAACACAAGTTTTACGGATGGCTTTGTGGGCGGTTTCATTCCCTGTGTGTACGGTGACGTGGTCCGTGCCAAAGGCACCACGCCTTTCGGCACCAGCTACGGTGTTATGTCCTTTTACGATGCAGACAAGAAGTACCTGAATTATCAGGCCTATGTCAACAGCGAAGCCGTTGAAGTCTCCGAAGACGGCATGTCAATTTGTTTCGGCACCAGCTTCCTGTCCCCTGAGAATTACGGAACGATCGCTTATTGCCGCGTCATGGGCTATGGCGCTCCCGAGGATTTCATTGTGACTATTAACGAGGAAATCAAATCCTGAGCGAAGATAAAACCGGGCAGTTTCTATGAAACTGCCCGGTTTTTGTATTTATAACTTGACCGCACCTTTTCTGTAAAAACACCATGTTGCCGCAAGGAACCAGACCAAATAGGCAGTCAGTCCTACCCAATCGGGCGAAACGACCCGCGCCACAGTCAAAAAGCCCAGCGTCAGAACCGTCAGGTAGAAAAACTCCTTCCTGCCCTTCATGCCTGTGTGCTTGTAAAGCTGTGCCTCCTGCAGGAGGAACCACACCGCCATGGTCAGCAGCGACGCATATGAGATCGCCAGCGGTGTGCGGAACAGCCCGTAGGCCACCCCATTGGTCGCACAGCCGATGCCCAGCACCACGCAGCCCGTTTTGAAGAAATTCGCATTTTGCTCCAATGCCTTGCAGAATGTGAACATCACCACGGAAATGCAGCTGCTATACATCAAAGCCGGGAGTACCGCCGCCAGATAGGAACTTGCCGCCTCATATTCCGGCAGGAACCACCGGATCAATCCCACCAGCGGAAAATAGCAGCAAAGCGCCGCACCTGTCAGCACCGCTGTTACAGAGAGGGTCTTGCAGTAATACGGTTTGATCCGTTCCGGTTCTACCCGCTTCAATACCGGCAGCAGCACCACGGCCAGCGACGAGATCATCACAGAGAGCATCATCACAAGATTGTAGGCGAAGGAGTAGACCGCGTATGTGTCCGTGGGGTAGAGGACACTGACAAACTGCCGGTCCAACACCAACACCAGATGCGACACCTGATAGGCAAGTGTCAGCAAAATTCCCTGCCGGAACAACTCTTTGATCTCAACAGAAAGCATCCTGAACGGCATCCGTTCCCCAAATGTAATGTCTCTGTAGATCCAGACATACCAGAGCAGCATCACGCCGTCAATCCCGTTCAGGGCCATGATGTAGAGGCGATAGGATGCCTCCAGCACACCACTGCTCTGCAGAACCAGCAAAGCAATTACCAGTCCCGCCTTGAGTACAGCCGCCAGCAGCTGTTTGGCGGAATATTCCGAAAAGCGCCGTGTAGCCTGTGAAATGAACTGATAATAGGTGGTAAGATTCACCAGCACCATGTTCACGCCCAGCATCTGCAGAATGAACCGGTAAGCCGGGTCCTGAAAAAATATCCCGGTGGCCGCCAGTACGCAGCCGATCACAACCTGAAACAGCGCAAAAAAGCGGGTGTAGGTCCGTAGCTGTTCCCTACACAGCATCTCATAATCCAGTCCTGCAAACTTCAGCAAAATGCCGTCCACAAAGCCGAAATGCAGCAGCGCCGTGTAGGTCAAATACAGGGTAAAGATCTTTAGATAGCCATAGTCGGAAACGGTCAGCAGTTTGGGCAACAGCAAACCCGTTACAACACCAGCAGCCAGAGACAGTCCCCGGCTAACAGCCACTCCCATCATGTCCTTCTTCACAAGATTCACCCCCTTCTTCTTTCCACCAAACCCGAATGGTATGATTGGACTTTTGCCGCACCTCCGGCGGGTCTTCCCGCCAGCAGCCGTACAGGCGGTCCAGATACATCGCATATCCGACCGGAACCGGATATACCTCTCCGCAAAAGGTCAGTGTTTCTCCTTTGAAAAATACAGAGGCAGGCAAAATCTCCCGTGTCAGGTGACTGGTCCAGACCACACAGCCGACCAGCTTTTCCGGATACGCGCGGCTCCGGTCTGCTCTGCGCAAAATCTTTCTGCAGAGCCGTTCATATCCCATACACCGTCCGGCAGTCCAAAGAGCAAAAAGGATCCACCGTTTCACGCCGCGCCGCTCCGTATGGAAGCTCCCCGCATTGGCGAACACCAGCATCCGCTTCAAAACCTCGCTGGAAACCGCCTGCACCGCCGCCACAGCCCGGTTGGGATGCCAGCGGTCTATGGGAAAAATATCGAGAAACGCCCCGATCTCCGCCCCGAAATCGTAATCGCTCTCCTGCACGAAGGTCCGGGTGTCCGAGAGCTTTGCATACGGCAGTCTCCAGTCCGGTGTGGTCTCGCGGCACAGCAAACGGTATCGGCCCCCTCTGATCTCCGTCATCCTGACCAGACGGTCATAGTCTGCTCTTGGCATGATGATATCTACATCATCGTCCCACGGAACGAAGCCCTGATACTTCGCCGCACCCAATAGGGTTCCGTTGGAGAGAAAAAACGTCAACTCATGGGCTTCGCAGAATGCCTTGAACCACGCCAACAGCTCCAACAGCACCTGCTGCAGTTCTTTCACATCCGATATTTCCCGCATCCAAACACCTCCTTGAGGCGATCCAGCAGCCGGATTGCACCAAACATTCGATGGCAGATCAAAAAACGTTTGATCCGCAGCTTCCGTCCTGCTTTTCCAAACTGTGCGCGCTGCATGCCCTCACGGATAAAACCGATCTCCATGGCCTTTTGCAGCTCATCGCGCAGCCACGCCCCGCCGCAGCCCCCGCGCATCATTACCTGCAGCGCCGTATAGAGTTCCGCCACCACAAAACGATCAAACTGTGGTGCCAGTAAGGCATTCTGCGGCACGATCTCCTGCCGGTAATGGCGCAGAAGGCAGATATGCCTCTGCATGGACAGCGGGTCACCCGAACGGGAAACGGAGCCGTCGCGTACAAGCAAATGGTAGCAAACTGCAGAAGTCACACAGATGGTTTTTGCCCGCAGGGCTGCGCCTGCAAAGGCCGCACCATCCTCGCCCAACCGCACCTCCGGTGGGATCGCAAGCTGAACGGGCAGGATCGTTTCCCGCCGGAAAATCTTCCCATTCAGCGTTTTTGGAAAGGCAAAGGCACCGTCTTCATCCATCAGCAGTTTCTCAAAAATCCCATCGCTGACTGGATTATATCGCCCGTCCGAAAATAGATTTTCCAGCCGTTTTTCCCCTTGCGGAAAATGATGCACGATTCCATAGACGATCACATCCGGCGCACAGCTTTCGATGGTTTTCCGTCCCTGTTGCAGTACCTCCGGGTCCAGATAGTCATCACTGTCCAAAAAGACGATGTACGCCCCACGGCTGTTCACAAGCCCTGTGTTTCTGGCAGCCGTATGGCCGCCGTTTTCCTGATGAAACACCCGTATCCGCGCATCCTGCTTTGCAAAACGTTGGCACAAAGGCCACGTTTCATCCGCCGAGCCATCATCCACCAGCAGCAGTTCCCAGTCAGAACAGGTCTGTCTCAACACGCTCTGTACTCCGTTTTCCAGATAGGCCGCGGCATTATACGCCGGAATGATGACCGAGAAAAGGGGCTGCTCTGCTTGTTTCTTCAATTCCATATCTCCTCCTGTCATCCAAGCACAAAAAACTTCAGCGCACTGAGAGAACCTCTCGCACAGTTCAGCATCAGAATCACGCAGCTGTAAAGCAGCACGACGCTGTGCAGAGACAGTTTCCCGTTCATCCCTGTCTCTTCTTCCTCCTGCAGCGCAGCCATCATCACCGGCAGCATCAAAAGCGGCACAAAATGCCCGATCAGGCGGTAAAAGATGGAAAACACATAGCAACAGCAAAGGGACAACAGCAGGCTGATGGCCGCTGCACTGCGAAAGGTCTCCAGCCGTTCACATACTGCTTTCCGCGCCGACCGCCGGAACCGCCGTAAAACGGCAAGGAACAACAGCCCCATCAGCACACCAATGAGATACTCCCACGGATCAGAGTAAGTCTCCTCTGTGAGATAAGTCCAAACAGTATCCAGAATATCTATCGTCAGTTTCGGAAAACACACCGCAAAAAGTGCTGTCGCAACAGCCCCCAGTCCTGCCGCACCCCACCGCGCAAGAGGTCTGCTCCGTTTGCTGCAAACGACTGCCAGCAGGCGTACCAGCAGAAGAACTCCTGCTAAAATGTGGATAAACAGCGCCACGCTATAAAGCAGCACATGGAACCAGCGGAATTTCTCCTCCACGCTCTCCCGGAAGAAACAAAACATCACCAGCGTCATGGCCAGCATCATACGAATTCCGGCAATAACCGACATGTAGACCGATGTAGACATCAGGAAAAACAGCACAAGCGCCAGATTCCGGCGGGAAATGCCGAACTTCTTCTGCAAGCGCAGCAGCATGTAGAAGATTATCGAATAACACAGGATCGTAACCGCCGCAGGCAGCAGGCGGGGACAGCCGGTTTTGGCAAAAAGCCAGTACAGGATCGGCCCCGCAGGGGCAGAGGAGGCCAGCGCGTAGCGTGCGAAAAACGCTGCAAAATCCAGCGGGGCATACAGTTCCATCATTTTAAAAATGCGGTACAGGTCGGCGGTCCGGTAAGGCACATACACGACCGCCATACCACTGAGCACAAGGATGTAGAAACCCAGCGCCGTTTTACATTTCATGGGTGAGGCTGCAAGCAGGAGGTAGACCGCTGCCAGTACGCAGCAATATACACCCACACCTATCAGCCGTTCGATCAAAAACATCCTTTCACCTCTTTTTCACGAAGCTTGCTCACTCCGTTTGTTTGATCAGGGTCTCATAATGGGACAGTGTTCTTGCGGCCACCGCTTCCCAGGAAAACTCCCTGCGGCTCCAGAGCACGGCATTCGTCGATTTTTCCGCAAGTCTCTCCCGCTCCCGGATAGCCTGCCGCAGCGCGGCGGCAAGGGAATCCGCCGATGCCGCGCAAGTCCAGCCCGCATCGTGTTCCCGAATAAAATCATCCATGCAGGTCCCGTCGGTCACGATACAGGGCAGGCCATATCCCAGTGCCTCCAAAACGCCTAACGGCATTCCCTCAAAACGGGATGCCTGCACAAAGCAGTCCGCCGCCAGAAGTTCACGCTGCTTCTCCGCTCCCGTGACCGCGCCATGCACTTCCATCAGATCTCCCACACCGTTTGCGGAAATCAAATCGTGCAGTCTGCCGTGCACGCCGTCCAGTTCAGGACCAAACAGATGCACGCTGCATCCATGGCTCCGCAGTTCCTCTCCACACTCTGCCACAGCGGAAACCAGCAGATCCAGTCCCTTATGAAACACATCCAGCCGACCAATGTAAAGAAACCGGAGGTTTTCCTCACGAAAGACGCTCTTTCGGTGTTCCGGTACCATCATGCCGTTGCCGCAGACAAAGCCCTTGTCCACAAACAGCGAAGCAGACCGCTCCTGCTCCGTCAAAAACTGCACCGCAGCGGCGGAGGCGACAAACTCTCGAAACAGCAGCAGGTTTGCCGCCGTCTTTTTCAACCGTTTGATATGCTGGGCGTGCCGGGTGAGTCCAGCGTGGGGAACGATGAGATACGGGATCCCCAGCTTCTTCAACTTCTTGTAAATACCCAAAAATTCCACCCGATAGATCTCGTGAAATACCACCAGATCCGGTGAATCAAAGGGTGCAGGAAAATCTTGCAGCGAAAAGTGTTTTTCCACAGGAAGCATCGTGATCCCCTCAAATGCCTCACCATGGGTATTCAAAAGGGCCACGTCCGCGATCCTGCCTTGCGCCGTCACATGCTGCGGCACCACCACCTGCACGCCGCCGAGAACGGATGGATCGATATGGGCAATATGGATCACAACCATGTCAGTTTCCTCCCGTTTCATGGGGTGTTCTTTTCCGCATACAGGTTCTGAACAGCCATCCCCGCAATCCGGCGGGCAGAAATACTGTGCCCAAACAGCGCACCACGAGATTTCTCCCATACTGCACCCTTGTCACCAGTCCGCAGCGGCGCAGCTCCTTCTGCATAGCCACAGCGTTTCGGAAGTAGGAAAGGCCGCCTCTGCGCCGGTAAGTATCTTCGTTAATGCGGACAAAGCAAAGCACGTCCTGTAAATTCAGCAGGTGCTTTCCTGCGCGCAGCATTCTGGCCCAGAGGTCATAGTCCTCAAAGCCAGGGAAATCCCGGTAACCACCGGCATCCAGAACATCCTGCCGTCGGAACACCACGGTCACATGATTCATGGGATTGCGAAATGCCGCTGTGGTGCAGATCACTTTTTCGTTTACCGGAACCACCCGATACCCCGTTACCTGTTCCGGTTTTTCTGTGAATTCCGCAATTTGTCCGCCAACTACACTGATTTGCGTTTGTGCTGCCATCACAGCAAGCTGCCGCTCCACGCGGTCCTTCACTGCGATGTCATCGGCATCCATTCTGGCTACAAACTCACAGCGGCACCGCAGCAGTCCCTGCTGTAGTGCATAGCCCAAGCCCCGGTTTTCGGGAAGCCGTACAGTCTGAATCACATCCGGATACTCCCGCAAAAACACGTCCACCACATCCTCCAGTTCCATCCCCAACGGGCCGTCACAAACCAAAACGAACTCCTTTGGCGGAATGGTCTGATCCAGCATACTCTGCACGGCTGCGCGGAACCAGTCTGCCCGGTCCCGTCCATAGACCGACATTAAAACCGAATACTCCGGTATCATAGATCCGCCTCCATTCACTGCACCTGCTCTCCCATGCCGGTGCAAGTCTCGTCTTTCGCCTTGATATGTGCTGCTGCCATTTGTCTGAAAATACGCAATATCATTCTCGCAGTCATAACGATCAGCTTCCAGTCCAGCGCCGCGGACCAATGCCCAATATACCAGAGATCCATCCGCAGTTTTTCATCCGGTGGTGTATCATAGGCGCCGTACACCTGTGCATATCCGGTCAATCCCGCTTTTACCTGTAGCCGTAGCGCATATTCTGGCACCACTTTCTCATACTGCGCGGCAAGCTCCGGCCGTTCCGGTCTCGGGCCCACCAGTGACATGTCGCCCCGCAAAATATTGATCAGCTGCGGTAATTCATCGATGTGGGTCCTGCGAAGAAACTGTCCCACCCGAGTGATCCGTGCATCTCCCTCACAAGCCAGCCGCGCCATACCATCGGCCTCTGCATCTACCCGCATACTTCTGAATTTTAAAATCATAAATACTTTGCCATGTTCGGTCAGGCGTTGCTGCCGGAATAAAACCGGGCCTCCGTCCTGCAGTTTGACTGCGATGGCCGCAACTGCCATCAGAGGAGCCATGATGATCAGGCCAAACACAGATAACCCCACATCCATGATCCGTTTGCCTTTCAGCTGTAGGGCAGGCACCTTATCAAAAGAGAAGGCAGTCATTTTCCGCACCATCCTTTGCAGGGAATGTCTCCCGTTTTTGAACTGTCAGCAGAAACCGCACGGTTACCGTCACTGCGCCCAGAACCAAACCGGTCGCTGCTGCCAGTACTCCCCACTTCAGATAATCAGGGGTATAAGGCTTTTCCCCTGCAGCAGCATCGTCGATCACGCGGGCCGAGCTGCCTTCGACTACCTCTGCGATCTTCGCCGGAGCCACCTTCGCTACCACATCGGCAATGCGGACAGCTTCCTCCGCATCGGGATGCAGAACATACAACGCAAGGATCTCCGTATCCTCCACTTGTTCCGCCGAGAGCATCTCCCGCAGCTGCTTGACGCTGTATGCGCCATCCAACTCCGCCGCCACTTCATCCAGCACACGGTTGCTCTCCACAACATGAATGTATGTACTCACCAGAGCGCAGGAAGCCGCAAGGCCGCCCTCCGACAACTGCTCAACCGTCCGATCTCCCCGCGCATTGTTCACATAAACCGTGGCACAGGCCCGATACTGGGGCGTGACAAAAAGCCCCGTGATCAGCAGCACACAAGCTGCAGCCGCCGCACCGCACAAAAGAATCATTTTCCATTTTCGCAGGCAGAGCAACAGAATATCCTGCAAGTCGATTTCCCGATATGTTTTTCTTTCCATTTTCATCCTCCCGCTGCTTTTACATGTCTTTTTTCAAATCTTTTTGCATAAAATTGCGCACATGCGGAACCGCATATGCGCTATTCTCTATACAACATGATATATAGCAACTAAAAGAAAATCAACTCTGTCCACGTTTCTTTTCAACAAAAAACGACATGTTTCGACATTTCCCCCAAACAACATAACGTCCCTCCGGGTATACCGGAGGGACGTCTTTTTATTTCAGCCAGTCAAACAAGTCCTTGGGTTCTTCGCCGTCCAGCAGCACCTTGGCTGCGGAAAGCATACCGGCCGCATCCGCGCGGGTCACATGAGCCTCCATGGACGCACTGCCAAAGCTCCCCACAGACAGAACATTCAGAGCCTCCATGTTCCCTACCGCCTGAGCCGCCCAGGAAGGAACCGCCTCCCGGTCCGCATACCATTCCGCAAGATCCACATCTCCCAGATTCAGCACGCGGTTCAGCACGGTGGCCGCCTCATTAAAGGTGATGGTCTCCTCACCACGGAAAGCAACTCCCTCTGCCGTGGTCTTGCCCTGCACGATGCCGTCTGCCACGCCGGCCGCCGCGTAGGCCTTCGCCCAGGTGGGGATCACTGCGTCATCGCAGAAGCCGGTCATGGTGACGTCCGTCACTTCTCTGCCTGCCGTCTCCAGCACCATGGCAAGAAATTCACTGCGGGATACAGGTGCGTCCGGCTGGAAATAATACTGCCCGCCAATTTTTGCGCCCACAAAAATCCCTTCCTCCGCCAGACACTGGGCGGATGCAGCCGCTGCGCTGTCAGCGGTATCCGCGTAGGTGATGCCGGATTTGGTCTTCTCAATGGTGATGGTCACCGTGGCAGGTGCGGACACATGTCCTACACTGTCGGTTGCTGTATAGGTGAAGCTGTCGCCGCCCACAGCATTCTCTTTGGGCGTGTAGGTGAAATTCATTCCGTTGATGGCAACAGTTCCCTTGCGGGGCTCTTCCACCACCGTACAGGTAACATCTTCCCCCTCGCCGTCTGAAACGAGGAACTGCCCCTCACAGGGAATATCCCGATAGGTGCGGATCTCCAAATCCTGTGCAGTCGGTGCGCCCTCCGCGGGTTCGGCGGGCGCTGCTTTCTTCCCAAACAGGGCCGATGCGCTGCTGCTCAGCGCCAGCACAGCCACCAGCATCATAGCGGCTGTGCGCTTCATGGAATCAGATCTCAAGGCAATGACCTCCTCAATGTTGTTGCAGGAGTAGTCTTTTCCTTTTCATCCGCTTTATACCGGACAAGAAAAAACAGCCGGTTTCCCGACTGTTTTTTTACCGCAAAAGCGACCCGTATCGCCGCATAGCCGGCGAACGTTTCTTGATGCCCGACACCACGCCCATGGCCATGAACAGCGTCACAATGGAGGAGCCTCCATAGCTGAAGAAGGGCAGCGTGATGCCGATGACCGGCATGACAAACAGGCACATGCCAAGATTGATGATGGTCTGAAACATCAGCATGGCGGCAATGCCCACGCAAACGTGGCTATGGAACAGTGTCCCCGCATTTTTCGCCACCAGCAGCACACGGAAGATGATAGCCACCAGGAGCCCGATCACTACCATGCAGCCGATCAGCCCCAATTCCTCGCCCACCACGGAGAAAATCAAGTCCGTGTGGCGGGCAGGCAGGTTTGTGGAGTATCCGCTCTGGGTCTGGGTACCGTTCAGGAACCCCTGCCCTGTCACACCGCCGGAACCGATCGCCAAAAGGCTTCGGGTCTGCTGCCAGCCTGCATCCAGCGGGTCGATCGAGTGGTCAAACAGGATCACAAACCGTTCCTTCATGTACTCCGGAATGATCCCCAACAGCCATGCCGCCGTAAAACCAACTCCACAGCCACCAATCAGCAGTGCAAACCACCGCAGCGCAAAGCCCGCCGCAAAGGCCATGCAAAGGAACACAAAGAAAAATACCAGCGCGTTGCCCATATCACCGGAAATGACCACATAATAGCCCATCAGTGCCAGCGTATGTCCCGCCACCGTCACAGCCGCAGGAAAGGAACGGAGATCCCGTTTTTCCTCCCGCAGCCACTCCAGTTGCTTTGCCAGCAGCAGCGTGAAGGTGATCTTCACAAACTCCGCCGGGCCGATGCTGACCGGAATAAACGGAAATTTCAGCCATGCGGTATTGCCGGTGTTGTCACTGACGCCAAAGGGCGTGAGCAGCAACCCGATGAATACCACATTGAAGATCACCAGCCACTTCCAGCGTTTCATCAGCACTTCCAGATCCACCATAGACACGGCAATATAAACACAGACGCCCAGCGCCAAAGCCGCCGTCTGCACCAGCACATGGCGGTTATGCTCCATGTATCGGGTAGCGCTGAAAATCATCACGATGCCAAACAGCGTGGAGGCACAGCAAAGCCCCAGCAACACCAGATCAGCCTGCTGGAAAAAGTCCGCCAGTATGTTTTTCAGTCTGTTCAACATGGGCATCCTCTTCGCAAATGAGCAAATTTCAACAAATAAAGTATACCACAAGCAAAACCATGTGTAAACGCACAAAATTCTTTTTACAGCCATCCGAATTTGTGATATACTGTTCACAATTATGGAATCCAGCAGAATGGAGGCGTCATGCCAATGGAATATCTCACCCATAACGAGGCGGAAACCGAGGCCCTTGGCGCACGTCTGGCCGCAGTCCTGTCCCCCGGTGCCGTGGTGGCATATCAGGGGGGCTTAGGCATGGGTAAAACCGCCTTCACCCGTGGACTTGGCCGCGGACTCGGCTACTCCGGCCGCGTCACCAGCCCTACTTTCACCATCGTGAACGAATACGAGGGCGGCCGTCTTCCCCTGTTTCACTTTGATATGTACCGTCTGCCGGATGAGGACGCCCTGTTTGATATCGGCTGGGAGGACTATCTGGACCGCGGCGGCGTCTGCGCTGTGGAGTGGAGCGAGCAGGTGGCGCAGGCCATGCCTGCCGATACCGTATATGTCACCATCGCCCGTTGTCCCGAAGCGGACACATGGCGCACCATCACCATTGAAGGAGTCGATCTCCCATGAAGATCCTTGCTCTTGAGACCTCCGCCAAGGCGGTCTCCGCCGCCGTGACGGAACACGGCAAAGTCCTCTGCTCCGGTTATCAGGATACCGGCCTGACCCACAGCCGCACCCTGATGCCCATTGTGGAGCACATTCTGAAAAACACTGGTCTGACCATGGCCGACATCGATGCCGTAGCCGTGGCCGCGGGCCCCGGCTCCTTTACCGGCATCCGCATCGGCGTGGCGGCCGCCAAGGGGCTGGCCTTTGCCGCAGACAAGCCTGCCGCCGGCGTATCCACCCTTGCGGCCATGGCCCGCAACGTCGCCTTTGCTGACGGGATGGTCATCTGCGCTATGGACGCCCGCCGCAATCAGATCTACAACGCTCTCTTCGAGGCAAAGGACGGGCAGCTGACCCGCCTGACGGAAGACCGGGCCATCGCCCTTGCCGATCTGGCGGAAGAGCTGCGTGCGGATCCCCGCCCCAAAACCGTGGTGGGCGACGGCGCCGCACTGTGCCACGCATTCCTGACCGGAACCGGCATTGACTGCCGCATGGCCCCGCCTCACCTTTTGATGCAGAACGCCATGAGTGTGGCGTTGGAAGCGGAGAAGCTGGCAGCGGAAGGAAAGCTGGTATCTTCTCAGGAACTGGAACCTGTTTATCTGCGGCCTGCTCAGGCAGATCTGCTGCGCAAGAAATAAAACAACGATTTGGGATAAAGGAGAAGTAGTTATGAGCGGTAAAGTACATGTTATGGATCACCCTCTGGTGGCACACAAGCTGACCATCATGCGTGACAAGAACACAAGCGTCAAGGACTTCCGGGAACTGGTTTCCGAGATCGGTATGCTGATCACCTACGAGGCAACCCGCGACCTGCCTCTGACCACCAAGGAAATCGAAACCCCTCTGTGCAAAATGGACGCTCCCACGCTGGCCGGTAAGAAGATCGCCGTGGTGCCTATCCTCCGTGCAGGTCTCGGTCTGGTAGACGGCGTGCTGCGCATGGTTCCCTCTGCCCGCGTGGGCCACATCGGCATGTTCCGTGATGAGGAAACGCTGATTCCCCATGTCTACTTCTGCAAAATGCCCAAGGATATCGCCGAGCGTGAGATCCTGATCGTCGATCCCATGCTGGCCACCGGCGGCAGCGCCGTGGAGGCCATCACCGAAATGAAGAAGCGCGGCTGCCATGCCATCAAGCTGATGGTGCTGGTGGCAGCCCCCGAAGGCGTCAAGGCCGTGCAGGATGCACACCCCGATGTAGATATCTACTGCGGCGCACTGGACTCCCATCTCAATGAGCGCGGCTACATCGTTCCCGGTCTGGGCGATGCCGGCGACCGTATTTTCGGCACGAAGTAAGCATTTCCCGGAAAGGAGGCCTTATGGGAAAGACCTTCTCCAAAAAGCATCTTGCCTACGTCCTTCTCTTCGCACTGCTGGCCGGAGCGATCCTGCTGCTGACAGCATGGCGCAGCGGCGCGTTCTATCTGCGGGAAACCATCCTCTCCCCTGACGGCACCGTTCGGGCTTCCGTCTATGAACGACCGTTCCCGTGGAGCACCACGCCCGACGGGCCGGAAGAAGATGTGCCTACCACCTCGGTCGCTTTCAACTGCGATCTCCGCGGAGGAACTTCCAATTTTCCCAACACCACCTATGTAGGTGCATGGTGGTCACCGGACAGCCGAAAATTTTTGCTCCAAATGGACACGCTGTCTGACAGCGCCATTGGGATGGAGCTGATTAATTTTGACCGCAATTCCTCCACCGCGTTTTCCTCTACGATCCCTGTTGCTATGACCAGAGCTGGTCTGTGTGGTGCGGGGATTCCGGAAAAGGGCGGCATCGGCATCGTAGATCTGACTTTTTTACAGTGGCACGAAAACAGCAACGCGATTCAGTTCCGTTACGCCTTCACCGATGTGGAGGGTGAAGATTTCAACGGCACTTTCTGGTACGGCTTCGATGGTTTCATTGGTGGCGTTACAGACATTGTTCCCGATTAAGCGCAAAAAAGCTTCCGGCTTTCGCCGGAAGCTTTTTTTCATTTCTGCTTGGTTTCTCTGCGGAACTTTTCCAAATAGGCCTCTTGCAGCTGCTTCAGCCGCTGCGGGTCTTTACCGCCCACCGGGATACCGTCAATGCTCTCCGCCCGCACGCCGAGGGCACTGCTGCTGGTGACGATGACCTCGTCGGCATCCATCAGCTCCGCCATGGTGAACGGCTCCTCCGTCACGGCAATACCCAGTTCCCGCGCCAACTCCAGCAGGTGCTTGCGGGTAATGCCGGGCAGGATTAGTTCATCCGTAGGAGCCGTGCGCAGCACGCCGTCCTTCAGGATGGAAATATTGCTGTGGGCACACTCGGTGACTCGCTCGCCCCGGTGAAACACCGCCTCATGGCAGTTCTGCTCCGTGGCCCGCTGGTTTGCCAGCACACTAGGGATCAGGTTCAGGGTCTTGATGTGGCACAGCTTGAAGCGGATATCCTCCATGGAGATCAAGCGGTAGGGCTTCTCCAGCGGCCACATAGCATAGGGCCGCACAAAGGCCATCAGATTCGGCTGCACCTCCGCAGGCGGGAAGGGATGGTTGCGCGGGCAGGTTCCGCGGCTGATCTGCCAATAGAGGATCTGCACAGGGGCAGGCTCTGCTGCGTCAACCACCTTTTGCAGTTCTGTTTTGATCTCCGCCCGTTCCATGGTAAAGGGAATTTCCAGCAGCCGCAGGCTGTTATACATCCGGTCCAGATGCTCCTCCATGGCAAAGGGAACGCCATTGGCCACACAGGTAGCCTCGTAAATGCCGTCACCGAAATACAGGGCGCGGTCCTGCATGGGCACCGTTATTTCCTCCAACGCACCAATCACACCGTTATAATATCCTACATTTTTCCACATATGCTTTCTCCTTGAAACACAAACATGCCCGCCGAAGCACACTGCTCCGGCGGACATGGCAGGGCTCTTTTCGCCCCGATTATACATGGATTCTGATTCTTTTACAAGGCATTTACGCGTAAATCTGGGTATAAATTCCAAACCAGTGCAGTGCAGCCGCTGCCAGCACAAACACATGCCAGATGCAGTGGTTATACTTCCGCTTCACGGCAAAGGGGATCATGCCCGCCGTATACACCACACCACCTGCCAAAATGAATCCTAACAACGCAGGACTGTGGAAATAGAACGTGGGCAGAAACAGCAGTCCGCTCCAGCCCAGCAGAAAATAGAGTGTAAAATGCAGTGGCCGCCATTTGCCGGGGCCAAACACCATCACCAGCGTCACGCCGCACAAAATCACTGCCCACTGTATGCAGAACAACACAATGCCCACCGTATTGCCCAGATAAACGAGGAAAATGGGGGCAAAGGTTCCACCGATCAGCAGATAGATAGACGTATAATCAAACCGGCGGCACACCCGCTTGGCCGCAGAGCCGCAAGGCAGGGCATGGTACAGGCCGCTCATTGCCATCATCACCGTCATGCTGATGCCGTAAAAGCAGGAAGCCATGACCTCCAGCCCTGTTGCAGAACGCACAAGAAGCAGCACCATACCGGCCACCGCCAACAGTGTACCCAATCCATGGCTCACTGCGTTGAATATCTCCTCCCCCAGCGTCAAAACCGGCGGTTCGTTTTTCAGCCGTGTCCGCTCCCGCTGTTCCAGACGCCGGAGCTGCTTCATGGTCAATGCCTGTTCCACCGCATTCTCCTCCTTTTAATATTGCATGATATGGTTTTCAATACTATATTATACAATTTTTATTATTTTGCAAGTAGTGTTTACAAATTTTCAAAAAATATTTTTACCAAACGGCAGAAAAAGAGCGGACGCATCGCGTCCGCTCTTTTCTCATTCTTTATTTCCAGAACTCGGTTTCTTCCTTCAGACCGATCTCTGCGGCACGAAACGCGGGATTCTTCCCCTCATTTCTCTGCTTCTGATAATCTTTCAGCGCAGCCACAGCAGGCTTTGCCAGAATCAAAATCACGGGGATGTTGACGACCACCATCAGTCCCTGTGTCAGGTCTGCCAGATTCCAAACCAGACCCATGCTGGCAACAGCACCCACAAAAACGATCACAGCGGCCACAATGCGGAAGCCGGTCATAAAGGCCTTGCTGGGCTGACGCTTCAAAATGAAACGCAGGCAGCCTTCACAGTAATAATAGTTGCCGATCAGGGTGGTAAAAGCAAACAGGGACATGGAGACTGCAATGAACACGGGGCCGATATTGCCCAGCGTGCTTCTCAGAGCCTCCTGCACATAAGGAGCGCCAGCCAGTTCCGCCGTAGGCGCCACGCCGGAACTCAGACACATAAAGGCGGTAGCCGTGCAAACCAACAGCGTATCCAAAAACACGGACAGCATCTGCACCAGTCCCTGCTTAACGGGGTGGGACACATCTGCAGTGGCAGCTGCGTTGGGCGCGGAACCCATACCGGCTTCGTTGGAGTAGAGGCCGCGCTTGATACCGTACATCAGGCAAGATCCGGAGAAGCCGCCGAAGATCGCTTTGAAATTGAACGCATCTTCAAAGATGGCAGCAAACATGGCGGGGACATTGGCAATATTCAGCAGCACCACGATCACAGCCACCAGAATATAGATCACGCCCATCACAGGGACCATGATACCGGTAACCTTAGCAAGACGCTTACCGCCGCCCATGACGCACACAAGGAACAACACACCCAGAATGATACCGAATACAGCGGGCGTTGTTTCCGCACGATAGAAGCGGAAACCTGCAAAGGTGGACTGCAAATTATAGGATGCCAGTGCATTGTAACCCAATGCATAGGTCAGGATGACGAAGATAGCAAAAATCACACCCAGCCACCGCTGTTTCAGCGCCGTTTCCATGTAATAAGAGGGACCGCCGTAGCTGGAGCCGTCAGGGTTCTTCCGCTTGTAAATCTGGGCCAGTGTGGACTCCACAAAGGCAGAGGCACCGCCAAAAATGGCAATAAACCACATCCAGAACACCGCGCCAACGCCGCCCGTGCAGATGGCCATGGACACACCCACAATATTACCGGTGCCTACGCGGGAGGCAGTGGAGATCATCAGCGCGCCAAAGGAAGACATCGCTCCTTCCGTGCTGGGCTTTTCCATCACCACGCGAAAGGACTCCTTCAGCATCCGCACCTGCGGAAAGCGGGTGGCAATGGTCAGTGCCACACCGGCCACTACCAGAAGCAGAGGCACCCAGGGTTCATACAAAAAGCCGATGATATCGACCAACAGTTCGTTCATCAAGTTCAACATATCACAGTTGCTCACTTTCTCTTTTTTATCACAGCCGTTTCATTTTAACGAATCTTTTATCTAAATGCAAGAAAAAACGGTTACTCTCCAGAAAAAAGCAAAAAAGCGGGCATCTGCACGCTTTTTTGGTCTTCAGTTTCCATCTGTCGGGATCTCTCCGGAAAGGGATGTCAACGTCTCTGTCTCAGGATCAAATTCCAGAATGCTTTCCCCGCCATCTGCGGCGAGACAGGTCAGACGCAATTTGCCGCCGAACCGCCATTCTATGGCAGTAATTTCCGTTTCCGTCCTGTCCCAATCCTGCAGGTCATAGGTACTGCCCCGTCCACCACCGGAAAAATCGTGTCGCTGGACGGAAAAAGGCGCTCTATAGTCCGGATACTCCCCGGCATCCCACAGGGAGGCGCTCCAAAGGCCCGTTTCATCCGGTTCGGACAAGGCTTGATAGCGGATCACACTGTTTTCCAAGCGGGTGACCGCCTGCTTTTCCACAGCCGTCACCATCTCCGCGGTTACTCCTTCGGGAATCAGCAGTGGAAGTACGGTATTTCCGCCGTAGCGCCGTTGATTCTCCCAGTCCACACCGTTGGAAAGATAGATCGCCTCTCCGTCTGTGATGAGATAGGAAAAGCGTTTTTCCGTGACTGTGCCAGCGCTCCACATCCGCCAGAGGTAGTGGTCATTTTCATAGATCACATCAATCACCATGGGCGAGCCCTCGCCGTAATCCTGCACCGTGCGCAGCTGGCAGGCCGCACCCATCCCCGCTTTCCAGAGGAATTCCTCCGTAGCTTCCAGATTTTTTGCGCCGTCTTGGGTAAATACAGCCTCTCCCGCCATTCCGTCCGGAGCCGTGTAATTCAGCGGCAGCTGCTCCAGCGGCGCAAATCCATACGGTGTTTCCGCAGTGTAGATGCTCTCCCCCAGTTTAAATTCATCATAGAGCGTCTGGCTCCCCACCTCTTTTACCAACCGGTAGGAGCCTGTTCCGGGCTCTGTCAGCAACTGTGCCGTACTGCAGGTAAAAGCCGCTGTCTCACCTGCTTCCAGATGATAGGCAAGGTCGTGGAATCCGGTGTTTGGTTTCCACGGCAGGGTCACCCATCCCGCAGTCGTTTTTTGCTGAAAGCTGTACTGTGTGCCAAACTCCACCGCTTCACCGCTGTTGTTATGAATGAAATATGTAAACGTCTTGACTGACGGGGCATAGTCAGTCCGCTCCACTTCCAGTTCGATGATGCATTCCTGTGTGCAGTCCTGCTCTTCTGATGGTTCCGTCTGTGGCTTCGCGGGCGGTAATTCTTCCGGAGCCTGACCTCCTGTTGTATGGGTGCCGCACCCTGTCAGCAGCCATAACAGCAGCATCCACATAGCCATCAATCGTCGCATACTGTCCCCTCCTGTCCGTTCTATTTCATTAGACGGAAATGGAGTGGAAAAAGTTTCCTCCTTCTCAGCAAACTACACAAATTTAACCTAAAATTTTTTTAGCGCCCCTGCTTGCATTTCAGCCCCCATTCCGTTACAATAAACTTACAATCAAAGGATGATAGCTGCAACGGAGTGCTGCGCGCACGGGCTTGACACCTATCATTCCGGTGCGCTGGTAGGTGTTTCAAACCTTGAGGTTTGAAGCGCCTTTTCTTTTTACCGGAATGCTCTCATATGAATGGAACAACACAAGGAGGTTTTCGTATGATCTTATTGGCAAACGGCAGACTCATCACCCGCGATCCTGACGGCATCGGCTATCTGGCCGACGGCGGCGTTGTCACTGACGGCGGAAAAATCGTGGAAGTCGGCGCTACCGCCGACCTGAAGACCAAATATCCTACGGCAGAATTTGTCGATGCAAAAGGCGGCGTCATTATGCCGGGCCTCATCAACGCCCATACCCATATCTACTCCGCACTAGCCCGCGGCCTTTCCATCAAGGGCTACAACGCCACCAACTTCTACGAAGTCCTGGACGGCCAGTGGTGGTACATGGACCGGAATCTGGATCTGGCCGCTACCCGCGCCAGCGCACAGGCTCTGGTGATTGACTCCATCAAGCAGGGCGTCACCACCATTTTCGACCACCACGCCTCTTTCTGTGAGATTCCCGGCTCCCTGATGGAGATCGCAAAGGTCACGCAGGAATATGGCATCCGCGCCAGCCTCTGCTACGAAGTCAGCGACCGCGACGGTGAGGAGAAGTCCATCCAGTCCGTACAGGAGAACGCAGACTTCATCGACTATTGCGAGAAGAACCCCTCTGACATGCTGAAGGCCATGTTCGGCGGCCACGCCCTCTTCACCATCTCCGATAAGACCTTTGACCGCATGGTAGCTGCCAACAACGGCCGCGTGGGCTACCACATCCATGTCTCCGAGGGCATGAACGACGTGTACGACAGCCTGCAGAACTACGGCCGCCGTCCCGTCCAGCGTCTGCAGGACCACGGCATCCTCGGCCCCAAGACCATCCTCGGCCACTGCATCCATGTGAACACCGCCGAGATGGACATCATCAAGGCCACCGATACCATGTGCGTCAACAACCCCGAGTCCAACATGGGCAACGCCGTGGGCATCTCCCCTGTGCTGCAGCTTTATGCTAAGGGCATCCTCATCGGCATGGGCACCGACGCCTATACCAATGACATGCTGGAATCCATCAAGGTAGCGCTTTGCTCCCAGCGGCACAACGCCTGCCTGCCCAATGTGGGCTGGTGCGAAGTCACCGACATGCTCTTCAAGAACAATGCCAAGATGGCCGCACGGTGCGGTTTCCCCGAGCTGGGCGTGCTGAAGGCCGGCGCGGCGGCTGACGTGATCGTGATGGACTACAAGCCCTTCACCCCCTTCTCCGACGCCAACATCGACGGTCACATGCTCTTCGGCATGACCGGCCGCCAGTGCCAGACCACCATGGTAAACGGCAAGATCCTCATGAAAGACCGGGTCCTGACCGAAATCGACGAGGAGGCCGTCAACGCGCAGATTCTGGAAGTATCCAAGAAATTCTGGGGTACTTTGAACCACTGCGAATACTAAAATTACTCCCTCTGTAAGCCGCAAAATCCGTATATTATTGAGGAGGAAAAGATATGTCTGAACTGATGATCCCCATTCCGTTCCGGGAACTGATGACCTGGATCACGACTGAATATCAGAAAGAGGGCTCTATCTTCGGCGTTCATAAGCCCTACAAGGCCGGCGTGAAGAAGCTGCCCATCTTTGATGAATACATTGAAACCGCCTACGGCCCCGCCGCAGGCCCCAACACCCAGCTGGCACAGAACATCATCGCAGGTTACTTCGGCGGAGCCCGCTTCTTCGAGCTGAAGACCGTTCAGAAGATGGACGGTGCTGATCTGGCCGCCTGCATTTCCCGCCCCTGCATTCTGGCAGAGGACGAGTGCTATAACTGCGAGTGGTCCACAGAGCTGTACGTTCAGCAGGCCTTCGAAGAATACGTCAAAGCCTGGTGCGCCTGCAAGATCCTCGCCAAGGTCTACGATCTGGGCGACCCCAACGGCTTTGTGTTCAACATGTCCGTGGGCTATGATCTGGAGGGCATCAAGGGCGAGAAGATCGACAAGTACCTCAACGGCATGATGGATGCCAGCGATACCCCCATTTTTAAGGAATGCATCAAGGTCCTCAAGGAGTTCTTCCCCGCCGAAAGCGCATTCATCGACTCCATCACCCCCCGCGTGTCCGGTTCTGTTACCGTGTCCACCCTCCACGGCTGCCCGCCTGATGAGATCGAGCGTATCGCCAGCTATCTGATCTCCGAAAAGCACCTGCACACCTACGTCAAGTGCAACCCCACCATCCTCGGTTACGAGACCGCCCGTTCCATTCTGGACGGCATGGGCTATGACTACATCTCCTTCGACGACCACCACTTCAAGGAAGACCTGCAGTATGAGGATGCCGTTCCCATGTTCCACCGCCTGCAGGCTCTGGCAGATGAGAACGGTCTGGAATTCGGTCTGAAACTCTCCAACACCTTCCCCGTGGATGTCAAGCAGGGCGAGTTACCCAGCGAGGAAATGTATATGGCGGGCAAGTCCCTCTTCCCCCTGACCACCACCATGGCCGCCCGGATTGCCCGGGAATTTAACGGTAAGCTGCGCATCTCCTACGCAGGCGGCGCCGATTATTTCAACATCGACAAACTGTTTGCCTGCGGCATCTGGCCCATCACCATGGCCACCACCGAGCTGAAGCCCGGCGGCTATCAGCGCTTCGTCCAGATCGGTGACAAGCTGGACGCCATGGACTTCAAGCCCTTCACCGGTGTGAATGTCACCGCCATCGAGGCACTGGCACTGGCCGCCCGCAGCGACAAGTACCATGTCAAGGACATCAAGCCGCTGCCCAGCCGCAAACTGGAGGAAAAGGTTCCTCTGATGGACTGCTTCACCGCTCCCTGTAAGGGCGGCTGCCCCATCCAGCAGGACATTCCTGAATACATCGAACTGTGCCGCAAGGGCCGCTATCCTTCTGCCCTGCGGGTCATCATGGAAAAGAATCCCCTTCCCTTCATCACCGGCACCATCTGCGCACACCGCTGCCAGACCAAGTGCACCCGCAATTTCTATGATGAATCCGTGGGCATCCGCTCCACCAAGCTGGTGGCCGCTGAGCGTGGCTATGACAAGTATTTCAGTAAGCTGACAAAGCCCGCTCCCTCTGAGAGCAGTGCAAATGTCGCCATCGTGGGCGGCGGTCCCACCGGTATGGCAGCAGCCTATTTCCTGGCCCGCGCCGGTATCCCCGTCACCATCTATGAAAAGTCCAATAATCTGGGTGGCATCGTCCGTCAGGTCATCCCCGCCTTCCGCATCAGCGACGAAGCCATCGACAAGGATGCCTCTTTCCTGTTCAAGCTGGGTGTACAGGTGAAGCTGAACACCCCCGCTCCCTCTGTTGCTGAACTGAAGGCCGCCGGATATACCCACATCTTCTTCGCCGTAGGCGCATGGAAGGCCGGCAAGCTGGACATTCCCGGCAACGTGCTGCCCGTCATCAGCTGGCTGAAGGACATGAAGGCCGGCAAGGACGTCTCTCTGGGCCATGTGGCCGTGGTCGGCGGCGGCAACACCGCCATGGACGCCGCCCGTGTGGCATTGCGCTCCGGTGCCAAGTCCTCCACGCTGGTTTACCGCCGCACCAAGAAGTATATGCCCGCCGATGCCGAAGAACTGGAGCTGGCTATCGCCGATGGTGTGCAGTTCCTGGAGCTGGTGGCTCCCGTGGAGCAGAAGGCCGGCGTTCTGAAGTGCGAGAAGATGGTTCTGGGCGATCCCGATGAGAAGGGCCGCCGCAGCCCCGTCCCCACCGGCCAGTTTGTAGAAATCCCCTGCGATACCGTCATCTCCGCCGTGGGCGAAAAGGTGGAAAGCGAACTGTTCACCGCCAACGGCATCGAAGTAGATGCAAAGGGCATTCCCGCTTTCAAGACCAACATCGAGGGCGTCTATGTGGGCGGTGACGCCATGCGCGGCCCCGCCACCGTGGTGGAGGGCATTGCCGACGCCACCTGGTTTGCTAATGCCGTCATCGGCGAGGCACACACCTTCAAGATGCCCGCCGCTGCCAAGGCCTCCCGCGCGGAAGCCATCGCCAAGAAGGGTATTCTGTGCGAGAGTGCCAAGTGCGAGGGCGACCGGTGCCTCACCTGCAATGTGGTCTGTCAGGTCTGCGCCGATGTCTGCCCCAACCGGGCCAATGTGGTCATCGAACTGCCTGACGGCCGTCACCAGATCCTGCATGTGGACCGCATGTGCAACGAATGCGGTAACTGTGCCATCTTCTGTCCCTACTCCTCCGCTCCCTATCGTGATAAGTTCACCCTGTTCATGGATCGCGAGGGCTTTGACGAAAGCGTCAACAACTCCGGCTTCCTGCCGCTGGGCGGCAAGAAGGTTCTGGTCCGTCTGGATGGCAAGGTAGCGGAATACGATCTGGATGCCGCCAATGATCTGCCCGCTGACATCGAGGTCTTTATCTTGACGGTCCTGACGAAATACACCTATCTGATCGGTTAAACTCGGTCGCCGACTGCTCTGTCCGGTTACCGCAGACTCACTCTCCCTTTTTCTTTTCTCTACGGGGCAAAAGCCGGAGCTTTCGTTCCGGCTTTTGCCTATTTTTCTTAAAATATACCCTGTTTTTCGCGTTCTGTTACAGCTATGCAGACTTCAGTAAACGGTAAAATCCACTATTCCCTTTTACCCGTACCTGCCGTATAATAAAGAATATCTGTAATGTGGAAAGGATCTGTGCCATGTCGGTTTTGGTCAGCGGCGGTGCCGGATATATCGGCAGCCATACATGTGTGGAACTTCTGGAAGCAGGATATGACATCATTGTGGCGGACAATCTGTCCAACTCCTGTGAGGAGGCGCTCCGCCGTGTGGAGAAACTTACCGGAAAAAGCATCCCCTTTGTGCAAATGGACCTGTGTGATCCCGCTGCCACGGAGGCCCTTTTCGCCCAGTATCCGGATATTGACGCCGTCATGCACTTCGCCGGACTGAAGGCTGTGGGCGAAAGCGTGAAAAAGCCGTTGGAGTATTATACCAACAATCTGGTCAGCACTTTGGTATTACTGAATGTGATGCGGGAACACGGGGTAAAGAACTTCATCTTCTCTTCCTCTGCCACGGTCTACGGCGAGCCTTCCAGCGTCCCCATTCAGGAAAACTTTCCTACCGGCAATACTACCAATCCCTACGGCACCACCAAGCTGTTTCAAGAGCGGATCCTCTCTGACTGCTGCGCAGCCGATCCTTCCCTAAATGTGGCGCTGCTGCGTTACTTCAACCCCATCGGAGCCCACGAAAGCGGCCTGATTGGCGAAGACCCCAACGGCATCCCCAACAATCTGGTCCCCTACATTGCACAGGTGGCCGTAGGCAAGCTGGAAAAGCTTCATGTCTATGGCAATGACTATCCCACCGCTGACGGCACCGGCATCCGCGACTACATCCATGTGGTCGATCTGGCAAAGGGCCATGTAGCCGCACTGAAGAAGCTGCAGACGGGCTGCGGCCTGTTTGTGGTAAACTTAGGCACTGGCAAGGGCTACAGCGTAATGCAGGTACTGCGGGCCTACGAGAATGCCTGCGGCAAAACGCTGCCTTATGTGGTGGATCCCCGCCGCGCCGGTGACATTGCCGAATACTACGCCGATCCCGGAAAAGCACTGGAGGAAATGGGTTGGAAAGCAGAGTTGGATATCGACGAGATGTGCGCTTCCAGCTGGAAATGGCAGTCTATGAATCCTAACGGTTATCACACCTGATCACGGAGGAAAGAGAACATGAATCAGAAACCTGTCCTTGTCGTCATGGCCGCCGGTATGGGCAGCCGCTACGGTGGTCTGAAGCAGATTGATCCCGTAGGTAACTTCCATCAGAAAATCATTGATTATTCTATCTACGATGCCAAACGCGCCGGATTTGAAACGGTTGTCTTTGTCATCAAGCATGAAATCGAAGATCTCTTCAAATCTGCCATCGGCAGTCGTTTGTCTGCCTTCATGGATGTGAAGTACGCCTTTCAGGAACTCAGCGATCTTCCGGAAGGCTACACCGTTCCGGAGGGCCGCATCAAACCTTTCGGCACTGCCCACGCCATTCTGGCGGCCCGCAAGGTCGTTGACGGTCCCTTTGCCGTAGTCAACGCCGATGACTATTACGGCCCCGAGGCATTTAAGGTCATCTACGACTATCTCAGCACCCATCAGGATCAGCCTGACTGTTACGAATACGCCATGGTGGGCTATCTGCTGGGCAATACTGTTACCGAGCACGGGCATGTCGCCCGCGGCGTATGTGAAGAGGACGCGAACAACTTCCTGCAGTCTGTCACGGAACGGGTCCACATTGAAAAGGACGGAGCCGACGCCCGTTTTACCGAAGATGACGGCAAAACCTGGACTCCCCTGTCCGGCAACACCATCGTTTCCATGAATCTATGGGGTCTGACCCGCAGTTTCATTGACGAGGCATGGGCACGGTTCCCCGCATTTCTGGACCAAACCCTGGAGAAGAATCCCCTCAAGGGCGAGTATTTCCTGCCGGGCGTGATCAGCCAGCTGCTGGCAGAAAACAAAGCCCGCGTTAAGGTACTGCGCAGCCGTGACAAATGGCACGGCGTAACCTATCAGGAGGATAAACCGGTGGTCGTCGCCGCTATCAAGGCCATGACTGACGCTGGATTGTATCCCGATAACCTGTGGAAAAACGACTGATATACAAAATATCCCGCCTGCTTCACCGCAGGCGGGATATTTCATAAAAACGGGCTTGCTGCGGATCACAGCAAGCCCGTTTCTGTCCAAATAGTTTTCTCAGCTGTTCTTCAGGAAGTCGCCCTTCATGTAGCCGTCCTTCATAACGCCGCCCACATCTGCGAACTGGATCTTATACCATCCATCGCTGGCGCTCTCCACGATCTGGATCTTCGCACCGTTGGGCACGGTCGCCAGAATATCGTAGGTCGTGCCGGGGCCGGAACGGACGCGCACGCCGTTGCCGCCGTTGATCACGCTGGCTTCACCGGCTTTCAGGGATGCTCCCGTGCTTCCGGTAGAACCGGTACTGCCGGTGGAACCGGTGGAGCTGCCGCCGCTGATCTTCACGCGGACGATGCAAACGCCCTTGTTGGTGCCATCCGTTGCCACCACGTTGATGGTGCCGTTGGAAATGGCTGTCACCTTACCTTCGGCATTGACAGATGCAATGCCGTCATCCTGACTGATCCAGCTATACGTTCCGCTGCCGCCGGAAACATGGATGGTATGGGTCTCACCCGTTTCTCGCAGAGAGAAGTCGGTGGTGCTGAGACTCAGTCCATCGGGCAGCGCCATCGCTGCTTCAAAGTCCATCTCGGAGGGCTCGTCGACGCTGGGCTCATCCTCCGGCATGGTCACTTCCTCACCAGCAGAAGGATCTTCCGTTCCGGGGATCACTTCCTCCTGTGCAGGAGGCGTATTCTCCGGCTCTTTTTCACCCTCTTTACCGCCAAGCTTATCCCCGTAGAGGAGATACACCAGCAACGCAGCCATAATGATGATCAGGATGATCAGCATGGGCGTAACGATGCTGAACTGGCGGCTGCGGGAGCCTCTTCTGGCGCGATGAGGCTTCCGGCGGATCTCCTCGCCGTCCCGCAGCGCCTCTTCCTCTTCACAGAAAGGACAATCTTTGTATGTATCGGAGTACTTTTCTCCGCAGATGGGACAGCGAATCATTGCCATAGTGAACCCTCCCGCATCATTTCTTTATGCTTTACATAATATAGTCTTTTTCGACACTCGTCAAGTGCGCACAGGTTTTTTTACAAATTACAGGCCTTCTGCAATGTCCCGCGTGGCATAGGCATTCAGTTCCATGCCCGCCGTATGGCCGGCCAAATACTCGTAATAACCCTGTGCGCCGATCATGGCGCCGTTATCGCCGCACAGCTTCAGCGGCGGCATATACAGGGTATAACCGTTCTCCTTACATGCCCGCTCCAGATCGCTGCGGATGATGGAATTGGCCGCTACACCACCGGCTGCACAGATGACCGTGCGGCCGGACTGCTTTGCAGCCTCGATGACGCGGGGCACCAGCGTATCGCTGACCGCCTGCGTAAAGTCCCGCGCCAGTGCGCCGCGGTCCAGCTCCTCGCCCACCTGCTCGGCGTGGTGGGCCAGATTGACCACTGCGGTCTTGAGACCGGAAAAACTCATATCCAGCGGGGCACCGTCCACATGGGCGTGAGGCAGCTTATACACGCCGCCTGCAGAGGTCTGGGCCAGCTCGTCCACCGGCTTGCCGCCGGGATAGGGGAGACCCAGCACGCGGGCCGCCTTATCGAAGCACTCGCCCGCCGCATCGTCACGGGTCGCGCCAAGAATCACCATGTCGGTATAATCCCGCACATCGATGATGAGGGTGTTGCCGCCGGAAATGGCCAGCGCCAGAAAGGGCGGCTCCAGGTCGGGAAAAGCCAGATAGTTGGCAGCGATATGGCCGCGGATGTGATGCACGGGGATCAGAGGAACGCCCAGAGAAAACGCCACGGACTTGGCAAAGCTTAAACCAACCAATACCGCGCCGATCAGGCCAGGCGCGTAAGTCACCGCTACAGCGTCGATCTCCTGCCGGGTGCAGCCCGCCTCCTTCAGTGCCTGTTCGGTCAGGGCGGCAATGCACTCCACATGCTTGCGGGAAGCGATCTCAGGCACCACGCCGCCATACAGGGCGTGGATATCCACCTGCGAGGCAATGGCATCCGCCAGCACCTTGCGTCCGTCCTCCACCACTGCTACGGCAGTTTCGTCACAGGAGGATTCAAAAGCCAGTATTTTCATCGTCTCACTTCTTTCTTCACTGATCCCAAGCCACCTGCGCGGCAGGTGCTGCGGCGGGGTCATAGGGAATGCGAACGTATTTTTGATACTTTTCCGGCGTAAACGTGTTTTGATACACAAACTTGTGTTCTTCCATCAGTTCGGCATCATCCACCGTCCGGTCAGCCAGATACAGCGTCTTGTAATGCACGCCGAAGATCTCCGTCTCGTAACCGGCAGTCCGCAGTCCGCAGCGGGCATAGAAGCCCAACCGCCGCTTTGCCATCTCCACGTCCGGCGCATCCTCCGGCACTTCCACTTCGCCAAAGATCACCATACCCGGCTCCGCCTGCGGCAGCAGCCGCAGCATTTCAGCGCCAAAGCCGTCATTGCGCCAACCCGCACAGACGCACAGGTAATCCAGCAGGCCCCAGCCATCATGGCCCAGCCACAAAAACGCGCCGCCAACCGGCCCCATTCCATCGTCGTCATAGAGGCAATAGGGCTTGTACCACCCCTCCCGCCACATTTTTTCAATGGCGGCCAGCGGTTTCAGTTCTGCCGGAGGGAAGGCCTCCTTCATATCGGTGTTGTAAAACGCCCGCAATTCCTCAAGCGTTGGGATTTTCAGAATCATACGCAAACTCCAGTGTCATAATGATGGCATCCTCACGGGGATGCTCATAGTAATTCTTTCTGCGGCCCACACTGCGGAATCCGCGGCTGCCGTAGAGCGCGATAGCATCGTAATTGGACGCGCGAACCTCCAGCGTCAGAAAGGCCAGACGGTTGCCCTTTGCAAAGTCCAGAAAGACCTGCAGCAGCTTGCCTGCAATACCCTGCCGACGGCATTCCGGCCGCACAGCCACATTGGTGATGTATCCCTCGTCCAGCACCACCTGCACGCCGGCGTAGCCTACCACGCGGCCGCTGTCGTCCAGTGCCACCAAAAAGGCAGAAAGCAGGTTATCCAGTTCCTCCGCCAGCATATTGCGGGACCAGGGCACGGAAAAACAGATCCGCTCCAGTTCCGCGACCTCATCCAAATGATCCGCCGTCATGGGCACGATGCGCACATGCATCCGGTTCTCCTCCATGTTGTCTCCTCCTCAAGTCGTTTCAATGCTTCGGCTGTACAATGCAATACCGAAAATGATAGCCGCGCCGCCCAGCACCACCTGCAAAGCAGGCACCTCGGCAAACAGCAGCAGGCCCCACGCAGATGCAAACACCGGCTCCAGCAGCTTCACGGTGGAAACGAAAGCCGGAGGCAGGTATTTCAGGCCCCAGCTGAATACACTATGTCCAAGCAAGGTACAAAAAACCGCCATACCAAGGGCTGTTAAATAATTTAAATGACCATATCCTGCAACCGGCGTTCCGTTGCTGAGGGCAATCGCCAGCACCGTCGCCGCAGCCGCCAGATACACCACGAAGGTATATACGGTGGTGGAAACTGTCTTGCGGCACACGGTACCGATCATGGTATAGACCGCCATCGTTGCACCCGCTGCAAGGCCCAGCAAATTGCCTTTCAGTACGTCGGCTCCCGCCACACTGCCGGCAAGCGCCACCACGATGCTGCCACCGAAAGTCAACGCAATGGCGATCCATGCTTTTCTGGAAAGCTTCTGACGGAACAGCAGCAGACTGGCCGCTGCCACAAACAGCACCTCCGTGTCCGACAGCACCACGGACGCTGCGATAGACGTCCACCGCAAAGATTCAAAGTAGGCGGAAAAGTGCAGCCCCAAAAAGATGCCGCTGACAAGGCACAAAACCACTTCCCGTCTACGCAGCGCCAGCAGTTCCCCCCGCTGGTGAAACAGCACAGCCGGCAGCAACAGCAGCACGGAAAAGGCCATGCGGTAAAACGCCAGTACCAGTGACGGCGCTGTGGACCAGCGCACAAACACAGCAGACAAGGACACCCCTGCCACGCCTAAAACAACCAATAATCTCTTCATATGTACTTCCCGCATCCTGCCGCCGGGCACTATTTTGCCTGACACAGCACTCCGGCGGCGAATGCATCATTGTTATCCCTTTGCTTCCAGCCAGTTGCGGCCCCAATGCGCCTCCGCAGTCAAAGGCACGGAGAGGGAAACTACCCGCTCCATTTCCTCCTCCAGCAGCGCAGCAACAGCAGACGCGTCCTCTTCAGGGCATTCCACGATCAACTCATCATGCACCTGCAACACCAGACGGGCAGCCGTTTTTTCTGCCTTCAGGCGCTTCCAGACAGCAATCATCGCCAGCTTCATAATATCTGCCGCCGTGCCCTGAATGGGCATATTCAGCGCCACCCGCTCGCCAAAGGACCGCATATTGAAATTGGAGGACTTCAGCTCTGGCAGATCGCGGCGGCGGTGATAGACCGTTTCCACATAACCGGCTGCCTTGGCCTGCTCCACCACATCATCCATATATTTCCGCACACCGGGGAAGGTGGCAAAATAAGCCTCCATATACCGTTTGGCTTCCGCCACACTGACGCCGATATCCTGTGACAGTGAGAAGGCGGAAATACCGTATACGATGCCAAAGTTGACCGCCTTGGCACTGCGCCGCATCTCGGGCGTCACCTCTTCCACCGGAACATGGAACACCTGCGCCGCCGTAGCCGTATGGATGTCCTGCCCGGCAGTAAATGCCGTTCGCATGGTTTCATCTCCGGCAATATGGGCCAGCAGGCGCAGTTCAATCTGCGAGTAATCCGCATCCACCAGCACGCAGCCGTCCGCAGGGATAAACATTCTGCGGATCTCGCTGCCAAGGTCGGTGCGGGTGGGAATATTCTGCAGGTTCGGCTCCGTGGAGGAGAGGCGACCTGTGGCCGTCACCGTCATCTGGAAGCTGGTACGCACACGCCCGTCGGAGTCCATGGCTTTCAGCAAGCCGTCCGCATAGGTGGATTTCAGTTTCGCATACTGGCGATACTCCAGCACCAGCCCCACGATGGGTGCCTCATAGCGCAGCTTTTCCAGCACGTCGGCATTGGTGGACCAGCCGGTTTTGGTCTTTTTGCCGTGGGGCAGGCCCAGCTTGTCAAACAAAATCTCGCCCAACTGTTTGGGAGAATTAATGTTGAACTCCTGTCCCGCCAGACCGTAAATGGACTGCTCCAGCTGCACTGTATGCTGTGCCAGCATCTCGCCAAAGGATACCAGTGCTCCCTGATCCACACGGCAGCCGGCCAGCTCCATCTCCGCCAGAACACGGCAAAGGGGTAACTCCACAGTTTCAAACAGTTCCCACATTCCCTGTCCGCGAAGCTGTTTCTCCATCGTCTTATGCAGGCAAGCCAGCGCTGCCGCTTCCGCAGCAAGATCAGAGTACTGCTTTGCCCGATCGATTTCGGCAGTGCCCATATCCAGCAAAGAGAGCTGTTCTCCTTCTTCTCCACCGGAAGCGCGGCCGATCTGGAATCCACAGTATTTCACGCACAGTCGGTCCAAATCGTAACTGCCCGCCGTGGCATCCAGCAAATAGGCGGCCAGCGCCGTATCAAACATCCATCCGTCCGTGGAACAGCCACAGCGCAGCAAACTGCGCTGCAAATCTTTCACATGGTGGCCAATCTTCGAAAGATCGGCAGAAAACATGGCGCAGACAGCCTTTTCGTAGTCACCAGAATACCGTTCCCGATCCAGTACATAGGCACGCGCATCCGCATCGTAATCCTGTTCAAAAACGATCACTTCCAGCTGATTCTTCGTGCGGACATAGACCGGTGCACCGCGTCCCAGCATTTCCTGCACAGCGCCGGAGACCATAGTCTCGTCCATCAGTTCCACGGTTACACAAGAACCGGTATAGGTCTCTTCCGCAGCGGCAGATGCCTCGGGCATCAAACCAAACTTTTCGATCAGCTTGGTAAACTCCAAACGCAAAAACAGTCCATAGGCGTCAGCGGACGGTGCCTGCTTCAGATTCTGCTCCGGGTCGAATTCCAGCGGAGCGTCCGTGGCAATGGTGGCCAGCCAGTAGGAGTGGCGGGCGCTCTCCTCCCCTTCCGTCAGTTTGCGGATGGCCGCAGGCTTGGCCTCGATCTCCGGCATCTTTGCATAGAGATTTTCAATGGTCTGGTATTACTGAATCAGATCCATAGCCGTTTTTTCGCCCACACCCGCTACACCGGGAATATTATCGGAGGTATCGCCCATCAGCGCCTTCAGGTCGATCATATGGATAGGATCGAAGCCATACTGCTCCCGGAAAGCGTCAGGCGTCATATCCTTGGTGGTGGTCTGTCCCATACGGGTAGACACCAGCTTCACCTTCGTGTGGTCTGTGATCAGCTGGAGGGAGTCCTTATCACCCGTCACCACGGTGCAGTCCCAGCCCGCCGCCTCGCACTTGCGGGAAATGGTGCCGATCAGGTCGTCAGCCTCCCAGCCCGCCAGCTCGTAGCGGGGAATATTCAGCGCATCCAGCACTTCCTTCATCACCGGCATCTGCATCCGCAGTTCCTCCGGCATGGGCTTACGGGTCGCCTTGTAGGCAGCGTCCGCCGTGTGGCGGAAAGTCGGCGCATGCACGTCAAAGGTGACGCACACCGCATCCGGCTGCTCCTCTCCCTCCAGCCGCAGCAGCGTTGTCAGAAAGCCGAAAATGGCATGGGTATACAGGCCGTCCCGGGTGCTGAGGGGACGGATGCCGTAATATGCGCGGTTGATGATGCTGTTGCCGTCAATGACCATGAGTTTTTTCATGGAACGCCTCCGGAAAAGAATTTCATAGATTATATTAGTATACCCCATTTTCAGGGATTGCGCAACGAATCCTGTGGGAAAAAGCGCAGAAAAAAAGAGAGCCGTAACGGCTCTCTTTTCGCTTATTTGTTTGCTTTTTTTCCGTTGCCCGCCTTAAAAATGAACAGCAGCAGAGCAGCCAGATAAATCAGCACCAGACCGAATACAACAAATACCATCGTATCACTCTTGGCAGCCATACCCACCAGCAGCAGGACCGGAGCGCCGAAGATGATGCCGAAGGAACTGCCGGTAATCAGGTTATTGGCGGCAGGCGTTTCAAATTCAGGGTCGATCTCCCGCAGCAGCAGCACCCCGGAGCTGATGGTTCCGGTCAGCATACCGTACATGGAGAAAAAGCCCTCATAGGCATAGTTAGGATAGAGCTTCTTACACATGAACCAGAGATAGATCAGAGTGACCACGCCGCCTGCAACTGCCATCAGGAGGAAGGGCAGCCACTGGCCGGTCAGATCTTCAATATTGATGCTGGCGATGCCCGCCACAATCATCACGTCAAAGGCCAGACCGGAAATGCGGCTGAGCAGGTAGTTGTTCTGGTACTGGTGATTCATCACCTTATAGAACCGCAGGCAGGCAAACACGCAGCGGCAGCCCATGGCAAGGGCAGAACCGATGATGAAGTTGAAGCCCCACAGCAGCGTGGACACCGTAGCAGCCAGTCCCGGCGCCACAGCCTGCAGTCCGGAGGTAATGCCCCATGTAACCAGATAGGTCAGCAAATACACCATGACTACCATGGCCACCTGAATGCTGAGGCGGTCAATGGACTCGGAAATAGGCACTTCATCGCTGTCCTGGAAGGTATCCACCGTCACAGAGCCGGAGAGTTCCTTCTTATCCATGCAGCGCTCCACCTTGTCCCTGCGGTTAAAGACATTCAAAAATACCACGCCGACCACGCAGGCACAAAGATACCCTACTGCCGCCAGAGAAAGGCCAAAGCTGCGGCCGCTGGCCATGCCAAGCGCTTCGTAGGTCGTTCCCACATTATTGGCCTGTCCGGGGCCCTGTCCGTAAGCCATGGGCAGCAGGATGCCGGCCGCTTTGAAAAGATCCGGCATGGTGGTATAGGCAAGACCAATGGAGATCACCAGCCCCACGATCGCCTGCACCAGATAGGTGCTGACGATCAGCGCACCGCTCTTGCTGCCAATCAAGGCACCGGAGCCGTTCTCCTTGCTGGGAACACGAAGGGACATGGCAATGAAGCCCAACGCCAACGCGTGGTAAGTCATCTGCTCCAGAAATTCCAGATTAATGTTCAAAATACCGGTAGCCCGGAGGATCAGCATAATGAAACCCGCCAGCACAGCCGTAGGCATCAGGCTCTTTCGGACTGCCGGAATCTTTCGTCTCAGCACATTGGCCAGCAGAATCAGACCCGCAATGATGCCGGTTTCAATGATCGGCGTCCAAAGGGCGGTATTGGCAGCAGAAAAATCCATAATCCAACCTCTCTTACTTCTCTATTTTGGCGCGGCGCTTATAGGCGCCGTACAGCAGCATGAATTTCAGCACGTTACGTTCTGGAGAAACCAGCTCGTAATAGGCATCCACCGTGGAAAACACCAGCGCATGCCTGCCGTGGATCTGCAGATCCAGAATTTTGTCCAGCGGAATCTCCGTTCCTCCACAGGTGATCGCCTCTGATGTGATCTGTGCCGCACCACTGTCCACCACGGATTCCTTGTGGTTCGCCACCGTGGAAAGAACGGCATTCGGCAGCATATAAGCCGCACCGCGGTCTGCCGCGTATTCCACTTCCTCCCGCTGCCATGCAGCCAGTTCCCTGACGGTGGTAAAGGAGGTTCCCTGCAGCATGCCGTACTCGTCATACCGGAAGGCATGGCCGCAAGTGCCGCAAGCTACCGTATCACCGCGGGAGCGAATGGTATCCAACGCACCGCACTGGGGGCAGATAAACAGCAGGTTTTCTATTTGCTCGGCAAGGCCTTTGCCGCGGTAGCGCTTCGGTTCTGCCAGCTGCCGCGCATAGGCGTCCTCATACAGGTCCCGCACAATGGCAGCATTGATCTCGTCCACGCTCATCTGCGCCAACTGCTCTTTGGTGTAAACATGGACCGGCGCGCCGTGAACATACCCGCGGCGGGTATTTTTCCCGCTCCAGTTGGGACTTGCAAAGTAACCTCCCACGATTTTGTATGTAACCAACCCGCAGCGGGCACTTTTGACCGTTCTGCCTGTAGACGGCAGGATCGGATTGGTAACGCCGTCCCAGCAGCGGGCGCCTTCGGCAAAAATGCAGACACTGGCGCCGCCCTTGACCTTCCGCAGCACCTCCATGGTGGTCGAGGCCCCCAACGTTCCCTTGGGCCGCATAATGGGTGCAAAACAGCTTTTCAGCAGTTCATACCAACGTTTCCAGCGGGCAATGTGCTCGCTGCCCACAAAATACATCTGCCGTGGAAAGCTGGCTCCCAAAAACAGGGGATCGTAATCCGTGGTGTGATTGGAAAGAACGATATAGTTCTCCGGCAGGTTTCTTGCCACCGTAAAGGTATATCCAAATTTCAGCCAGAGAAACACCACGATAATAGGTCGCACCAGCTTATAGAAAAAGACATGTTTCTTGTTCATATAGTACCGCCAAATTCCGTTCGTTTTCGGGTCTTCCGGTTCGGATTCTTTTCCTATTATAAAGGCAAACCATGGATTTCTCAAGTATGGAATTGATTCTGGTGTTCCAAAAACAGGAAACCTGTTGAAGGTTGCCACTTTTTGCAGGAGTTGGGAACACAGATTTTTTCAATTCCGCACCAGCTTATACCTGTCTTTTCGCAAAAACAGGTCATCCGCATAACAGATGACCTGTTTTAATTCAACTCAGCTCATACAGGGGCTTGATCCGCTGGTAGGGCTGCTTTCGATATGTCACAGAAGAAATGGGCCGGCCGGAAACCCCATACTTCGGGTGGGTTCCGAACAGGTCGATGTACTGCTCCAGATCATCCTGCTCGGCCGCCATGGCCTCCAACAGCGCCACTGTGGCACGGGCGTCATCCACAGCACGGTGGCTGTTGACCACCTGATCCCCCAGACCGTAGGCATCGATGGCATTGCACAGCTTGTGGGGGTAATCCCGCCGGTCTCGATATACCGTCAGCGCATCCAGAAAGCGAGGCGCCCGCAGTACCCCCACCTGTCCACTGGGCCTGAGAAAATGGTAGAGGAAATTCAGATCGAACTGGGCGTTATAGGCCACCAGCAGCGGCCGCTCCGCACCGTCCAGCAGGCGGCAGAATGCATCCACCGCCTCTGCCTGCTCCACACCTTCGGTCAGCAGCTGCAGGTCGGTGATCCCGGTCAATTCCGTGATAAACGGAGGCAGCAACTCTCCCTCCGGCAGGCGGATCAGCACATTGAGACTATCCGTTTCCACGCCGTCTTCAAGGGCCACCGCGCCCAATTCAATGATCCGGTCCTTCCCGAATTCGATGCCGGTGGTCTCCGTATCAAAAATCACAATGCGGTCAAACTGCTCAAAAAGCTGTTTCATCAGGCTGCCTCATCTTCCGCCAGCCAGTTTTCTCCAGTGGCATAGTCAATCTCCACACCGGGCTGCACGTTATAGCAAAAGACATTGTAGCAGACCCCATCGCCTGCATCCTCCACGGAGTAGGCCTCCATCCGTACGCCCTTTGCCACCAGATCACTCCCCTCAAACACAGGAGTCACACGGTAAAGCACATGGTTTTCCGTTTCCTTCACATAGTCCGCCACCATGTCCTCAAAGGGCAGCATGCCGTCCACGTTCATATAGCGGGTGCCGGTGATCAGATTCTTTTCGTTGGCGTTTTCTCCGGTCAACTGGAATCCGATCAGATGGCAGCGGTTATAAAGCGCCTCGCCATTCACAAAGTCGTAAAACTCCTGTTCCCAACCGGTGGGTTTTATGCTGCTGATATCACCACGCTTCTCCGTGGGCATCATCTCCACGCCCACACAGGCCTCCGTGACACCGCAGCGGCCCAGATAGTCCAGTTCGGAATAAAATTCGTATCCGCCTTCTGCGGCTTCGGTCAGTTCCTCTTCCGTGAACGACGGCTGGTTATCATCAATGACCACAAACGGATCGCCTGCATAAGCGGGGATGTCCTCCATGGTGTAAGTCTCCACCTGAGATGCCTGATACATGCGGTAGCCCGTGATCGCAATACACAGAACAATCAGGAGGATCAGCTCTGTGCGGGACATTTTTTTACTGTTCTTTTTCTTTGCCATATGTCTTACTCTTTTCTCTGATAGATTTCCCGGGTGATGGTTTCATGGGAGCTGCCTGCAAACTCACTGACGGATTCCAGCCGGAATCCGCTTAAATCCAAGTCGAACCGCAGGTCCGCCGGATAGGTCCGGTTCCAGCGGTACAACACCACCGCTTCCACCCGGTCCGCCACAGTGTTTACGGAGCGGTCTTCCACAAAGCAGACCTCACCCTCCGCTGCTTTGTCCAGAAACGCATCGTCTGCCCGTGCGCCGTCGGGAAACAGCGGCACAGAATAGGGCGCTACCCACAGCGTCCGCCCACTGCACCAATCCAGCAGGTCAGCCTGCTGGGCACGGTCACGGCTCTGACGCCGCCGGTTGAACATCATGCCGTTCTTGTCATCGACACAGACTGCAATGATCATAAATACCCTCCGTTCCCTGTGTTTGTTCCACTATACCAGTTTCCTGCCGTTTTTTCAACGGTGCATCATCCCGTCTTTTCCGGCAACACTAACGAAAATCCCATGAACAGGAGGAACCATCCATGTTCCGTTACCGCATCTTTCTCGCGCTACTGGCTCCGCTTCTGGTACTCACGATCCTGCGCCAGCCCGATACCATCCCCGCCGATTCTCCCGTCGCCATTCCGGCTTCCGCGGGAAACTGGGGGCTTTCCTTCCCCACAGAAGGAGAATCCCCCACCGGCAATGCCACCACAGAAGATCTGGCACAGTACAACGCCTGCTATCTGGGCGACATCTCCAAAAAAGTCATCTATCTGACCTTTGACTGCGGCTATGAAAACGGCTATACGGAACCGATTTTAGACGCACTGAAAAAGCACAACGCCCCCGCCGCCTTTTTCATTGTCGGAACCATGCTGGACACTGCGCCGGACATCGTCCGCCGCATGGCGGCGGAGGGGCATATCGTAGGCAACCACACCAACAGCCACCCGGACATGTCCGCCATCTCTGATCCGGCAGCGTTTCAAAAGGAATTGGATGCGCTTTCCGCCAAATACCGTGAGGTCGTAGGCGAGGACATGCTCCCGTTTTACCGCCCGCCGCAGGGCAAATACAGCAAGGAGAATCTGCGCAACGCCCATGCCGCGGGCTATACCACCGTGTTCTGGAGCCTTGCCTATGTGGACTGGTATGTGGATGACCAGCCCACCGCGGAGGCAGCTTACGCCAAGCTGCTGCCCCGCATTCACGACGGAGCCATTGTCCTGCTGCACTCTACCTCCGCCACCAACGCTTCCATTCTGGACGATCTGCTGACCAAATGGGAGGACATGGGCTACACCTTCGCCTCTCTGGAAGAACTGCCCATCTGCCAAAAAAGCTGATATTTTACCCTTTTGTAACTTTTTTCTCTCGGTTTTCCTGTATAATGCAGTCAGTAAACCGAGAGGAGAAATGATATGCCGCAGGAAACCGTTTCCACCCCACCATCCCTTCGTCCCCCACTCTTTGGCGGGATCAGTGCCTCTGCATTGCGTGTACTGGCCATGGTCACCATGCTGCTGGACCACATGTGGGCCACGGTCATTCCCGGCAATTTCTGGATGACCTGCGTGGGCCGTCTGGCCTTTCCCATCTTCGCTTTTCAAATTGCGGAAGGCTTTTTTCACACCGCTAACCGCCGCCGCTATGTCAAACGCCTGCTGGTCACGGCCCTGATTGCTGAAATTCCCTTCGATCTGGTGCAGGGCAGCACCGTTTTTTATCCGTTCCATCAAAACACCATTTTCACCCTGCTTTTAGGCTTGTGGGCTGTCTGCATCATCGACGCTGCCCGCGCAGACCATACGCCCCACAGTTGGCTGCAATGCAGCGGCAAGCTGCTGGGCATCTGGTTGCTCTCCCTCATCGGCATGGTGGATTACGGATGGAAAGGGGTTGCAACCGTGGTGGTTTTCTATCTGTTCCGCAATTTCCGCGGTGCCCGTCTTTGCCAGTTGGCAGCCATGGTCATTCTGCACAGCCTGCTGATGGAAGGACAGGTTTTCCCCTTATTTGACGGCGCGTATTCCCTTCCGGTCCAGAGCCTTGCCATTCTGGCGCTGATCCCCATCTGGCTGTATAACGGCAAGCGCGGTTTTGGTGGAAAGGCCTTCCAATACGCCGCCTATGGGTTCTATCCCCTGCACCTGATCGTCCTGTATCTGATTTTCTCCCTCCGCTGAGGTTGAGTAAAAGCCGCTCCGTCAAACGGGGCGGCTTTTTGCGTTCTGAATTTGAACATGCAGTTGGGTTTCCATCGGATAGGAGACCAGTTCCGTTCCATCCAGATCCTCCTGATGCAGGTCCACACCCAGCACCTGAGGATCCTGATAAGTTGTATAGTAGTAAATCCCCTTTTCGGTATTGCAGCAGGAGGAATAGACGGTGATCTCATTGCCCGTATCCAGCCGGACACAGCCGCGGGTCTGAGCCACTGTCTGCAGGATGTGGAAAAACTGGCTAATGCTCTCCTCCTCCGTTTCTCCGGAGAGGGAATGCAGTCTGGTGAATGCCGCCCGTACAAATCGGGACGCGGAAGACAAGTCCCCCGGCAACCCAATGGCTCCCATCCCGCGGCTGTCGGGTGTCAGGCCCATTCCGTCCAGCAGCGGATTTTGAGGCTCCGAGGCCGTCAAATTCCGAAACTGCTCCAGATGGCTCAAATGATAGGGAAAAGGCGGTGCGTTGGTCAGCACGCCTACGGGATTTTCATAAATCCGCAGCCCATCTTTCAACGGCTCCACTACGATACTCCCCGTTTTGTCGGCCAGCATCCAGTGCAGCGGCGTAACCGGCAAGGCTTCACTGAAATCAATGCATCCCAGCCGCGTCTGTTCCAGTAACTGCCGCGCCTCATCCAGCGTTCCGCAATGTCCCAGCACCCATGGGATCAATTCAAAGGGTGCGACCATTTCCACTCCGTCTTCTACACGCTCATAGAACGCATACTCCGGAAAGCGCAGCCCCGCCATGGACAGTCCCTTTTCATTAACGGCGTCATAGTAAAGCGGATACCCCTTTTGCACATACGCCACGCCGATCATGGCATGGTGGGAAGCGATGGTCTTCCCGCTCCGGAAAGAAAACGCATAGTTTCTGGGCGTGACCGTCACGGATTCCCCATAGGAAAACTCCAGATCCAGATTTCGTCCAAAATAATGATCCTTTGTCTGATAGGTCACAGCTGTGCACATTGGCTCCCCCACCTTTCCTGTTCTCTCCAAAGGGTTCCCCCACCGCAGGATTTCATGCGCGGAAAGCCCTTGTCACTGCCTGCATCGTGAGATATAATGATTTTATAAACAAAATTCACACAAAGGAGCCTGCCATGAACATTCAATATTCCCCCGAACTTTTGGAACACATGCAGAAAACCGGAAATACCTGTATTTTGGTAGAGTTGGTGGAGGTCACCTCTTCTGATTTGGAGATCACCGAATTGCATGTCCGGTTGGCAGACCCCAAAACACGCGGCATTTTTCTGGAGAAAAAGGGATACCGGATCTTCAACACAGAGGTCGGAGAAGTCCTTCTCCCTCCCTATCCGCTGACATTTGAAGACACAGTAGAGTTCGGCCTGAAGAAATTTCTCTTCCTCAAATGGATCTCTCACAAGGGCATCAAGGTCTGATGGCCTTCCTCCCCCTGCCCATGAAGCCCGCATCAGCAGACAGTTTACGCTGTCTGCTTCTTTTTTAAGATGTCTCTGTTTCAAAGGCATCGGTCATACCGTCAACTCTCCTCAAAAATTATCTGTTTGTGCCAGATTTTCAGCGCTATTTTCTACTGTTTTCAGCAAAAGAACAGAAGATTTTTTAAAGGTATGATTTTTGATTGTATTTTAATTCTCCTCTATGTATAATAAATCAACAAAAGAATCCGGTGCGGATATGCACGGATGCTTTTCCCGTTTTGAAACAGCGGAGGCCTTTTCCATGTTCATGCTGATCGCTCTGATTATTATTTTGGCCCTGTACACTATTCCGGTACTGGTACGTCTGGTATCCCTGGAGAATGGTGCTTATGGTCGTGCCCGGAGCAGACAGCAAAGTGAACGGTTTTTATCCTCCGCAGTAATGTAAACGGTTTGCTTGACAACGCTATCTGAAAACCTGTGGTCCGGCACAAGGACCACAGGTTTTTTCACATTCCGGCGGTTTTGAAACCGCACCGCAAAGGAGGACAAGCTATGGAACTGACCGGCGCACACATTCTCATGGAAAGCCTGCGTCAGGCGGGTGTGACTCATATGTTCGGTTATGCAGGTGCAACCATCTGCCCTGTGATGGACGTTCTGCGCGAGATGCCCGACATCGGCTACACGCTGGTACGCACGGAGCAGAATGCCGGCCACATGGCCTCCGGCTATGCCCGAGTCACCGGAAAGGCAGGCGTCTGCATGGTGACCTCCGGCCCGGGTGCCACCAACCTGATCACCGGCATCGCCACTGCCTACATGGACTCCATTCCTCTGGTGGCCATCACCGGACAGGTGCCCAGCCACCTGCTGGGCCGTGATATCTTTCAGGAGGTAGACATCACCGGCGCGGTAGCCCCCTTCTCCAAGCACAGCTATTTGATCAAGGATGCCAACGACATCCCCCGTGTGGTAAAGGAAGCATTCCACATTGCCACCACCGGCCGTCCCGGTCCGGTACTCATCGACATTCCCATCGATATTCAGACGCAGTCCGTCAAGGCGTTCCACTACCCCGAACAGGTAAACATCCGAGGCTACAAGCCCAGCGTGAAAGGTAACGAGCTGCAGATCAAACGTGTGGTCGAGGCTCTCGGCAAGGCAAAGCAGCCTCTCATCTGTGCCGGCGGCGGCGTCTGGCTGGCACATGCGCGGGAGGAGCTGCTGGAGCTGGCGGAACGCTACTCCATCCCCGTGGTCAAAACCATGATGGGAATTTCCGTGATCCCTACGGCTCATCCGCTGAATCTGGGCATGATCGGCGCCCACGGCAACCACTGCGCCAATCAGGCACTGGCCAAGGCCGATCTGCTGATCATGGTGGGTACCCGTGCCGCCGACCGCGCCATGGTACATCCTGAAGACATTGAACGCCGCATGGCCACCATCCACATTGATGTGGACCCCGCGGAGATCGGCAAGAACATGACCGCCGCCATTCCGGTCGTGGGCGATGTGAAAGTCATTCTGCGCCAGATTCTGGAGCGGGAACTGACGCCCCCGGATTCCGCTGCATGGCTGGAGAAGCTGCGCAGCTACCGCAAGGCGGAGTTGGACCGCGTATTCCCCCAGCGGGAGGGCTATGTGTTCCCCGGCACCTTCCTTCGCAAGTTAGGAGAAAAGCTGGCAGATGACGCCACCGTTTGTGTGGATGTGGGCCAAAACCAGCTGTTTGCCTGCAAATACCTGCCCCAGAAGCACGGCCGCCTGCTGACCTCGGGAGGCCTCGGCACCATGGGCTACGCCCTGCCGGCGGCCATCGGCACGAAAACCGCCCAACGGGAAAAACAAACCGTGGTCATCTGCGGTGATGGCTCCTTCCAGATGGCGATGAACGAACTGGCCGCTGTGAAGTGCGAGAATCTGGATATCAAGATCGTCCTGTTCCGCAACAACGTGCTGGGACTGGTCCACCAGATCCAGCGTTCCGCACCCTATCACGGCCCCATCGGCGTGGCACTGGACGGCTCGCCGGACTTTGCAGCCATTGCCGCGGCCTACGGCATCCCCAGCACGGTGGTGGAGGACGAAACGCAGATCGACAATGCCATCGACGCCATGCTTACCCGCAAGGGCAGCTCACTGACGATCGTGAATGTCCATCCCGACGTCACCACCAACGATTAAAGGAGGCGGGAACATGAAGCAAACCATTTCTGTTCTGGTGGAAAACCGGGCAGGTGTGCTGAACCGCATCACCGGACTTTTCTCCCGCCGCGCATTTAACATTGAATCTCTGGCTGTGGGCCCCACCGACGACCCCACCATTTCCCGCATCACCATCATTGTGGATAACGGCAACAACATGGTAGAACAAGTGGAAAAACAGCTGAACAAGCTGATCGAGGTCATCAAGGTCCGCACATTGGAAGAACACCACCATATCAGCCGCGAATTGATGATCCTGAAAGTCACTGCCAACGCCAAAACCCGTCAGGATATCGTGACCATCTGCTCCATTTACGGAGCCAAGATCGCCGACATCTCCCCCACTTCCATGACGGTGGAAGTCTCCGATACCCCTGACCGGCTGGATACCTTCCAGGAGATGATGCGGCCCTTCAGCATTCTGGAGGTCGTACGCACCGGCGTCATCGCCCTGCAGAAGGGCAGCGGAAAAATCTGAATCAACGGGCCGCCTTTGCGGCACGCAAGGAGGAATATCATTTGAAGATCCGTGCAACGCAGGCGATCATGGAGTGCCTGCTGGAGCAGGAGGTCGACACGATCTTCGGCTATCCGGGCGGAACCATCCTGAACCTGTACGATGAGCTGTATCACTACAGCGAAAAAATCACCCATGTACTGACCGCCCATGAACAGGGCGCTGCCCACGCGGCTGACGGCTATGCCCGTGCCACCGGCAAGGTAGGCGTATGCTTCGCCACTTCCGGTCCCGGCGCCACCAACCTGACCACCGGCATCGCCACGGCCTATCTGGACTCCTCCCCCGTGGTGTTCATCACCTGCAACGTGGGCGAGAACCTGCTGGGCAAGGACTCCTTCCAGGAGGTCGACTCCACCGGCATCGCCATGCCCATCACTAAGGCAGCGTTTCTGGTGCGGGACGCACAGCAAATCCCCGATATCATGCGTCAGGCCTTTGCGGTGGCCGCTAACGGCCGTCCCGGTCCGGTACTGATCGACTTTTTGAAAAACGTCACTGCACCTGACCAGATGATCGACTACGAGTTCATCCCCTGGCGGGAAAACCGCAGCTGTGCCAGCATGCGCTCTCTCAATGCCAGCCACCAGCTGAAAAACACCAATATCAACCAACAGGACGTGGATACCCTGCGGGAGATGATCGCCGAGGCAAAGCGTCCCCTGCTGATCTGCGGCGGCGGTGTAGTCCGCAGCCGTGCCCACAACGAGTTCCGCACCTTTGCAGAAAAGATGGATGCCCCCGTAGCCATCACCGTCATGGGCGGCGGCGGCTTCCCCGGCGCTCACCCTCTGACCTCCGGCATGATCGGCATGCACGGCTCTCGTGCCTCCAACGTCGCCGTGGATGAATGCGACCTGCTGATCGCTGTCGGCTGCCGCTTCTCTGACCGTGTGGCACTGGATCCCGCCACCTTTGCCAAACAGGCAAAGATCGTGCAGATCGACATCGACCGCGCAGAGATCGACAAAAACGTACTGACGGATCACCACATCATCGGCTCTGCCCGCCGCGTGCTGGAAATGCTGAACGAGGGTCTTCCCCAGTACGACCATACAGAATGGAAACAGCATATTCTTCCCCTCCGTGCCCCCTCCGTTGCGGCGGACAGCGCCCACCTGAATCCCCAGCAGATCATGGAAACTATCCGCCTCAACACGCCCGAGGACACCATCGTGGCCACCGACGTGGGCCAGCATCAGATGTGGGCTATCAAGCATCTGCACTTCAACTATCCGGGTCAGCTATTGACCTCCGGTGGTTTCGGCACCATGGGCTTCGGTCTGGGCGCAGCCATCGGCGCGCAGGTCGGCAACCCCGGCAAGCGGGTCATCCACATCGCGGGCGACGGCTGTTTCCGCATGAACTGCCACGAGCTGTGCACCGTGCAGCACTACAACCTGCCCATCATCTCCGTGGTATTCAACAACGGTACGCTGGGCATGGTTCGCCAGTGGCAGAACCTGATCTACGGCAGCCGCTTCTCTCAGACCACGCTGGACCGTGGCCCTGATTTTGTCAAGCTGGCTGAAGCCTATGGGCTCCACGGCTACCGTGCCACCTGCCTGCAGGAAGTAGAGGATTGCATCCGTCAGGCTCTTGCCTGCGGCACCGGCGCCGTCATTGACTGCGTGCTGGATATGGACGAGATGGTCCGCCCCATGGTGGCTGCGGGTTCTCCCATCACCAAATTCCTGCTGGACTAAGGAGGGACGGTTTTGAAACGAGAATTCAACACAGAGCATAAGCTCTATACCCTTTGCATTCTGGTAGATGACACCCCTGGCGTCCTCAGTCAGGTAGCACGCCTCTTTTCCCGCAAGGGCTACAACATCGAATCCATCGTCTCCGGTGCCACGGACAAACCCGGCATCACCCGTATCTCCATCGAGATTTTGGGCGATGAGCTGATGATTGACCAGATCGCCGCCCAGTGCAGCAAGCTGCTGCCTGTGAAGGCCGTAAAAATTCTGGACGAGGAAAGCTGCATCCGCCGTGAGATCGCCCTGATTAAGGTCCGTGCCGCGGACCGGCTGGCCCGTGACGAGATCATCCAGATCGTCAACATCTTCCGCGCCAAGGTCATCGACGTAGGCAAGGAAGCCCTGACCATTTGGGTCTTCGGCAGCCAGAGCAAAAACACTGCGCTCATTGAAATGCTGGAAGATTTCGGCATTTTGGAAATTGCAAAAACCGGTACCATCGCCATCGAAAGAGGCCGGAATACCATTTACGACAATAACAAATTACAGGAGGAATATGATTATGGCAAACATGTATTATGAGAAGGACTGCGATCTGGGCAAGCTGGACGGTAAGAAGATCACCATCGTCGGTTACGGCTCTCAGGGCCATGCCCACGCACTGAACCTGAAGGACTCCGGCTGCGATGTTTGCGTGGGTCTGCGCGCAGGCAGCAAGAACTGGGCCAAGGCAGAGGCCGCCGGTCTGAAGGTCATGACCGTACCCGAAGCCGCCAAGTGGGCCGATATCGTGATGATCCTCATCAACGACGAGACCCAGGCCGAGGTCTACAAGAAGGACATCGCCCCCAATCTGGAGGCAGGCAACGCTCTGATGTTTGCCCACGGCTTCAACATCCACTTCAAGCAGATCGTTCCTCCCGCCGACATCGACGTGCTGATGATTGCGCCCAAGGGCCCCGGCCACACCGTTCGTTCCCAGTATGTCGCCGGCAAGGGCGTGCCCTGCCTGATCGCTGTGGAGCAGAATGCCACCGGCAAGGCCTATGACATCGGTTTGGCCTATGCTGCCGGTATCGGCGGCGCCCGCGGCGGCGTCATGGAAACCACCTTCCAGGACGAGACCGAAACCGACCTGTTCGGCGAGCAGGCCGTTCTGTGCGGCGGCGTTGTGGAACTGATGAAGCTGGGCTTCGAGACGCTGGTGGAAGCCGGTTACGCTCCCGAGAACGCCTACTTCGAGTGCATCCATGAGATGAAGCTGATCATCGACCTGATCAACAAGGGCGGCGTCGCCATGATGAACTACTCCATCTCCGATACCGCCGAGTACGGTGAGTATGTGTCCGGTCCCCGCATCCTGCCCTACGAGGAGACCAAGAAGAACATGAAGGCTGTCCTCACTGACATTCAGAACGGCACCTTCGCCGGCAAGTGGATCGCCGAGAACAAGAACGGCCGCTGCTTCTTCAACGCCTCCCGCAACATTCTGGCCAAGCACCAGATGGAGACCGTTGGCGCCGAGCTGCGCAAAAACATGCTCTGGGGCAACGACACCGATCCCGACACCGCTTCCAACTGATTTTTCCTGCGAAAAGGCCGCCACTCACAGGAGGACGGCCTTTCCGCATATCTGACAGGAGGTTTTCCTATGCGTTCTGACGTCATCAAACGCGGCATCCCTGCCGCGCCCAACCGCTCTTTGCTCTATGCACTGGGCTATACCAAGGAGGAACTGGAGCGCCCCCTCATCGGTGTGGTCTGCTCCTATAACGAGATCGTCCCCGGCCATATGAATCTGGACAAGATCGCCGAGGCGGTCAAGGCCGGTATCCGCGCTGCAGGCGGCACGCCCGTAGAGTTCCCCGCCATCGCCGTGTGCGACGGCATCGCTATGGGTCATGTGGGCATGAAGTACTCCCTCGTGACCCGCGACCTGATCGCCGACTCCACCGAGGCCATGGCACAGGCCCACCAGTTTGACGGTCTTGTGATGATCCCCAACTGCGACAAAAACGTGCCCGGCCTGCTGATGGCCGCCGCCCGTGTCAACGTCCCCACCATCTTTGTCTCCGGCGGCCCCATGCTGGCCGGAACCCTGACCAGCGGCCGCCGTACCTGCCTCAGCCACATGTTTGAGGCCGTAGGCGCCTACTACGCCGACAAGCTGGACGAAGCCGGTGTGGAGGACTACGAAAACAACGCCTGCCCCACCTGCGGTTCCTGCTCCGGCATGTATACCGCCAACTCCATGAACTGCCTGACTGAGGCCATCGGCATGGGTCTGGGCGGCAACGGCACCATTCCCGCCGTCTATTCCGCCCGCCTGCGTCTGGCCAAGCACGCCGGCATGAAGATCATGGAACTGGTAGAGAAGGATATCCGTCCCCGCGACATTATGACCGAGGCTGCATTCCACAACGCCGAGACCATCGACATGGCGCTGGGCTGCTCCACCAACACCATGCTGCATCTGCCCGCCATCGCCCATGAGTGCGGCATCGAGCTGAGCTTCGATATGGCCAACGAGATCTCCGACAAGACCCCCAACCTGTGCCATCTGGCTCCTGCCGGTGACACCTACATGGAGGATCTGGACCGCGCCGGCGGCGTGTACGCCGTCATGGCGGAGCTGGCCAAGAAGAATCTGATCGACACCACTGTGATGACCTGCACGGGCAAGACCGTTGCAGAGAATCTGGAAGGCGTGGTCAACCGCAACCCCGAGGTCATCCGCCCCATCGAGAACCCCTATACCCCCACCGGCGGCATTGCCGTCCTGAAGGGCAATCTGGCTCCCGATGGCTGTGTGGTCAAGCAGAGTGCCGTAGCCCCCGAGATGATGGTTCACGAAGGCCCCGCCCGCGTCTTTAACAGCGAGGAAGAGGCCATTGCTGCCATCTATGCCGGTAAGATCGTGGCCGGTGATGTGGTGGTCATCCGCTATGAGGGTCCCAAGGGCGGCCCCGGCATGCGTGAGATGCTGAACCCCACCTCCGCCATCGCAGGCATGGGACTGGACAAGGATGTGGCCCTCATCACCGACGGCCGCTTCTCCGGTGCCACCCGCGGTGCCTCTATCGGCCACGTCTCTCCCGAGGCAGCCTCCGGCGGCAACATCGGTCTGGTGGAAGAGGGCGATATCATCGTCATTGACATCCCCAATCATGCCATCTCCATGCGCGTCAGCGACGAAGAACTGGCCGCACGCAAAGCCCGCTGGATCTGCCCCGAGCCGAAGATCAAGACCGGCTACCTTGCACGATATGCCAAGCTGGTCTCCAGTGCCGACAAGGGCGCCATTCTGGAATAATACCGCGAAACTGTCCCGCCCTCTCCGGAGGGCGGAATCTGAGAGGATTTGATCGTATGTACCGAGAACTATCCCACCTGTTGCTGTTCAGTGATCTGAAAGAGGACGAGATTTTAGTGCAGCTTGCCGCCGTTTTTCAGGATTGGGACGCACACAACTACCGTACCAAGGAAGAACTGGTTGGCCGTATTTACGCCCAGATCAAGCGTCTTTTGGATCTGGCCACTGCCTGCGGTTTTGATGAAAACCTGTGGCAGTGCTATCTGACCTGGCTGCTGATGACCAACGAAAACTCCTTCACCCGCACCTGTGAGCGCATCGGTGCCAGTGACGGCAGCGTGAACCACTTTGCCAAGGGCGACTTTGCCGTATTCCACCGCCTCATGCACTTTGACTTCTCTCCCATCGAGTCCGACCTCGGCATCGACTGCTTCTCCACAGTCTGCCGCTATCAGGCCATCCCCAAGCGGGATCGGATGTATAACCGTGACATCAGCCAGCAGGTGCGCGCGTTGCGCGCAAAGTTAGCCAGTGCTTCTGACGAGAACGAGATGTTCACGCTGGTCACGAACTACTATCGTCAGTACGGCTACGGCGTGTTTGCCATGAACCGTGCCTTCCGCATTGACGGCACGCAGAACGGCCTGCCTGTCTTCCTGCCCATCAGCAACATCGACCGCGTGACGCTGGACGATCTGGTGGGCAACGACTTCCAGAAGCAGGAGCTCCGCCGCAACACGGAAGCCTTCCTCGATGGCAAGCGGGCCAACAACGTCCTGCTCTACGGCGATGCCGGTACCGGCAAGTCCACCAGCGTCAAGGCCCTGATCAACGAGTACTATGACCGCGGCCTGCGCATGATTGAGCTGTACAAGCACCAGTTTCAGGATCTCTCCGCGCTGCTCGGCTATATCAAGAACCGCAACTACCGCTTCATCATCTTCATTGACGACCTGTCCTTTGAGGAAAACGAGGTGGAATACAAGTTCCTGAAAGCTGTCATCGAGGGCGGTGTGGAGACCCGTCCAGACAACGTGCTGATCTATGCCACCTCCAACCGCCGCCACCTGATTCGTGAAACGTGGAAGGATAAGTCGGACATGGAGCACCAAGGCGACATCCACCGTTCCGACACCATGGAGGAAAAACTGTCCCTCGCCAGCCGCTTCGGCATCTCCATCAATTTCAACGCCCCCACCAAGCGGGAGTTTGACCAGATCGTGCTGACGCTGGCAGAGCGCCACGGCATCGTGATGAACGAGGCGAAGCTGCTTGCTATGGCCAACACATGGGAGGTCCGTCATGGCGGCTTCTCCGGCCGCGTGGCCCAGCAGTTTATCCACTATCTGGAAAGCCTGCCTAAGGAATCCCTGACATAACAAAAAAGCATCCACGCATTTTGCGTGGATGCTTTTTTATTTCCTTTACAGCAACGTCTTGCGCAGTTCCTCGCCGCTCTTGGCCGAGAGGAGTGCAGGCGGCACATCAAAGATGGTCACAGCGCCGCTCTTGCCCTTGGCGTGCAGCTTATACACGGCTCTGGCGCAGCAGACCAGCACGCTGGCGGTAAACTCCGGATTGGAACCCAGCTTCAAGGCATATTCGATCATCTGGGGCGTCTCGCCGTTCACACCGGTGGAGCCGCTGCGCATCACAAAACCGCCATGAGGAATGCCCGCGTGGTCACGGTTCAGCTCCTCCTGAGAGATGAAATGCACCGTAGTGTCATAGGGCTCAAAATAGTTGGGCATGGTCTTGATCTCCCGCTCAATGCGGTCGAGATCGGCGCCGGGCTTTGCCACCACATAGCACTCGCGGGTGTGCTTTTCGCGGGTGGTCAGCACGGGATTCTCTCCATTGCGTACCCGCTCCAGTGCCTCAGGCACGGGAACCGTGTACTGTCTGGCGTCCTGTACGCCCTCAATGCGACGAATCGCATCAGAATGGCCCTGACTGACGCCGCGGCCCCAGAACGTATAGTCGCTGCCGTTAGGCAGGATACAGTTACCCAGCAGCCGCTGCAGGCTGAACATGCCGGGATCCCAGCCTGCCGAGATCAGCGCCACCTTGCCGCCTTCCTTGGCGCTTGCATCGCAGCGCGCAAAATGAGCGGGAATCTCCGCATGGTTATCAAAGCTGTCCACAATGTTGAAGTATTTGGCATACTCCGCACTCTGTACCGGTAAGTCCGTGGCACTGCCGCCGCAGAGGACCAGCACATCGATCTCGCCCTGCATCTCCTTCAGCTGCTCAACACCGTACACCGGCACCTCCGGCGTCAGTGTTTTCAATGCAGCGGGATCGCGTCTGGTAAAAAATGCCGCCAACTTCATGTCCGGATTGGCGCGCAGGGCCAGTTCCACACCGCGTCCCAGATTGCCGTATCCCAAAATGCCAACTCTGATTTGTTCCTGCATTCGATTCACCTTCTTTATGAACTCAGCCTCTTCAAAAAAGACGCTCCTATTCTACACCCACTCCCCCCTGCAAGTCAATTCTTCCATCGCGTCTTCCCTCTGTAAGTGTGAAAACTTTTTCTCTGTCATTGCCGAAACATTGCCGCTGTGCTACAATGAAACAAATCCTGTTTGCGCGAAAGGAGTCCGTCCATGGTGTTCCCACTCTATTTCTGGCTGCTGTTTGCCGCAGCCATGCTGGTCAGTTCCATCGGCTTTAAAAATTACGTCTGGTTCATTTCCCTCGGCTATGGCTTCTCTATTGCCGCGGAAGGCCTGCTGATGCTGATTTTGTACTGTCAGGCTCTCCCTGTGGGCGCTGCTGTATGCTGCCTGCTTTTCATCATCTACGGCTGCCGTCTGGGCGGCTATCTGGCGATCCGCGAGGCGAAAAGCACCTCCTACGCCAAAAATATGCAGGGCGAGATCAAGGACGGAAAGGTCATTCCCCTCGGGGTCAAGATCTCCATCTGGGTCACCTGCGCCGCACTGTATGTCCTGCAAGTGACGGCTGTTTTCTACCGCCTTCACAATGGCAATGCCACCAATAATCTCTGGGTTTGGATCGGCGCAGCGGTGATGGTCTTCGGCATTGCTTTTGAATCCCTCGCCGACTGGCAGAAAAATCAGGCCAAAAAGAAAAATCCCCGCCGCTTTGTAGATACAGGGCTTTACCGCATCGTCCGCTGCCCCAACTATCTGGGTGAGATGATCTTCTGGACCGGCGTAACACTCTCCGGCATCGGCGCTGTATCCGGCATCGGACAGTGGATCATGGTGCTGCTTGGATATGCAGGCATCATCTTTGTCATGTTCAGCGGTGCCCGCCGCTTGGAGATCCGCCAGAACAAGAACTACGGCAGCGATCCCGAGTACCAGCACTATGTAAAAACCGTGCCCATCCTGCTCCCCTTTGTCCCCCTGTATAGTGTGGAAAAGCACAAATTCCTCGTTGCATAACAAAAGACACCGTTCGGAAAACCGGACGGTGTCTTCTTCTATTTACAGCTTTATGATCTCGCCGGAACGCAGGGCCTGTCCCGCGGCGTGGGCAATGACGGTGGCCTTCACCGCATCCTCCATGGTCACAGCCGGACGGCGGTTCTCGCAGACACAGTCCACAAATTCCTGCACCTCCGCTAGATACGCCTCCTCAAACCGCTCCTGAAACGAGCCGACACACTCCGTAGCCGCACCGTTTCCCTTGTAAAGCTGGGTCAGGTTTTTTGCCGGGACACCGGAAATACGGAGGGTTCCCTCGGTACCGATGATCTCCGTCTCCACATGGTAGCCGTAGGGAGAGCAGCGGCCCGCATGAGCCATGCCGATGGCACCGTTGGTAAACTGATACAGCGCGGCAGCGGTCTCGTAATCGCCGCCTTCCCGGAATGCGGGATACTTCACTGTGGTGCCCACAGCATGCACCTGTGCCGGTTCGCAGCCCAACAGCCAACGCATCAGATCCACATCGTGAATACCCAGATCCATGAAGATACCGCCAAAGCTGCCGGTCACGCGCAGGGTTCCCTCAATGGCAGATTCCGGATCGATACCGGTACATTTCATCATATAGGGCGTGCCGATGGCACCGGAATCGATCTGGTGCTTTGCATAGACATAGCTTTTGTCGTAGCGCCGCATGAAGCCCGGCATACATACCAGTTCCGGATGCTGCTCCGCAGCCGCCTGTGTGGCAGCGCAGCGGGCCGGGTCCGTTCCCAGCGGTTTTTCAAAGAACACATGCACACCGGCATCCAGCGCCAGCTCGATCTGCTCACAATGCAGATCAGACGGCGTGACAAGCACCACGGCATCTGGCGTTTCCTTTGCCAGCATCTCGGCAAAATCCTGATAGCAGGCGCAGATATCCAAACGTTCACGGGCCCAGTTCAGGGAATCTTCCGTCTGCGCACAGACGGCGCACAACTCCGCATTGGGGATCCGAAATGCCAGATTCTCGGCGTGGACGCGGCCCAGCCGCCCCAGTCCTGCAATGGCAACGCGAATCTTTTTCATCACGCTTCTTCCTTTCCGTCAAATAAACTGCGCAACGATAATGGAAACCACCATCAGGGGAATGTTGAAGTGCAAAAAGGTGGGGACACAGGTATCCCAGATATGATCATGCTGCCCGTCCGCATTGAGGCCGGAGGTGGGGCCGAGGGTCGTATCGGAGGCGGGAGATCCGGCATCGCCCAGTGCGGCAGCCGCGGACATCAGCAGGATGGTCGCAGGAGCAGAAAAGCCGATCTGCTGGCAGAGAGGCACATAAAGCACCGCCAGCACAGGCACAGTGCTGAAGGAACTGCCGATGCCCATGGTGACTAAGAGACCAATAAGGGTAATGACGATACCGGCGATCCACTTGCTGCCGCCCATGATATCAATGGCTGCGGAAACCAGTTCATCCACCGCACCGGTAGCGGTCATCACCGCGGCGTAACCGCCAGCCACCAGCATGATCATGGCGATCATGCCCATCAGGCCCACACCGCTGGCAAAAAAGTCGTCAATCTTGTTCCAGCGGATCGCGCCGCCGAGAATCATAATCAACACACCGCTGAGGGCGGAAAGGGCCAGAGATTCGGAGAGCACCTGAATCACAACCACCCCGACCACTGCCACGATCGTCACATAGTGTTCGCGCGTCAGCTTGTCGGAAACCGCCTCCGTATTGGAAACATCCACTTCCACCGTCTGATAGGCTCTGGGCTTGCGGTAGGTAACAAAAATGGCGATCAGGAGTCCGGCAAGCATGGCAAGGCCGAGGATCCAGTTATAGCGGGCCACATCATTGATGGTCACTTCCATGCCGTTGGCGGACATATTGGAGGCGATAATGCCCATGAAAATAGATCCGAAGCCAAAGGGCACACAGATATAGGGCGCTTTCAGGCCGAACGCCAGCGAACAGGCCGCCGCGCGTCGGTCGATCTTCATCTCATTGAACAGCGCCAGCATGGGCGGGATCATAATGGGAATGAACGCAATATGCACCGGCACCAGATTCTGGGACAGGCAGGCCACGCCCGCAAGGATCAACAGCAGCAGCACACCGCTTTTCCCCATGATGCGGGAGAGTTTTTTGCTCATGATATCCGCAAGACCTGTGGCCGCCACAGCAGAGGCAAACGTCCCCAGAAAAATGTAGGCGAGAGCAGTTCCTGCGTTTGCGCCAAAGCCGCCACAGAGAATATTCATCGCCTCGGGGATTCCGATGCCAGCCAGCACCGCGCCGGTCAGTGCGGCAATGATGAGGGACATCAGCACATTCAGCTTCAGCAGGCACAGGACACACAGGACCACAACGGAAATCAGAACAGGGTTGGTCAGAACAGACATATCAGATTCCTCTCTTTTTTATTTCATACCATACAGAATTACCGTACCACAAACTGCGCAAAAAAACAACAAATAGAAAGACCCGCGAAAAAACGCGGGTCTTTTTTGTCATTTGATCTCTGCTACAGCTTCTATCGCATTGAGTGCATCATAGTACTTCTTGGCGCAAAGATCGATCTGCCGCTGATACTCCTCACGGTTCTCCGCTTTGAAGGTACGCAGATACTTATGAGACTGCAGGTGTGTGTCCGCTTCTTCCAACAGTGCCACGGCAATATTGGAGCAGTGGTCTGCCACGCGCTCCAAATTGTTCATGCAGTCGTTGAAGATAAAGCCTAACTCTAATGTGCACTGGCCAGCCTGCACACGCTGGATATGACGCGCCTTGAGTTCTTTGGTCAGCACATCGATCACTTCTTCCAGCGGCTCTACCATGTGGGCCTTAGCAGGATCGTTTTCCACCAGTGCAGCATAGGTCAGATCGGAGATCTCCTGCACAGCATCAAAACAAACCTGAAGCTCCTCCTTGGCCTGTCTGGAAAATTCCACCTGCTTATGAGCCAGTTCCTCCGCACGTTCCGCCAGATTGACAGCATGGTCGGAGATGCGCTCCACATTCGTCAGACAGGTAAGGTACTTAGCCGATGTCTGCGTTTCCCGCTCCGTCAATTCCTTAGCGGTGAGACGCACCAAATAGGAACCCAGCCGGTCTTCAAAACGATCCACCTTGTCTTCGCGGCTCATGATCTTATCAAACTTCTCCTGGTGGAACTCGCTCATCAGTTCAATGGACTTGCGCAGGTTCTTAAATGCGGCAGAGGACATCTGTACCATGGTCTTGCCGCTCTGCTCCAACGCCACCGACGGATAGGAAAGAAACCGTTCATCCAACAGGTTGTCCTCGTATTCGCTGTCTTCATCCCCACTCTTATCCCGGATGGTCGTTGTGGCCATTTTCTCCAGCAGTCCGGCGCAGGGCGTCAGAATCGCAGTCGCCAGAACCTTGTAAACCGTATTGACCACAGCAATGCCAATGCTTGTAGCCGTAGCGGACATAAAGTCCAGTCCCACAAAAGTATGGATCAGATAGAAGGGGATCATCAGGATCACGGAACCGGCAACGTTAAAATACAGGTACACGAAAGCCGCCCGCTTGCCATTCACGTTGGCACCAATGGCAGACAGCAGCACCGGCACACAGGCACCGATACACATGCCCAGCACCATGGGGACCGCAACCTCATAGCTGATCACGCCGGTCACGGACAATGCCTGCAGAATACCAATGGATGCCGAGCAGCTCTGAATGACAGCCGTCACAACAATGCCCACTGCCATAGCAACCAACGGATTGGATACCGCGGCGATGAAGTCCAAAAAGGCCTGACTTTCCTTCAGCGGTGCCATGGCGCCGCTCATAGACTGCATGCCGCTCATCAGCACAGAGAAGGCCAGCATGATCATACCCACGTTTTTCTTCGTCTGGTTCTTGCAGAAGAAATAGAGAATGATGCCAATAAACGAAATCAGCGCAAACATCGTAGTGGAGGAAAAGGCTCCGCCGCCCTCTACGCCAGCCAGCACCAGAATCCAGCCCGTCGCCGTAGTGCCGATATTGGCGCCCATGATGATACCGATGGCATTGGCCAGCTTCATAATACCGGAGTTTACAAAGCCCACTACCATTACAGTCGTCGCAGAGGAGGACTGAATCGCTGCCGTTACCAGTGTACCCAGCAGGACTCCTCTGAACGTTGTGGATGTTAATTTCTCCAGAATGATTTCCAGCTTACTGCCAGCAACCTTTTTCAATCCTTCTCCCAGCAGCGTCATGCCAAACAGGAAGAACCCAAGGCCGCCTAACAGAAGGATGGTATTTGCGATGCCCATAACGGAACTCAAACCTTTCTACTGTGTTATATGATACGAATTTCCCGACAAATTCTCTTCCAATATGAATCCATTTTGCATTATATCACAAATTTTTTTAGAAGCAAATACTACCAAACGAAAAAACGTTCTGTTTTAAAAACAGAACGTTTTTTCACATTTAAAACAATGCAGACGCTGCTAACAGGATCCCCAGCCCTGCCACATTCGCCAGTGTAAACACCAGCAAAAAGCGGCCGGCCTTCGCACCAGGCCAGCGGAGGTAGAGCTTCAGGGTGATCAGGCTGGCCAGAGATGCAATAGGAGTGCCAAGGCCGCCAAGATTGACACCCTCCAACAGCGGCCGCCACTGATCGGTAAAGCCGGACAGCAACACCGCCGCAGGCACATTGCTGATGATCTGACTGGTTCCGACAGCCGTCAGCAGCGTACTGCGATTCAGCAGTTCCTGCAAAAACGCCCGCACAGCTTCCACTCTGCCCAGATTTCCGGAGACAACGAAGAAGCACACAAAGGTTGCCAGCAGTGCAATATCCAGTCCGCGCAGCAGTTTGGGCTCCATAACGGCGATCGCAATCAACACTGCCGCCGTCATCACACCATAGTGCAGCACATGGAACACCGTCAGCAAGCACAGGACAAACAGCACTCCATACACCGCCAGTTTTTTTGCTTCTTGAAGGGTCTCCTCTTCCAGCCGCAACTCCGGAAGTTCTCTGGGAAGTACCAGCAGCGCAGCCGCTGTCAGGCACACCAGACTCACCACCGTCAGCGGCAGGGTCACCGCAAAAAATTCCCCTGCCGTCAGGCTATAAGAGGCATATAAAAACAGATTCTGGGGATTGCCCACCGGCGTGGCCATACTTCCCAAATTGGCCGCAATGGTCTGCAGCACCAGCATGGGAATCATCGCCCCGCCGCACCCAATGCGATCCAATAGCAGCAGCGTAAAGGGAACAAACGTCAGCAGCGCCACATCATTGGTTACCAGCATGGAGCTAAAAAACGGCAGCAACACCAAAATCACACTTAATACGCGCCCGCTGTTGCTGCGCCGCAGCAACTGGAACGCCAGCCAGCGAAAGGCACCGCAAGTTTGAAATCCAGCCACCACCGCCATCAGGCACAGCAGCAGACACAGCACCCGCAGATCAATATACCCGATATATGCGCCATCCGGCGGCACAAACAACATGGTCACCACGGCGCAGACCGCCGCTACACAGAGTACAGTCTCCTTTTTAAAAAACTCCCGCAAGCGTTCCAAAATATCTCCTCCAGAATTTTACAAAATCCGCTGCTTAGCATATCACACCCCAACCTCCTTTGCAACCAAAAGTCTACAGGAAACGATTCTTTTCCTTCCCGATAAATACAGCATTTTTTGCAAGAATATCAGCATCAAATCATATATTATTGCAATCATTGCTGTATATAATAAAAACAAGAAGAAATAAGCCCTTGTTTTGACCGGGAAAGGAGCGCACGATGAAGCACCCTGTATTTGAAGGTACTGCCACAGCCCTCGTCACCCCCATGAAGGATGATCTCTCCGTAGATTACGAAGCTCTCGGCCGTCTGATCGACTTCCAGATCGAGGCGGGCATCAACGCCCTCGTGGCTGTGGGCACCACCGGAGAAAGTGCCACACTGGAATACGCGGAACAGAAAGAGGTCATTCAGTTCACCGTGGAGCGTGTGGCGGGACGAGTGCCCGTGATTGCAGGCGCAGGCACGAACAACACGCTCCATGTTCTGGAAAACGTGCGTAATGCCTGCGAGGCGGGAGCTGACGCGCTGTTGGTGGTGACGCCCTACTATAACAAGGCCACCCAGAACGGCCTGATCTCCCACTTCACTGCCGTGGCCGATACCGCCACCGTTCCGGTGATCCTCTACAACGTCCCGGGCCGCACGGGCTGCAACCTGCTGCCCCAAACCGCAGCCAAGCTGGCAGAGCATCCCAATATTGTTGGCATCAAAGAGGCCAGCGGCAGCATGGCGCAGGTGGTAGAGCTGATGGCGCTGTGCCGCGGCAAAATCGACGTCTACTCCGGCGAGGACGCACTGAATGTCCCCATCATGTCTATGGGCGGCAAGGGCGCGATCAGCGTACTTTCCAACATCATGCCCCGGGAAAGCGTTGCCATGACGGACGCATGTCTGGCAGGAAATTATACCGTAGCTGCCGACTGGCAGTGCCAGCTGCTGCCGCTGATCCAAGCGCTGTTCTGCGAGGTGAATCCCATCCCCGCCAAGGCCGCCGTGGCCGCCTTGGGCTTTGGCCGGGAAAACCTGCGCATGCCCCTGAGCCGAATGGAGGACGCCAACCGCCAGCGGCTGTTGACCGCCATGCGGGAACTGGGACTGACGGTGTGAACACCACTATCTGCCTCCCCAGAACTTCTACGACATCAGTGGTATGAAGGTATTTCGTGACCTGATTTGGCTGATGCAGGGCATGATGAAGGCAGATCACAAATTCTATAAAGCCCACGGACAGTATGACTTCCCGCAGAAACAATGGCCGAAAATGCTTGCCATGTATGGTATCGGTTTCCTACTCTCCAACAAGAAACTGAAATCTAAAATGGGCAGCGCCATGACGGATGGCATGCTCATACCCTATAAAGAGTTCTGGAACAGGCCAAGAAAGAAAAGCAGCAATAAACAGCAAAATGCCTACAGCTTTTATACAGTCAAAAAAGATTGTATAAAAGCTGTAGGCATTTCAATTTCATAGGCTACTTCTCCACGCAGCGAAGGATGATGTAGTCCAGCATACGGGCATCCCGGGCAAAGAGGGTCAGATCCGCTTCATTATCCATCAGAACCTCTGCCTGTGCAGAATCCGAGTGTTCCACCCGTTCTACCACATAGGAGAACGTACTGCCGGTCATGTCGGTCACGGTGACAGCGGCATCATTGGAGATGCGGTCAAAAAAATCAAACTGACCGGACTGATCGGCTCCACCCACAATGAGTGTGCCGTCATATACAGTCCCCCAGAACCGGCAGGGATGCGAGGAAACCTTCCCTTTCTCCCAACTGCCGAAAACAGGCAGCTTGCACCCAAAAGAGGGGATCTCCAGCAGTGCGACAAAGTCTTCCCCGCCGACCTCCAGCGCAGGCATTTCCATGTTCCGGTACGTATCTTTTATCCCCGCCCTGCGCTCCGGCAGGATGGTTTCGATGGTTTGAACCAGTTCATGATTTTCTTTTTGAATCTGTCCGGTTCGAATCTGTGAGAAAATCAGCAGGCCGAGGCTGCTTATAATCAGCAGACAGCCGATGAGAAACATCACCTTACCGCTTCTTTTCATGCACTCTTCCCCTCAACTCAAAAAATCCCAGAAGCATCAGTCCAAACCCGGAGATGCACATCAACATCATATAGAGCAGCAGCGGAGACGTATCACCGGTCTTTGGCATCTCAGGGGGCGGTTCGTTTGAGTTCCCTTGATCATCAAGTGTATCGGGATCTTCCGGCGGATCGGGGGCATCCGGATCATCCGGTATATCCGGATCGTCCGGTGGAGTAGGGTCGTCCGGGCCGGAAGGAGATTTTGTGTTTGTAATAATAAACGCTGTTCCGCTATTTGTCATAGAAACCTGATATCCCGCCGGGACATCCGTTTCCATTACGCTCCAGTCGCCGTCTCCGTCCGGAACGCTCCAACTATAAGACCAGTTGTTTGCGCTGCTCAGGGTCACTGTTCCCTGAACGGCGCCATCCTTTAGAATATCTACACTGACGGATGCTGGCCGCTGGCCAGATGCTCCAGCGTCATTCCACAGCTTGAGAACCGTATACTCCGCAGGCGGCTCGTAACGCGCACATTTAGGTCTTGCTTCTACGTTATAATTATAACCGCTTCCCATGGGCGTTGGCAAATATACCATAAAATCCCAGAACACATAGGTTCCGTCGGCGGCTTGCGCTGTAACGCCCTTTACCAGATAAAGTCCCGTTTCCGGTCCGGTAAAAATCGCCTTTCCTGCGCTATCCGTTTTCCGGCTCTGCGTTGCGGCAATCTGATCCGCCATAACATAGCTTTTGATCGTCTGCGCGGTATCCTGCCACTCCTTCTGGGAGGTAATGCCGTGGATATGGATAGGATAGCCGGAAAATGGCTCGACCAGCTCGTGTTCGCCGTCGGCACGAAGCTTTGCCACCCGATAAATCTCCACATCCAAATCAGAAAAGGCAATGCCCCCCTGTGTATACCAGAGGGTCAGGCTGCAGGGCCGATCCGGATCCGGCGCCGCTGCGGCACACTCCGTTGGAAACAATGCAAGACAAAGCAGCAATGCACCCAAAAAACTGAAAATCCGTTTGATCATAACAGATCCTCTCCTAATGTTTCTTTCTTTACAGGCACAACCATGACACGAATCAGCAGCACAAAAATGATCGGCAGCGCCACCATCGGCATCACGATCAGGGGATCCACCCGATAGGCTTCATTTGCGATATAAATATTGCGGGTCTGCGAAGCATCGATCTGATGTCCGCGTACCAGCAGTCGCTGCGTGTTGATACCATACGGCGTGCAGGTCAGCAGCGTACAATAGTCTTTTCCGTCCTCAATCTGGACCAGACTGACATCATCCGGTTCTACGATGCGGATCTGGTCCACTTCATAGGTAATCGTGCGGTCGAGAATGGTGAAGTAAAACGTATCTCCAATCTCCATACGATCCAGATGGGTAAACAGCACCGCCGTGGGCAGACCACGGTGGGCCGAAACGACACTGTGCGTATTCTCCCCGCCCACGGGCAGACTGGTTCCCTGAAAATGGCCCACGCCAACACTGAGGACTGCATCCGATGTGCTGTGGTAGACAGGAAGCTCCTGACTGATCTTTGGCACGGTCACATAGCCCATCATGCCGGTTCCACCCACATTCAGGGTATTCCAGTACAGTTCATCCAACTGCGGATGATCCCGCAAAGGAACCGGAAGTTTCGCCAGCGCCCTGTTATACGCATCCGCCTGCTGAAACACCTGCGAGTAGTCCCCAGGCTGATAAGCCGCCAGCATGGACTCATAGTCAACGATTGCCTCGCTCTGGGTTTTGGAGTTCCAATAGCTGCTGATGGCGGGATATAACAGCACGGACAGGCCTATGAAAAAAGAAATAAGAAGAATGATGGTGGCTTTTCTGCTTTGCATAGGCTTCTCCCTGATGTTATTGGTTTCCGGCGGGAGCGGAATGCTCCCGCCGGAAAATTCTCATAAATGCGTGCAGTCAGAAAACCGTGGTTTAGTCCTGAATCATGCTCATGCGCTTCTTGGTGACCAGCAGCACGCCGGCGGCCAGAACCGCCATCATACCACAGGAGATGAACATCATGGTACCGATGCCGCCGGTTTCAGGCAGCATGGAACCGGTCTTGTTGACCACGTGGACGCCAGAACCGGTGGAGTAGATGCCGTCGGTGAAGGTGGCAGACAGGTTGCCGTCGGCAATGGTGAACTCCTTACGGGCGGTCAGCTTGTTGTAGCCGTCAGGAGCAGCGGTCTCTTCCAGATAGTAAACGCCGTTGTCGAAGCCCACCACGGTGACCTTACCGTCCTTAACCTCGATCTCAACGCCGGTCTCGTCGGTTCTGGCGCGGCGATACATGGGGTTGCCGTTGGCATCCAGAACGGGAGTCGTATCATCGGCAGCCAGCAGAGGAACCACAGCAATCTCGTTGCCGCCGGTAACCGCGTCATAGATCTTGAACTTAGCGCCGCTGATGAGCTGGTTGGAGGAGTCGGTTTTGACGATGTCAATAGAGAAGGTGTGGGTCTTGGTCTGGTCGTGAGTGGTGTACTTCTCTTCGCCGTACTCCAGCCAGCTTTCGTTGGTGTTGTCACCAGCGATGACGGCGTGGCGGTTCAGCATGGCATTGTAGTAGACGAGCAGGCGGTCATTGGCCTTAAGAGAAGCAACCAGCGCATCGCTGAAAGTCACGGTGAAGGTGCAGCTGTCAGTAGCGCAGGTCGTCGCAATAGTATAGTCGGTGCCCTCAGTCAGAGCGGACTCAACGCCCAGACTGTTGACATGCTTGATCTCGGTGACGCCTCTGCCGATACCAGTATTGTGGGTGAAAGTAAGACCCTCGGACATCTTATCGTGAAGGACATAGTTCTGCGCACCGGCAGCAACATGGATGATGGTCATGTAGTTGACGATCTGGCCGATGTCGGCGGTGTTCACATCGCCCCACATGCCGGTCAGGTCTTCCTGAACCTGCTTGTCGATGGTGGGGATCTGGTTCTTGGCGTTAATGACAGCGTCACTGTCGGTGGTTGTCAGGCCGCACAGGGCACCGGCAGTGGAGTCCACCAGATAGTAGCCCAGATCCAGGCCAGAGAACTTACCAGAAGTACCAGTAATCACGAATTCACCGGTATTGTCAGAGGACTTGACGGGAGCGATGCCATTGGCCTGTGCATAGGCCAGAGCCAGCTGGGCAAAGGCGGCAACCGTGGCATCATCCTCGCCGGCAATCCAGGATGCGTAGTTATCAGCATTGACGGAGAAATAGTTCTGTGCCTCAGAGGTGGCGAAGAAGGAAGCCCAGGCAGTGCTCACCTTGTAGGAATAGGCACCGCTGGTCTTGTCATAGCTCTCCAGATCCAGCAGTCTGTAGATCTCATAAGTCGTCTCATCGCTGACACCATTGATGGTGATAGAACCCGTTCCTGCAGCGAATGCAGTTGCACTCATGGTAAAGGTCAGCAGCAGAACCAGCAGTAAGCTGACAGCGTTTTTCATGCGTTTCATAACATTGTTCCTTTCTATATCTTAATCTCTCTTTATTGTCTGTGGGATCGGCGCGGGATGTTTTTGCTGCGCTTGGAGAGGCGTTTCCTAAAACTCCCTCCTTTCGCACTTGCGCCTCTGCCCACAGTACCAGCCAAGCGAGCCAAGCATTATCAGCACGCCAAGCATGATGTACCCGTAGGGACCGATGCCTCCGGTTGTCGGAAGTTCAACGGTCTTGCGACAGATATTGGTCACGGTGGTTTCATAGGCGGTTTCAGAGTTCCCGACGGAAGTGACGGGGCCGTACTCCGCGCTCCATCCACTCGGAAGGTTGATCTCCTCCACCGTATAAGCAATCTCGTGACCACTGTTGTTGTATTTTGGCAGGTCCTCGAAAGTATGCGTCCAACCATTGCGCAAATTCAGCATTCCAACCAGACCGGCATCCTCGCCATCTGCCAGAAGCCTCATCTCAATCGTCAGTTCCTCGTAGTCGGAGAGCACACCCATACTTCCCAGGTCCCATATCTTTTTCACCTGCAGCGATATGACGGCTTCTCCCGCCGGGGTATTGGTAATGCGGAAGCTATTCCCGCCACCGTCATCAGTGCTGGGCGGCGGCTCCGGTTCGGGAGTTCCCAGCAGCTGCGGCGTGATGGAAAGTGCCTGCACACTGTCATTGGTGGTATAGAACACACCGTTGTAGGTCAAATTGTTGGCCACGTTATCGTTGTCAACGGGGTACTGTGTCTCGCTCCAGCCGCCGTGGTCAATGTAGCAATACAACTTTCCGTCGGAGAATCTCAGGTTCCTGTATGTACCGGGAGACGAGGAAGCCTTGAATGTGTAGTTGTCATAGTACAGCGTCTGACCGGTTTTGTTGGTCAGTGTCACGGTGCCATCGCTGTGGACCGAGGCTACCCACTGGGTCTGAGCGGAGTTTTGGGCATTGGCCTGACTTCCCTCCAACAGCGGTTTGTTGTCGGATGCCCCGATGTATCCGAAGCGTGTCTGGAGCAGATAGGTCTGTCCATTGACAAATCCGCTGACCGAAGTGCCTCCGTCGGAGCTTCCCCCTCCGCCGGGGGATGCACCGATCTTCTCCACTTCACCCACATAGCCGGGAACAGTGGCCTCACGCACGGTGTATTGGATCTCGTTGCCGTTTGCGTCGGTCTTGGGCAGGTTGACCCAGGTATGCTTCCAGTCATTGGCATCATTCAAGGTGACCGCCTGAATGCGAATGCCATTGGCCGCCAGATAGACGGTAACGGAATCAGAGGAATGGTTGACGCTGTCCGCCCACCTTTTCTCCACATAAACCTCCGTGGGTTCGCTATCCACCGCGTCCGTGTTGGTGATCACAAGGTACGCTTCCTGCGTGTCTTCGCTGACCTTGTAGCCGTGGACCATGTAGCCCACTGTTAGGTCGCCATCGGCATTGGCCAGAATTTCATAATCCGGCAATCCCTGATTGTTCAGGCGCATCCGGATAATGCCGTTGGCCGTCATGCCGTTCATGGCGTCAGGTCCGCGAATCTCCTCAAAATAGTAGGTATTGCCGGCGGCAAAACCCCACATGGCAGCCACGCCACCGTCCACGGTAAAGATATTGGTAGCGGGATCGCCCCGCTCATGGGCTTCCCTGCTGTCCCAAAGCTCCGCGGGATGGTTACAGGTTTCGTCGGTGTAAACTGCAAACTGGGCGCCATCAAGCAGATGGGCTGTCAGGGTATCTTCCTTGCGCATCGTCATGGAATAGCGGGTACTGAGGTTGAAGCGCAGTTTGAAGTTGGACATGGATGAGCCGCGCTCCAGATAATACATGGTGAGCGTGTGCGAGCCCGCGTCCAATCCGGTCACGGTGCCGGTTTTGACGCCATCCACGATGACATCGCCGGTGGAGAAATCGATAGAGCCGGCTTCCACCCCGTGAATACCGCCGATATCCAGCACCAGTTCTCCGTCAATCAAAACCCAAACATCATCATCGCCGGAGAATTCAAACACCATGTCCTCGCCGGTGATGCTCTGGTTTGCCCGCACACCTTCGCTGTCTACCGTTCCGGGCACCGCAGGCAGATAGAAGTCCATCTCGATGGTCATGCCGAACCAATAATTGGTGACAATACGGTTCGGGGAATTGTCCCTGTCGCTGTACTTCGAGTCATAAGAAAGGTGCGTCGTTCCTACATATTCGTTATGTACGCCGTTATAGCTATAAGTTCCGGTCGTCTTGCCGTTTGTATTTGCATAAGGAGAGTTCAGCGGCAGGAAATCCGAATAGGGGCTGTTATTGGCCGAATCTACGGTTCTCTCCAGATAGTCATAGACATAGAAGCGCCCGTTACCCTGATGATAGGACGCTGCGTTAAGCATCGAATCATAGTAGAAGTATCCGTAGTGCTCTGAATCCGAAGGATCTGAGCCATACTGGAATAAATGGTCGCCTTCGCCAATATAGTGTTTTCCGGCCACCTCCACGTTCCGGTCGAACAGCAGTCTTGCCAGATCGTCGTCATACAGACCGGGTGTCACCACGGTGTAATCCACGCCGTTGGCCTGATTCCGGCCCACAGGATACGAGATGGCGCCGGGATTGCCGGGGTTATCGTAGTCAACAAAAATAAAGTTCAGCGAATCGTCCCCGCTGGCCTGCACCGGGCCGTCTTCTACCAACGTCCATCTGGTCGTATCTCCGCCGGTGTAGTTATTGTCCATGGAGAGAACATTGAACAGGGAGTTATAGTCAAACACATGCGTCGTAATAAAATCAGCTGTGCTTACGGTATCCACCACAGCTTCGTTCATCTGTCCGATATCATAGGTGGACGCCGCCCAATCGGCATAGAACAGCAACTCTTCTGTTACGGTGACCTCATCGCCGGGGGCATAATACGTACCGTTCCTCACATCGTACCAGCCCCGCAGGGTGTAGCTGTACTTTTCCGGAGAGGGCCATTGTTCAGGCAGTCTGATTGTCTCCCCCACCGTGACGGAACGGCTCTCCTTCGCAGAGCCCTGCAGGCTCATCAGATTTCCGTTGGTTCCGTCCAGCCAGATGGTACACCGCTCCGCAACGCCGAATTGGAATACCGAAGCCGACGCCTGGCTCCGCGTCATCTCAAATGCGGTACCAGCTGTATTCAGTCGCGCATAAGCCGAATGCCGCAGGATGGCCCCGCCTCCTGACGCAACCACATCCGTGTTCCAGCCGGTGGACGTGGTAATGCCGTAATCAGTACCGCTGTTGTAGAACGGGTGAATGTGCCGTCCTGTACTCAGGTTGGAAATCACATAGGATGTGCCGTTGCGGGTAAAATTCCACAGCAAGCTCTCCGGATCTGCTATATCCGTTCGAATGTTGCCATCGCCGTCAATTTCGACGGGGATGGCATTTCCGTTGCCGTCAAACGCGTAGTACACACCGTCCCGCTGGGTATATACCACAAAGCTTCTTCCACTTGTAAAAATATTAGAACTATAGGGGATGGTTCTGGCTACAAATTCCAGATCAGACGCCCGTGCCGTCATCATCATAAACGGAGATTGCTCCGGAACCAAACCATATCCCAGAATATTGGGTGATTCCATAGGCAGCGTGTATTCAACCACCGCATTATCCAGATCGCCCTGAATGACAGTGACTGAATCCCCCTCCACCGCAGCGATGATCGCAACAGTGCGGGCTTCAGCCGCCTCAGGGTCATACGCCACAGATTGTGATTGCTCCACGGGAAGGCCTTCCTCTTCAGGCACTTCTCCTTCCGCAGCCGTTTCTGGCCGCAGGAACATCAGATTACCGACCTTTGGGCTGTAATCCTCTGCCGCTCGATACAGCTCGGCATCCGCCCATTCCAGCCGCATGGATTCCGCTCCTGCATTGGTGGGCAGGTCATCTGCGCCCGCATAATGCAGGCAGAACGAGGCAAACATAGCCGACCAGTCTCCATAAGGGTTGCCGTACCATTGTCCGTACCGGGTTATTCCCCGCCGGACTCCGTGGAGATCCACCTCAAAGTTCTGGGAACTTTCCGTGTATCCCAACTGAGAGCGAGCCACTGCCACCACAGTTTCCGCCGTGGAGATTCCTCTTTCCACATCTGCCAGACTCATCTCCCAGACATTGGCAGTTTCCACATCCACGTCCAGATTGCTGTAACAGCTCTCCACATGGATATGCTCTTCCAGAGGACATTCTTCCAGTTCCTGATAGCACAGTTCTCCGTGGGTGTGCCCTTCTGTGGCGTCTTTTCCGCAGATCAGCTGGGTCTCCTCCGTCAGGCACTCTGCTGTATGGATATGGCCGTCCGCCTCTGTCAAACCGCAGCCAAATCCAACACCCTGCCTCCAGCAATCATTGCCATGGACATGGCCTTCCGTCTCCTCTTGTCCGCAGATATAGCTGCCTTCCAAAAGGGTGTAGCAAAGATCGTCATGGATATGCCCTTCCGCTTCCGTCAAAGAACAACTCAATTCCTGTTCAAGGCAAGTCTCGCTATGGGTATGTGGCGGACACTCCTCCCCTTCGCAAATGCATTCCCACAGGATACAACTCTCGTTATGGAGATGTGCCTCCTCTTCCTCCAATGGACAAATCAGCACCACCGTCTGGCATTTTTCCCCATGCACATGTTCCGCCATGCCACAAAAGGCCTCTCCGGCCATAGTGATGCCGGTCAGCTTCAGCCACCAGAAAACAGCCAGCACCACTGCCAGAGAAAGGAACATGGCAATCCTCCGTGCTTCGTTTTGAAGCAGATTGTGCTTATTCAGTTGTCGTAAATAAGCATTTGCCCGCTTCCCCAAACGAAATCCCTTCTCTCTGACACAGCCTCACTCAACTCAGCCATTCAGCTTTCGACAACGGCCAGACTTTACAGAGTATTTTGCCGATGATCTGATCCTCGGCAATACAGCCGATTACGCTGCTGCGGCTGTCAATGGAGGTTTCTCTCTGATCCCCCATCATAAAAAACGCATTTTCCGGCACCTGATATGGAAATTCCACATCACACTCTCCCAGTGCCTTTTCTATCACATACGACTCTTCCAACGCCGTTCCGTTCAAAAAAACAGTTCCGTCAGGCTCGATCCAAAGATAATCGCCCGGCGTTGCGATGACCCGTTTGATCAGGATCTTATTAGAGTAATAAAACGCACACAGGTCTTCCGTTTCCAGCCGGTCGGTTTTTGCCAGCAGCACGATTTCCCCGTCATTCAGGCTGGGTTCCATGCTGGTTCCCGCGATTTGCAAAACCGGAAACACCAGCGTTGCGATCAACGCAGCAACGGCCGCAACAACGATCAGCGCATTGATCGTGCTGCGCAAAAGTCTGCTGAAGCGGCGCTTATACTGCTCCCGCTTCAGTTCCTTCTGCAGCGTATCCAGCTGCGGTATATCTCTTTTCAAACGTCTTCCTATGTACTGCTTCATCATTCCCGCTCCCGGTTACTTTTCCACTCCATCCTCCAGCAGAATGGATTGATAGCGCGCTTTCATTTCCGCATCTCTTACGATCCCCGCCGCCTGCAGCCGAGCATCCTCTACGATCTCTCCCGCCTGCTTTCTGGCAGCATCCAGATACAGACCGGCAGCCTTCTGGGCAGCATCAAATACCCCGCTCAGCTGCAAGGATGCTTCCGCGATCGAGCCAAGCTTTGAAAGATGGATGTGCTGCTCCGCAGTTCTTTCTTCCAGCTCGTCCAGTTTTTTCTGTAGTTCATCTGCCCGCTTGGTCTGTACGACCAGCAGTTCTAATAACTGATACCGATTCAACTTTCGCAATTCTTTCTCTGTCAAGAGGCCACCTCCTTACGGGTGCAATAATACTGGCCGATACTCCCCACGGTTTTTTCAAAAAACCGTGGAAAAATCGACCTACCCAACATTTTTCTACTATTATCCAAGTAATTATACTCCTTATGCATAGAAAATCAAGTCATCTCAAGGCTTTCAGGCTGCTTAAAATCATCATTCGTACGCGAAGCATACGTATGCTGCCTTTCTTTTCTCCTCATCACTTACTGTCGGCATTTGCTTTTCATTTTCCTTTTGCTGAACCATCAAATCAAGATGTCTTCGTAGCTTCAAGGTTTTTTATTTCCAATTTCAATGTTTTATCGTTCCTCGGCAGCACAAGCAAAAGCGCCCCATGGCAAGCAAAGCTTAGCCATGAGGCGCTTTTGTTTAGTTATCACGGGACGTGATAATGAATGGTGGAGGTGGTCCGTAACCCTCCATTATCACGGAAAAAGGGATATGACTATCGAGGGCATAAGCAGCACGCCCCCTCTTTTGGCAAGGATCGTCTATCGGCTGTTCCCGCAAAACCGGCGGCTATTTCTCGGCTACCGGAGTTACGAAGGGTGTTTTTGCAGAAACACCACTGACCATATGTTGTGATAATGGTAATACGCTGTCAGGCATCACCCTCCATTTTCATAACATTTTTGCTACCTGTTCTGCCCTCCATCGGCTGGCTGTTCCTGGGTCGGTTTTTTTGCATTTACCCCATTTCCGCACCGTTGGCGGAGGCTCTGTTCGCATTTTCAGCACGGCTTGTCCCGCCTCCCCGCTTTTATATAAGAAGCCCGCCTCCGTATTACGCAATACAGAGGCGGGCTTTTTCAGTTATTTTCTGTAACTTGCCAAAGCTTCTTTTAGCCCATATACCGGTACAGGAAGGTTACCATCTGGGCACGGGTACAGGTGGTATAGGGTTCGAAGGTGGTATCCGTCTTTCCCTTGGTAATGTCATTGGCAGCTGCCCACAGAACCGCATTGTAATAGTAAGCGTCTTCCTTAACATCCGCGAAGGGATTCTCGGTGTTGGCAGCCTTGCTGCCCGCCATACGATATAGGAATGCAGCCATCTGCGCACGGGTACAAGTGGCATAAGGTTCAAAAGTGGTCTCGGCAGTACCGTTGGTGATCCCATTCTCCACTGCCCACAGAATTGCCTTGCTGTAGTACTTACTCATATCCACGTCGCTGAACTTGCACTCGGTTGCCTTGGGTTCGGGAGAACCGGCAGCACGCCACAGGAAGGTCACCATCTGAGCACGGGTGCAGGGATTGTCCGGGCTGAATGTGGTGGCGCTGGTACCATTGGTAATGCCTTCCTTGATGGCCCACAAAACTGCATCGTAGTAGTAAGCATCAGCGGGGACATCCACGAAAAAGTTCAGCATGGTGTTGTCGCCCATAAAGGTTGCCTTCACAGTGATCTTGGATGCAGGCATCTTGAAGGTGTACTTGCCATCACCCTTGTTCGTCAGCTCGATCTCCTTGCCGCTCTTGTCAGTAACAGTCAGAGACTCCAGCGCATAACCCTTGTCGGGAGAAACTATGATGGTCACAACGGTTCCTCTGGAGGCGGTAGCAGGTCTGACAGAAATGTCTCCGTTTTTCGTGTTCTCCACAGTGATGGCGTAGGAAGCGGGGACATAACTACCGCCGCCGGAGCTGTTCTTCGTCCAGCTTGCAGTATAAGTCACATTGCCGCTCACCGTTGCTGCAACAGAGGGAGACCAACCATTGAAGGTATATCCGCTGCGAACGGGCGTTCCAACAAATACGGGAGTAGCAGCGCCCTCATTAATGGTGAAGGTCTGATCTGCGAAGATTTCCGTACCGTCAACACCGTCGGTGTAGGTCACCGTGTAGGTTACAACAGCCGTGTCGTTATATGCAAGTGCATAGGTGGAGAACTTATCGGTCTGGAAGGTCAATGTCTTGGTAGCAGGATCAAAGGTGGCTTCAATGATCTCAGCCCAACCGTCATGGACACGGACAATCCTGTAGATACGGGTGATGCTGGGGGCGGTATTAATCAATTCGTCGGGCACAACGATGGTAATCGTAACTTTGCCATTCGTTTCGGTGATCTGTGTTGTTTCTGTCCCGCTGTCGGATGTAGTCACATCTTTGAACAGGTCGATATCCAGATACATGCCGATCTGCGCGCCGCTTGCGGCGACTGCATTAGTGGCGGCAGCCGCCTCGTCAGGTGCCACCATATCGGAAATATCTTCCACCTCAAGGTAGATGCTAACGGTAGCGCTGCCGTCTTCAACGGCCGCTTTTTCTTCCTCGGTCAGAATATCTTCGATCAGATCGCTGTCGCTGCCGGCCAGCTGTCCACCGGCGGCATTGTCATTGGGGGTGCTGTTCACGGGAACATCCAGTTTGGGAATGGTTTCGCCCTTCTGCTGATCACAAATCTCACAGGTGTAAACCTTCCAGCCGTCTTCCAGCTGCGTTGCGGGGCTTACCACCTCACCCTCATTCCAGTCATGGTCGCCGCTTTTCAGCATACCGCACTTGGTGCAGCTGCCGGAATGGTAGTCGGTCTCGCTGGGGAACTTCTCCCACTGCCAATCATGCGCAGCGCAGGCAGTCAAAGGCTCGCTCTTGGTCTTGCCGCAGCCAGAGCAAGTGTAGGTCATCGTTCCGGCGGTATCCAACGCACCATCGGCGGGCGGGGTCACAACACCCTCGCCCCACTGGTGGGTTTCGGTACGAATACCGGAGCAAATCGCGCAGGTCTTTTTGTGGTCGGTGTCGCCGTCATTGGTCCAGTCGCCCCATTCATGGTTGCCGGTCTCCTTTGCATCGCAGCCATCACGGTTGCAGGAACGTCCATGGATGTCGGCCGGTGCATTCTTGCCGACATCGGTCCAATCGCCCCAGTCGTGGCCGAGGGCAGGGATAATGATATCATCCTCAACCAGTTCCGTGGTGCCGGCCTCGTCGCTAAAATAGCGCTGGCAGGAACTGCACTGATAACAGGCGATATTGCCGGGCTCCACACATGCCGCGGGGACTGCAGCCACAGACTGCATCGTGTGAGTGTGGGTCAGCACGGGGATCGGGCGTTCTTCCACATGGGCATTGTCGTTGGCACAGATGCGCCGCTCCAAACCTTCGGCAGCTTCGGTGGCGGGAGTTACTACCGTCCAATCACCATAGTTGTGACCGAGGGCGGGACGGGTCGTGTAGTTTTCATAGCCGCAGGTCTCGCAATAATCGCGCTGCTGCCCTTCGACCTCACAAGTCTCTATCTGGATCACCGTGTTTTCCAGATCATGCTCTTCGGTTTCGGTCTCACTGCATCCATTATTCCGACAGGCTCTGCTGTGCTGGGTGCCGCTGATACTCTCCCAACCGCCGAAATTGTGCTTGCTGGGATCGGCAGCAACAGGTTCTTTCTTGGTCGCGCCGCATTCACCGCAGGTATAGGTCTTTTCACCCTGTGCCGCACAAGTAGGTTCGGTGGTAATCACACCGTGGTCCCAATCGTGGGCAGCCGTTTCCGTATTGTTCTGAAGTGTGCAGCCATCAGCGGAGCAGACGCGCTTGTGGTTTTCATCGCCGTCGGGTGTCCAGTTGCTCCAAATATGCTCATGGGCAACCACTTCGCGCTCTTCGGTATGGTTCGGATCACGCTTGCAGACGCGCTGTTCCTTGGTCGGATCACTGTCCACAGGCTCCCACTCACCCCAGTCGTGACCAAGGGCAGGAATTTCCTCGGTATAGGTCTTTGTGTCCAATTCACAGGCAGGGTCTGCCATACAAGTATAGGTCATTGCGCCCGTCTCCAGGCAGGTCGGCGCTGTTGTTACAACACCTTCATCATAAATGCATTCGGCCTGCCATTCACTGGCTTCACAGGGAAAATCATCGCAGCTTCTGTAATGACCTCGGACCCATTCGCCATCAACTTCCTTATTGCCGTTGTACCAGTCAGACCAATCATGCTCCGCATATTCAACGGGGCCGAGGCATTTTGTGCAGTTAACCACATGATGAATGCCGTCGCCGGTATCTCTCCAATAATTGGGGTAATATCTGCCGGCTTCTTCGCGGGTGTGATACTCGTGGAACTGTCCGCTGCACTCCGTACAGGTGACCCAATGTCCGAGTTCGTAATTTTCGGGGTCAGGCGTACATTCCGTCCCCGGCGTGTGAGAAGCCAGTTCGTATTCCGAACAGCCATCAGCGGTACAGACACGCTTGTGTGTTTCTTCGGTATTGGGATTCCAGGGTCCCCACACATGCTGGTGAACTTCATCACCGGCATCCGAGCAGTACAGGTAAATGGGATACTGCGTGCCTTCGATTTCATCCCAGTAATCGTGGGTGATGATAAAGTTCTTCTCCTCCCCATTTATCAGGAAACGCAGGGCATGCTCGACCTGACCCTCACGATTCAGGCTAAAGAAGGATTCGGTATAGAGCAGGACCGCGTCATCCGGATGAGTGACCGGCAGGGGGCTGTACTCATTCAGTTCCAGCTCCTCGACATCTGCGCCGAAGAGAACACCCCACCACTTACTGTCGCCCTGCTCATATGGCTGCTGATAATAGTTATTGCTGAGCGTCACCACCGGACGGATCCAGAAATTCGGGATACGGAATCGGAAGTCATTCTCGTAATCCTTTACTGTGGCACCGTCTCCATAATACTGCTCTTCCAGCTTATCGTCAGGAATCACACGCTCCATAACGAATTCAAGGGCGCTCATATTCTTGACAGTAATCGTTCCGTCTGCTGCCGGTGTAACCTCGATCGCCTCAACTGTACGGAAGGGAGCGATATAACCGTTGGTATATTCCCGCTCAAGCTCACCCAAATAATGCTCAAGCTCCACCTCGTCAAGCTTACCATCCAGATATTCTTCGCCTAAAAGGCCGTCATACACCATGGCATCGGCAATTCCGTCTCCATTTGCGTCGCGCTCCAGAACATCGGGAACGTCATTGCTGTTTTCATCGAGCAGCAGGATATCCGCCTGTCCATTTTCGTCAATATCCGAATTAACAATATTGATCGGCTGCTTCATGACGTAATAATCCTTGCCGCCGTTTCCGTCGTCGATCTCTGCCACTGCGATAAAGGACGCATCCGCGTCAACCGTCTTAAATTGCTCATAGGAGGTAATCTTCGTATAGGCAGGGACCGGCTTACTGCAGCGGGAACACTGCGTTTCGCCGTAGTCGTGATCCAGCGCGGGCAGAACAGGCTTGCAGTTGTATGCATTCGCACAGGCCTCATCCTTGAAATAAGTATTACAATAGACGCAGTACCAGTACTCTTTGCAGCCCTTATCCATGCAGGTAGGCGCAACATAGGCCGAATGTCCCGGAGCGGCGTGGTCGCAGGGGGCAGCGTAGAGATAGCCGCTTACATTGACCGTTTGTTCCGCAAGGACCTCCTCTGTAATGTTGCGCATGGCGAAACGGTTGCTGCTATTCAGTGCCAGTGCGCCATGCACTTCGCCATCATTGCTCCAGTCATAATAAGAATCGTAGAAATATCCGCTGCCGCCGCCGGTGGCTTCCCACAAAGCGCGGGAATAGCTGTAAGTTTCGTGGCGCTCGTAATACTGAATGCCGCCGTCAAACCATGTTTCCCCGCTATCCTCGAACGGAACCATCACTTTGAACATAATATTTCCGTTCAGGAAGAGGCCCGTTCCGCCGTACTCACCAGGGAACGGGTATACTTGATACTGCATAACGCCGACATTGGCGCTGTCAGGAATCCCGGCGAAAGTGTTCGTCTCCTCGTCCCAGTATTCGGTGATATCCACCGCAGCGATAGTATCGTACACAGCATATCCCGTAACGCCAGGATGGGCCGGTGTGTAATATCTGTCACCACGTTTCACTACATAGAGGAAAGTAGTTCCGTGCTGATCCTCCAGATTTTCCGCAGTGAACAAACTGTATGTCTTTCCCTCTGTTGTCACCGGGATGGGAAGCTCGTTCTCTTCCTCAGTAGCCAGTGCTGCTGTCGGCAGCATGCTCAGCACCATCACAAATGCGAGCAGCAGGCTTACCGCCTTCTTGAAATTCGTTCTCATTGCAGTTCCTCCTTGACCTCTATAGTTTTGTGTTTGATATTCGGCATCAGCTGCGGATGCTTTTCGCAAAGCCATTTCAGCAGCTGCATTTCGCTCTGAAAGGCAAATACTTCGCCGTCAGACTCCACTTCACCCTGCCAGGTGGCGTTATCTGCGGAAAATATTTGAACAGTAAAAGTGGCAAGTTCTTTTTGCTTCATAAACACCCTCCCAACAAGCTGATTTGATGCAACGATAAAAATCCACTTATATTATGGCATATGCCGCTGTTAAGCGCAGTAACCCTCCCCAGCAAAACAGGGCTACCTTTTGCAAAAAAGGTCTACCATCCCTGTCAGCATACCTATGAAAACAAAAAAAGAACCGGCCGAAGCCGGTTCTTGAAGGATTACTCTTGGTCCGCCAGCACAAAAAGCTCTGTGCGGCTGGTAACTTCCAATTTCGAAAAAATATTACCCGTGTGTTTCTTAACAGTATGCTCTGTGACATTCATATCGAGAGCGATCTCTTTGCGGCGTTTGTTTTGCAGCAGTGCGATCAGTACCTGCGCTTCGCGGTTGGTCAAGGCATACTCTTGTTTCCACGTCTCCGCAAGATACAGTATCCGTTCGTCGTCTAAAACAGAATGGACGTCCTCGTCCGCATCTGTGCTGACCTCGGCAGTCACCGCAAGCGCCGGGATTGGGGATTCCTCTGCAGGAGCAGCAGAACCGGATACATGTACAGACTTTTCCTCGTTATCCGACAAAATACCGTAGTCCTGCATCATACCGTAAAGCAATAGCAGCAGCAGCTCGCTGACGATATAGGAAACAGACAGCAGTTCAAACTCCGTATAGATCAACTGCTCCACGCCCCAGATAGCGATGTTCAGAAAAGCAACCACCATCAGCAGGATCGCGTGCTTCTGGGAAACGGTCTTTCGCTTTACCCGCGAGGTCAGAATGGTGCCTGCCATCAGTCCCATATAGGACAGAAGGTAAATTAGGTAGACACTATGTAAAGGACCGTAGACCTTTTCCAGCTTTGCCATACCGTTGATGAATACCAGCGACACATCGCTGTAATAGCAATCCAGATAACCGGGGCTGGCTGCCAGCAGGAACACTGCGACGCTGACACAGAGCAACACCGCAGGGACCTTTTTCGCATAGTTTACCCTGCATACATCCATAATGGTCATGAGCATGCAAAGGGGCAAAAAGACGGAACCCAAATAAGAGATGCGGTTGGCCAAAAGTGCCTCGGCCAGCGTTTTTGAGATTGCCAGTGCAAAGTAACCGCTATTAACGATAACAACCGATACAAACAACAGCTGGAGCCATGTGTTTTTCTTCTTAACCAAACTCCAGTAACCGATCGCAAGCAGCAAGGCCGCCGCGGAGGTAATGCCGTATGCGATTCCCATATTGAAAGCTGTTTTGGACGATGCCGAAATATCAGCGCCTGCTGCATACGCAACCGGGGAGATGCCATCAAAGAGCAGAAGCAGCATCATGATCCATGCTGCCGGTTTTATAAGTCGCTTCATGAGCCGGTTTCCGCCCCCTCTCCAAGCCAGAATTGGAAATATTATAACACATATTTTTTCTGAACACCATCACAAATTCACAATCTATCACCACAAGTATTTGACAGACCAGTATCCCCAAAACAGGATACTTTTGCAAATACAGCGGTAACCCTGTCTTAATTGGCGTTTATCTTTGCGCGAAAATTCTATAATCACCAAATAAATAGTGGAAATTCCGTTTTTTCTCTCACTATGGCTGATTCCATTCCACTTTTAGAACTCAAATTATTGTCTCATACTCCTACTGAAAAAACTTAGTCACCCCTAAAATAGCCAGTATCGCTTACTCAAAAGCCACTCTCACAATCTCAGGAATTTCGCAAACTTTATTTCTCATGCCGATCCTCGGCAACACAAACAAAAGCGCCTCATGGCAAGCAAAGCTTAGCCATGAGGCGTTTTTGTTTAGTTATCACGGGACGTGATAATGAATGGATAACTCGTGTAAACGTTAAAGTTAATTAATTTAAAGCTAATTGGGTAACGATAACCATTTGCTTCATCAAGTCCCCTATCAATACCACAGAAGCACGTCATCAGGGGAACATAAAGACTTACAGCGCAACCTTGCTGCCATAGATGAACAGGATTTCCAGAGAGCCGCCCTCTTCATACTCGAACACATGCCACTCAGCTTCAGGGATATGTAGGGTCATGTCCTTTTCCAACATGATCTTATTGGGCAGATCATGCTCAGTGGGGCCGAAACGGACCCATGCGCGGTCAGAAGAGAGGATCTGCACGGTTTCTTCGGCGTGCATATGAGGAGCCATGGGGCCGGCTTCCGCACAATAGCGGCAATAGCCGATATTGAAGATCTTACTTTCGGAGAGGTAGCCATCCTTCTGGGGGCCAACGACTTTTTGCATGAATCTGCCGGGAAGCAAGGTCTCTTCAATGTTCTTACGGGCAATAATTTCCATCCAAATATCTCCTTGATAAAAATATGTTGCTTAGAACCAACGGGCACCCATGGGAGCCTTTTGATAGTTTTCCAGAGGCACCCAGCCGGTCCACAGGAACTGGGACATGGTCTTCTGGGTCACACCGAAGTTGATGAACTCCTCGGGCTTCAGCGCGCCTTCTTCATAGGCGTGGATAAACTCAGGGATCTTGTAGAGTTCCTTGATGACACTTGCGGGAATCTCGTCATCAATGTGCAGCACACGCTCGGGATCGGCCTCGATGGTCATCTGCTGCACGCGAGCCTGCAGAGAGAAAGTCATGTCGGCACCGGCCATGGAGGTCAGGTGGTGGACACCGCGCAGGCCTGCGGGCATGACCACAGCGGGAATGCCGCGCTCCTTGAACAGCTTGTAAACCTTCTTGCAGATGGCGTTACCTGCATTCTTGATGGCTTCGGGGTCCACGCCCAGACGGTTGTCGGTGTTGACCTCCAGCAGGTACTCATCCAGTCGGCCGCCCTGCTGCACCACGAAAATGGGCTTGGGCTGGATACCGGCAGCGATGGCCTTGGCACGGCCGCGCATATAGGCTTCGCCCACTGCCATAGCCTGAGACACGGAGAAGTTCAGGGTGGTGCAGACGGCGATACCGCGGGAAGCCAATTCTTCCACCAGAGGCAGAGCGGACATGATGGAGGGGGTCTTCACGGAGATGTTCTCGGCCCAGGACGCATAGCGCAGGCCCTGTGCGAGCATCTTCTCACTGTCCATGCAGATGGAGGGATCCAACTGGCCCAGTGCATAACCATGCTGGCCGTTGGTTTCCTCAAACACCTTGCGGAACTTGTTGGCGGCATAGACCGCAACCATCTGCAGCAGAGCTTCAGCGTGCTCGGCCTGAGTCAGTTCCTTGGGGATCTGGTCCACCTGAGGCTGCCAGAATTCAGGCACAGCCTGCAGGGTCTTATAGGTCAGAACGGGGTTGGTGGTAACGCCCAGAGCGCCATTTTCGATGGCGGCGTCAATTTCGCTGGGAATAGCGGAGTCGTGCCAGAACTTGGTAGGCGTCTGGCTGGTCAGCCACTGTAAGTAGTTCATCTTTATTCATTCCTTTTGCCATATGGATTTGACATACTTTTAGCATATATGTGTTTTTTACGTTATCTTAAAGAAAATTCTGTCTTTTCGTAACTGATTGCTCCCAAAATAACAACGGCAAAACAAGGGTGGGGATTGCATCTGGGACGTTAAGTAAAGAAAGAGGGCCTTCGGCAGAAGATAAAAACCGAGGCCCCCAACGGAGGAAGGCGAACCTTACAAATTGTACAAATTAGTTCTGACGGCCTTCACGGAAATTGTTCTCGATAATATTGTAATATTCAAGAAACTCTCCAACGCTAATTCCAAACCGTGTTACACCGAGATCCACGAAATCATATATCGTCTGGACATTAACAAACGGACATGTCGCTTTGATTTGTGCCTTATCCTGAATGGTGTTTGCAATAATCTCTACCGCGTGCGTAGTGGTCAATCCCATCGTGGCATTGCCGGTCTTAACAAAGTTCACACCGGCATCTACACACATCTGAGATGCAATTCTCAACTCTTCATCCGTGAGAACCGGAGTCTGGATAATGCACTTCAAAACCATGTCTTCAGGGATTGCCTTTCGAACAGCCAGAATATCCTCGTATGCCTCTTTGTACATCTTGGACTTGAAGAAGCTCAGGTTTAAATAGGTCTCTACCTCTGTGAGGCCCAGTTCCACATAGCGCTTGGCACCATAAACTTTATGTTCAATGTCATCATGTCCCGTAGATGCGCAGATGGAAAACTCCAGATTGATTCCGCTGCCTCTCAGTTCATCTGCCGCATATTTGCAAAAGCATTTAGGCGTATAGATGGAGCAAACATTGTACTGCTTTGCAATCCTGATACTGTTATCAACCTCTGCCTTTGTTGACAGCGCATGGAATGTTCCAATATCACACATAGAGGCAAATTTTTTACCATCAATCATCATTTTTCATTCTCCTTCTAATTAATATGGTGCTACGATAACCCGGTTACTCATCCATATCAGGGCAAAAAACAACTTTATATGCTTCTTTATTGATGACCGCCTCAAAGCCGCGTTTCCAGTCAGACAAGGGTAGTTTCATGCTTACCAGCGGTGCCAAATCGACTTTTCTCTCATTGATTAGCTTCATGCCGATCTCCCAGGAAGCCATCGTCGTGGAGTTGGACCCGTAGATATCCAGTTCCTTTTCATGAATTGTATCAAACCGGAAAGTAACGTCACGGCCACCAAAGTATCCCAAATACAGCAGTTGGCCCCGCACTTTTACGACTTCCAAACAATCCCGCAGAGAGCTGGGGTGGCTGGCTGCCTCTACGACAATGTCCGCGCCTGCCGGATTAACCATCCTAATCTCTTCTTTCAGCTTCTCCATACTGTCTGCAACTGCGTCTGCGCCCAGCTGTAACGCCAGATTCAGTCGGTCTGCATCCGCCTTCAGACCGGAGACAATTACATATGCTCCCCGGGTTTTGAATGCCTGCATCGCCAACAGGCCAATCTGTCCGGGGCCGCTAACTACAACAACATCGCCGGGATTAACACGAACGCGTTCGTATGCACCATGAACACCCACAATAAAAGGCTCCGAAAGCGCATAGGGGATCTTGTCCTCTACTTCGTCAGGAACTTTGAAGCTATATTTTGCCGGAACAACCACATACTCAGCCATTGCGCCATCGACGTACGATCCAATGGACTTGCGCTCGGCACAAAGAGTCACCATACCGGCTTTACAAAAATCACATTCGCCGCAACTGTAACATGCAGGCAGGGTCACAACCCAGTCACCGACTTTGAAATCTCCTACATCGCCGCAGGTTTCTACGATCTGACCCACAAACTCATGTCCCAAGGTCACCGGCATAATTGCCAAACGCTCGTCCTTCATGCAATGAACATCACCGCCACAAATGCCGGCAGCAAGAACTTTTACCTTCAGTTCTCCTTCGTGAGGAATCGGTTCCGGAACGTCCAACAGTCCCATACCGTCTTCGCCAAGTGCAAATTTAACAATAGCTTTCATAGCTGATCCTCCTAAGCATAATTAAGGCATCGCTGATAAACGCGGCAGACGCCAAGCACATCAGCGATGCCTTCGAAATAATGAATGAATTTTCTACTGTTAAGTCACATCGCCACCGGTACAATCGATGCAGGTACCAGACACATAGCTGGCTTCCTCATTGGCCAGAAATACTACCAATGCCGCCACCTCTTCCGGCTTGCCCATGCGTTGCATTACATGATTACTAATCAGATTCTGCTTAAAATCTGCAGGAACACTGTGCATCATGGGCGTATCAATGCAGTGGGGGGCGACTGCATTCACAGTAATGCCCTTTCTGCCGCCTTCCTTGGCCAAGGTCTTTGTGAGGCTAATGATAGCGCCCTTAGTTGCAGCGTAGTTAGCCTGTCCTGCATTGCCATAAGCAACTACAGAGGACAGATTGACAATGCGACCATAGCTCTGATCCCGCATCCCCTGCATAACCGCTTTGCAGCAGTTGAATGTGCCGTACAAATTGACTTTCAACACATCATCCCACTGCTTACTGGTCATCTTGTGGAACATGATGTCGCGGGTGATACCGGCATTATTCACCAGCACATCTACAGTCCCCAGTTTTTCTGCAATCTCAGCAAACACGGCATTGACCATTTCCTCACTGGAAATATCGCACCGAAGGGCCAAAACATCCGTGTCTGCGCTTATGTCCTGCAACTTCTCACCCGCAGCCTTAATTGCTTCTTCATTCCAGTCCAAGATTGCCAATTTAGAAGCTCTTTCCTGAACAAACTTTTCAGCAATGGCATAGCCGATTCCCTGAGCAGCACCGGTTACAACAACAACTTTACCTTCAAAACTTTTCATTGTTATGTATTCCTCCCTGTTTTATCTGCGCAGATTTTCAATCAGCGCGGAAACACCATGGCCACCGCCGCAGCAGGAGCCAAATAGACCGTATCGGCCACCGGTACGTTCCAGTTCTTTCATGGCAAAAATTGCAATTCTGCCACCGGATGCGCCGTTGGGATGACCGAAAGCGATGGCGCCGCCATTGGGATTCCATTTGCTACGGTCGATCTTGCAACCGGTTTGATCTTCCAGTTCTTTGATTACGGAGAGGTTCTGCGCCGCAAATGCCTCGTTGCACTCAATGACGTCCATATCCTTGACTGTCAAGCCGGCGCGCTTCAGTGCCAGCATATTGGAAAACGCAGGGCCAATACCCATATAGCGCGGCTCCACACCATAGTCTGCACCACAGACCCAACGGGCAATGGGCTCATAGCCCATTGCCTTAGCCTTTTCCGCCGTCATCATCAACACGAAGGCTGCACCATCGTTGGTTCCGGACGCATTTCCGGCAGTGGTGAAACCGTCGGGCCCCAGCACAGCTTTTAGCTTTGCAAGGCCCTCCAGAGTGGTTTCAGGGCGAAGATGCTCGTCGGTATCAAAAATAATATCAGGCTTGTTTTTACCGCCCTTGATGGTCACGGGAACAATTTCTTCCTTGAAGTAGCCTTTGCTCTGAGCTGCGAAAGCGCGCATCTGGGACTGCAGGGCAAATTCATCGCACTCTTCACGGGAAATACCCCACTTGCGGGCCATACCATCACTGACCTGCAGCATAGAGATATCCTGCTCAGGGAGCGGGGATAGGCTCTGCGGCACAGCGGCAGGCGCGATGCTCTTATAAGGTTCAGAGCTGCAAGAGAACTTGGCAAAGAACTGGCTGTGGGACTCCATACCACCGGCGATTACCACATCAGCAGCACCAGCCAGGATCTTCCAAGCCGCGTGGTTAATGGAGTCGATGGCACTGCCGCACTGCATCTCTACAAAAGAAGCGGAGGTTTCATAGGGCAGCCCAGCAATCAAAGCCGTATAACGAGCGGGAGCCCAAGTATTTACAGAACCAAAAGCACCGCCGCAAATCAGGCTATCTACCTTGGTGCGCTCCAACACGCCGGTTTTTTCCAACAGTCCCTTGATGGTCAGTCCACCCAAATCCACCGGCAAAAAGGTTTTTAAGGAGCCCCCACGTCTACCGAAGGCAGTACGGGCGCCATCTACAAATACAACTTCTCTCATGGCAATCTATTCCTTTCATATATTGACATTTAGCATGTATACTCTACTGCTTCCTCTGGAGTCATACCAAGGAGATTTGTCAACACGGAAACATTATCTGCACCCAACTCTGGGGCAGCAGTGTCCGTAATGTATTCGTGAGCAGAGAATGTAACCGGGAACTTGGCATAGGGAACCGTACCGCAGTTCTTAACGGGAAGCTGAATCAAGTCTTCGCGATAGGCAAGCTGCCTATCATCCAACACATCCTGCCAGGTACAAACCTTTCCTGCCGTAATCGTTGCATCGGACAAAATCTGGACAAGTTCTTCCCAGCCCTTCGTTTTGGCCCATTGCGCAATTCTCTCTTTTAGCAGTCCTTCGTCCCGGATGCGATTTTTCACATTGATATACTGTTCATCCTGAATCACAGGGTCTGGGATAATCTCTCTCAGCCGCATAAACATGGGCTGGGGGCCGGAAATAATAATCACATCTCCGTCCGCTGCATGATAAATGCCATTCGGCGCATCAATCACTTCACCTTTATCCCCGTTCATGGCATAATCCGCCAAACCAATCGGCCATGATCCGACAGAAGATGTGAGCATACAACAATCCAGCCACTGTCCCTTTCCTGTTTTACTCCGATCGTACAGAGCCAAAACTGCGGCATGGGCTGCATTCATGCCTGCGATAGTATCAGACATCAACGCAGGACCTTCACAATAGCTGCCGTCCTCAAGCTTTGCATATAAATGAGCTCTATAAGAAATAATTCCGTCATAAGCAGGGCGTTTGGAGTCCGGTCCAAACTGACCAAATCCGGTGATAGACACCAGAATTGCACGGGGATTAATTTTTTGAATCTCATCGAAACTCAAACCCATGGCAGCCATGGTGCCGGCCTTGAAATTTTCTACGATAATATCGCACTTTTCAATCAGCTTCCGTAGAACCTTTTGCCCCTTTTCACTGCGGAAATCAATAGTAATGCTCTTTTTATTCCGGTTGTATGCCGAAAAGTACAGACTGCTTCCATTGGAGAAGGGGCCGCAGTGGCGGCCTTCATCCCCGTGGCCGGCTTTTTCGACTTTGATAACCTCAGCACCCATATCTGCTAGAATACGGCAACAGGACGGGCCGGAAATATATCTGCTCAGATCGAGAACCCGAACTCCTGCAAGTATGTTTATCATGGTATTACCTCCTGCAATTCTATGTGCTACTTAACAATAGGCCTATTAGTTATACCGTTTTATATACCGCCTTTATATTTGTGACTACTGTAGCTGATAAGCGTACTTTCATGAATCGCTGCCTCACGATACTGAAGAGGTGATAAGCCGGTAAGCAATTTAAATTTATTGGAAAAAGCAACCGCGCTGTTGAATGCCAACAAATCCGCAATTTGGTTGATTGGCATATCTGTGTTTTGCAGAAATTCTTTTGCTTTTTCAATCCGGTGAATCGTCAGATACTGCGCCACGCTAAAACCGGTTTCTTTTCTGAACTTCCTTGCCATATATCGCGCATTATAACCCAACATATTGGCAATTGTTTCGAGAGAATATTCAAATTGTGGTGCTACCACTAAACCATCCAACAAGGATGCAACCCTTCTCGTACACAGGCTATACTCTTCAACCCTCAGAAGTGGATTGTGATCTTTTCTTGTTTTAATTTCCAAGACTTCATACAATAACGCTTCCAAATATAGAGACCGCTGTTTCCTGCTATAGAAGCTTCCGGACTCATTGCTGGTTCGTATCAATTCAAATATCTCTATTAGAGAGCGTGGTGCAGCGCTTACTTTGAGACACACATCATTGATATCGTGCCTTAGACCATCATCTAAAATTGCAAATTTAATGTCCAAAATGTCACTCTTCGATATGCATTTTATCAATCCGTGATCTGCTCCCGGATTGATAATAACGTATTGTCCTTTAGAAAGTGATGCCTTTTGTCCATTGAATTTATACTGCGTTGTTCCAGTCAAGCTATAATAAATTTGATAGATATCTTCATGGCGATGAATCTTCATATATTGAATCGAAACATCATCGTATCTAAAATTATTCGCAGTATAAAGTATTATTGATTGACTCATGATACTCGCTCTTTATTCCAGAAAAATAGGTGTCTATCTTTTACACGTTGCCCAAATACGCCTCAATGACTCTGGGATCACCTGCCACCTCGGCACTGGTACCGTCCATGACCATGTTGCCCGTCTCAAGGACATAAGCTCTGTCAGAGATTTCAAGTGCCTGATTTGCCATCTGTTCCACCAAAAGGACGGTCAAGCCGGTTCCCTTGAAAGATGCCAATAGCTGCATAACCTCGTCCACGATAATGGGTGCCAGTCCCAGAGAAGGCTCATCCAGCATCAGTAGTGTAGGTTCCGTCATCAGCGCGCGGGCAATTGCCAGCATCTGCTGTTCGCCACCGGAAAGGGTCCCGCCGAACTGCTTTCTTCTTTCACGCAATCTGGGAAACTGATTGAACATGGACTCCATTCTGTCTCGAATTGCGTCCTTGCTCTTTTCCGTATAGGCCCCCAACAGCAGGTTCTCCTCTACGGTGTGGGCAGGGAAAATCTGTCTGCCCTCGGGAACGAGGCGGATACCCTTTTTTACCAAGCTTTGGGGAGACTCTTTGCTGATATCATGTCCCTGATAGAGAATGGAACCGGATGCAATGCGCTGTAGTCCCGAAAGAGCATTAAGGGTAGTACTCTTACCTGCGCCGTTGGCACCGATCAAAGTGACGATCTCTCCCTCTTCAATATAAAAGGAGATTCCGTGGATAACCTCTGTCTTTCCATAGGCGAAGCGCATATCCTGAACTTCCAACAGTCTTGCCATTTGTTACACGCTCCTTTCACCCAGATATGCCTTACGAACAACGGGGTTCTCTGCGATATCCTTGGGAACACCTTCGGCGATCTTTACGCCGTGGTCGATAACCGTAATCATGTCGGAAACACCCATCACGATGCTCATATGATGCTCAATAAAGAGGATCGAAATACCAGTCTCCTTAATCTTTTTCATGATGACGGAGAACTGCTCCGTCTCGGATTCCGTCAGTCCTGCGCAAGGCTCGTCCAAAATCAGAAGTTTGGGCTTTACCACCAACGCACGGCAAATCTCCAACAATTTCTGCTGGCCTGAGGACAGGTTCTGGGGCATTTCATTTGCCTTATCACCCAGACCGATCAGTTCCAAGCACTCCTGTGCCTCCATGTAATTCTCACGGTCAATTTTCTTCAGCTTCTTACTGTGGAAAATTGCGTCAAACAAGCCGTAGCTTCGGGCCAGACGGGTACCCATCACCACGTTGTCCAGCACAGACAGCGACTTGATCAGACGGACATGCTGATAGGTACGAGAAATACCCAAATGTGCAATTTCATGAGACTTCTTGCCGGTGATTAGCGTACCGTTCAAGTAAACCTTACCGGACGTGGGCATATCGATACCCGTCATGTTGTTCACGGTGGTCGTCTTTCCGGCACCGTTAGGACCGATCAGAGCATGAATGGAGCCCTTTTTCACCTTAAAAGACAAATCGCCTACTGCAGTCAGTCCGCCATACTGCCTTGTGAGGCCTTCCACCACCAGAATATCCTCCGGACCATCCTGATCGTGATTGCCGTATTTGGCAAAATCAATTTCTTTGTCCCCGCTCATTTTTTCGCCGATCAGGTTATATTCCAGTTCAGCAAATCTAGCCTTGACATAGCCAATGATACCCTTGGGCATCACCTGCACCAGGATAATCAGCATGGCACCGTAAATCAACTGCTTCAAATCGGCGTTGTCGTTGAACAACTGGGGCAGGAAATGAATGATGGCCGCACCCAGAATCGGGCCGGACAGCGTACCGGAACCGCCGGTAATGACCATCAGCAGAATCATGACAGAGCAGTTAAAGTTGAAGGACTCCGGTGCAATAAAATTAGCGTAACTGGCATACAGCGCACCTGCCACACCTGCCATCAGTGCACTGATCAGGAAACCGATGGTTCTGGTTTTGGAAACATTGATGCCCAGCATGGAAGCGGCAATGCCGTCATCCTTCAGCGTCAGGAAATCACGCCCCCACTGGCTCTTACGGATATTACTCTGCAGGATAAAGCAACCCAGCATCACTGCCAGAATAATGTAGTATTTTGCATTACGGGAAATCGTAAGTCCGAAAATCTGCCATTTAGCCACATGGAAGCCAGAGGATCCACCGGTAATCGCATAACCCTCAACGATGATACGGGTCACAATCTCCAACAGGCCATAGCTGACCAGCGTCAGATATGTACCGGACACCTTGTACGCAGACAGGGAAATCACAAAGCTCAGCAAACCGGCTGCAAGGGTCGCAATCAAAGCCGCCGCCAGAAACGGAACATTGTAAGTGGTAATCAGAATGCCGGACACATAGGCACCGCAGGCATAGAGGGCACCAGTTGCAAAAGTGGTCACACCGCAAAAGCCGGATGCGATATTATACCCGATAGCAAGGATGCAGTAGAGGAACATCAAGGTCACAAAACCCACATAGTATTTACCGATAAACATAGGGGCTGTCAGGAAAAATGCCAGAACAATCCCCCAAATTGCATACAGCCCTACCTTATACTTTTTCTGTAGCGCTTCTGCCGTGCGTGAAGATTTTTGCACTGAGCACACCTCCTGGTAAGAAAATAATGACTAAAATCATCAAAACGAAGCTGACTGCATCTTTTAGTCCCGCAGGGATAAACAGGGTAATGATACACTCAATCAAACCCAACAGGAATCCGCCGACGAAGGCGCCCTTGGTGTCACCCAGACCGCCGATCAGCGCTGCGGCATAACCCTTCAGGCCAATGGTAGTGGTCATGGAGAAACTGGCAAATGTGGTCGGTGCGATCAAAACACCGCCGATGGCCGCAACAACTGCCGCCAGCATAAAGCAGAGCTGAATGATTAAGTTACTGCTGATACCCATCAGCTTTGCAGTCTGGGGTTTAAAGGAAACCGCACGCAACGCCCGACCGAACTTAGTTTTCTGACAAATTTGCTGATATGTTACACCAATAACAACCGCAAAAACGATTGTAAATATCTCATGCCAGAGAACCGTGGCATCTCCGACCGTAATGGATGCGCCATTGAACAGATAGGGAAAGGGATTCTGGTTTGCACCGAATACCATGCGCGCTACATTATTTAACACTACACTCATGCCAAACAGCGTGATGATCCAGTTTACATTAGAAAGCAGATCTCCCAAACCCTTCAGGCAAGTATAATAAATAATGAAATTAATAATGGTATTTACGATAATCGCAGCCAGTACGCCTACCCAATACGGAAGATGATAAACACCAATACACCAATATGCAGTCATGGCACCCACCATAATGATAGACGCATGACAGAAATTCAAAATCCGCGTGGTTGAATAAATCATACCGATAGCCAACGCCATCAGCGCATAGATCGCACCGATGGACAAGCCAAATGCCAATGTTTGTAGCATGTCGAACACACGCCTCCTTTTCATTAGAGCCCAATAACAAATGGGGACACGCAAAACGTATCCCCATTCGTTACATTGCGTCAGGAAAATTAAATTTTTGTGGTAAAAATCTTACTCGACCATCCAGGGGAAGTCAGCATTCACATACTCATTCTCCAGTCGGTCTTCCAGAGAGCTCTTGCACATCATAGCAGCACTGTATGCTTCATGATCATCAGCGGAGAAGGAGTAACCGCCCTCCCACTCATAGGCTTTGACCTGATATTCAGAACCATAAGTTTCCAAAGCTTCCTTAATAGCATCGGGATCCAAAGTACCGGTCTTTTCAATCATCTCGCAGTACAGATAAACAGCCTCATAAGCACGGGAAGAATCGTCGAAGTAAGAGACACGGCCAGAACCGTCCTTCTTCCAGACGCCCCATCTGTCGTTGAACTTTTCATAAGTAGCCTGAGTCTTTTCACCCAGCTTTTCTCCGCCTGCAGGAATTGCCCAAGGAGTGCAAGCCAGATATCTCACGTTATCAGTCTCGATGTCAGCAACCAGCTCAATGAATGCTGCATTGTTCAGGCCCGTATAACCAACGATTTCGCACTTGCCTTCCATATAGTCAATACGGTCCAGAACGCGGATGATCTTAGCAGCGTCTGTACCCAGAGCCCAAGCGATAACAAAGTCAGCACCAGCGTTCTTAATGCTGTTTGCAACGGCAGACAGGTCCGCATCATCCGCGGTATAGCTGATGTACTCGGCGATCTCCACACCATACTGCTTTGCGTACTTTTCGGTTGCGGCGAAACCATCAATACCCAGAGCAGTAGTATCACCAATTACAACGATCTTTTCATAGTCACCCTCAGCAGCCATCATGACCAAGCTCTCTGCCTGAATGTCGTTGGTGGAGGTCAGCCGGAAGGTGTAGGGATACAGTTCGGGATTCACGATAGAAGCAGAAGTAGCGGTGCAGAGGAAGTTGATGATGCCGTTTTCAGAGATGGTTTCCTGAGAAGCGGCGGAACATGCGGAGTTGGGAGCACCAATCAGCATGTTGATTCCTTCTTTATAAATCAGTTCCTCAACATAGGTGAAGCTCTTGGTAGGATCGGCCTCGTCATCGCGGCTCACATACTCCAACTGGACGCCGCCAACGCCGCCAGCAGCATTGATCTCTTCAATAGCCATGATAGTACCGTGCTCGCCACACATACCCATACCAGCAGAGGGACCGGTCATCGCACCGACATATCCGATCTTGATGGTATCGACTCCCAAGTCGAGACCGGTATCGACGGGTTCTTCGACCTTCTCGGATTCCACGGGAGTCTTCTCCTCTTCCTTTTCCTTCTCGCCGCCGCAGGCGACCAGAGACAGAACCATTACCAGGGACAGAAATACAGCGATCAGTTTTTTCATCTTAGTTCTTCCTTTCTTTTTTGTTTGTTGAACAGTCGTTTCAATTGCCACACAGGAGCTCTCTTTGTACGTCCCAGTATTCAAAAAGTTCAAGAGTGAGCAATGAAACTTCTTGAGGCAATTCTACATATTTTTTTGTACGTTACAAGGCGTTCGCGCACTTGACTGTCCCATTTATATAAATCCGCGCGTTTATTTTAAAAAAAGTGCATATATTTTAGAAGTACACTATACTCCTTATTTCTTAGATCACTTTGCTTCCTCTAAGTGCCAAAAGAATAATATTAAAACACTTAAAGGCGATCACCAATAGGTGATCGCCTCAGCCTGTCGAAAAAGTCTGCTAAATGCAGACTTTTTCGTATTTATGGAGTAAAATGGAATAGGGTGATGAAAATGCTGGAACGCGGAAAGATGGATCGAGACGCGATAGAAATCGTAGGAATAGATAGTCTGGTTCC
>JAFYQM010000022.1 GCA_017547085.1 Oscillibacter sp.
CGACTTAACCGGGAGATCCGCCGCCGTACTCGTGTGGTGGGCACTTTCCCGGATGGTAACTCTGCTTTGATGCTGGTTTGCGCCCGGCTGCGTCACGTAGCTGGTACCCAGTGGGGCAACAAGAAGTACATGAATATGAAGCATTTAGAGGCGGCTGTTGAGGATGTCTCTATTGCCGGCTGACCTCATTCGGCCGGAGTCTGCAAACTAAATTTGCGCATAACTCTTGACGGTACCAATGTTGCCTTAAATGATGAATCTTCAGGGCTGCATGCGTAAATACCAAAGCGAATTGTATTGCCGCCGTTCCACATGTGACATATCCGCATCTGCTTGAATGTGGCGCCGTCTTCTGAACATTCAATGCAATAATCATCTTCGCGACGACTGAATCTGTACCACATCGATTTTATGTTTGCGTCAATTTCAGTTGTTGCCCAGTCGGAATAACCGTTATTTGTCACAACACTACCGAGGTGTTGAAATCTGTCGTTTTCATATTCAATAGAACCTTTGATCCAGTTTTCGCTATCAAGATACATTACAATTCCGCACTGGTCAAATCTGTGCTTGCTTTCAAAGGCTGTCTTCACTGTGAAAGAAAAAATTTCTCATAGGTTTCCATTTGCAAGACAGGTGCGGTGTCATTTCTGAAATGATAATATGTTCTTTGCCACAAATCTGTGCGCGGGTTTGTAACAATTTCGATTTTGTCATCAGATATTGAACAATCTGCAGGTTCTCTTATCCATTGCAATTTATTTATATCAAAATGCATAGTAACACCTCACAAAATTTTGTTGATCTTATTTTTACACTATCATATTTCTTCGCTTATATCAACGCTTAGTAAAACTGTTGAAGCGTCTTCGAACATAATAGTGTTTATGGAGAAATTCTACGGATTCTTCTGGAGTCCAAGTTTACCGATAAAGCCTTGTTCAGTATTTCTACATTTAATTTTACTATAAAGAACAGGCAAACTGTGGTGGGATCCTCGTATCTGCTGCTGCCTTGCACGATTACCTGGACAGAGAGGGTGACCAAAACGAATTCAGGCGAAGAAAGGATGGTGCCATAGGCACCATCCGAAAACCTCCCAAAATAGGAGTTATCATGGGTGGGAAACGAAAGGGGGCGATTCATGCTCTGCGGGTGTGAGGCTTGAAGCAAATACTTGGTAGGAGAAAGAGGGTAACAGGAAGAAAGGTGTACCCGTGAACAAGCGTTTTCGTTCTTTGTGTGGGAGCCCAGCCCGCACACATCAGTAAGATGCGAAGACTTACAAGGAAGGGAGAATAAAGAAAATAGAAGAAAATGTTATAAAGTAGAATTAGCTGAATAGGCTGAACAGAAAACTAACCAGATTAACGCGGGCGAAGACAGGAACGGCTACCAGAGAAACTGTGGACATGATTTTGATGAAAATATCTAAGCAAGGGCCGACGGTATCCTTCAAGGGATCGCCTACTGTGTCGCCTACAACAGAAGCTGCATGGGCGGGCGTGCCCTTAGCGGCACCTTCCACGCCACCGGCTTCGATATATTTTTTGCCGTTGTCCCATGCTCCGCCTGCATTGCCGCAGAAGATGGCAATCATGATCGCTGCCAGTGTGGAGCCAATGATCAGTCCGCCCACGAATTCGGGGCCAAAGAGGAATCCGCAACCCACAGGAACTACAACGGCCAGAAGAGAGGGAATCTTCATTTCGCCGATAGCACCTTTGGAAGAAATGCTGATGCAAGTCTTGTAATCGGGAGTTTGCGTGCCGTCCAGAATGCCAGGGTATTCGCGGAACTGACGTCGGACTTCGTCCACCATTTTTCGGGCGGCTTTCGCAACGGCATCAATGAGCATGCCGGAGAACAGGAACGGCAGTGCGGCGCCGATGAGAGCACCAGCCAGAATCATGGGGGTCATCATATTCAGGATGAGGTCCGTACCGGCCTCGTTGAAGGAATACAGGTAGGAGATCATCAGCGCCAGTGCGGCCAAAGCCCCGGAGCCAATGGCGAAGCCTTTGCCGATGGCAGCGGTTGTGTTGCCAACGGAGTCCAAAGTGTCGGTAATGCTGCGCACCTCAGGATCCAGCTGACTCATTTCGGCAATGCCGCCGGCATTGTCAGAGATAGGACCATAGGTATCTACGGAGACAGTCGCGGTGACAAAGGACAGCATGCCCATAGCGGCCATGGAAACACCATACATACCGGAGGCCTGATAGCTGAGAATGATACCGGCACCCAGAATGATACACGGAGCCATGCAGGACCTCATGCCCAAAGCCAGGCCCTGCGTGATGGTTAACGCTGCACCCTCCGTGGAGGCGTGGGCCAGAATCTTGGTAGGATTATAATCGGCAGAGGTATAGTACTCAGCCATTATGCCGATGACTACGCCGGAGATCACACCGATGGCGGCAGCGATCCACGGAGACAGGCTTCCCAGTGAGAAGCCGAGAGCTGCCTTGAGAATAGCGGTATCTTCGCCGCGGAACAGGAACCATGCTACAGCAAGGCCCAACACAATCGTCATACCCGCTGCAACATAAGTAGCGCCATTTAAGTCTTTGTGAGGGTCGGTAGACATGTTCTTTTTGAAGAGAAGAGACGCGATGCCAATGCAGCAGGCGATCAGGCCGGCGGCAGCAAAAATCAGGGGAAACAGAATGCACTTCTGCAGAATTTGTTCTGTCATACCGGTGTTCAATGCGGTGGACTGGAGGAACATATGGTAGGCAAGAATGATGCCGGAGGAAATTGCACCCACAAAGCTTTCCAGCAGGTCGGAACCCAGGCCGGCTACATCGCCCACATTGTCACCCACATTATCAGCAATGGTTGCAGGATTGCGGGGATCATCTTCTGGAATGTTGGCTTCTGTTTTGCCAACGAGATCGGCACCCATGTCTGCGGCCTTGGTGTAGATGCCGCCGCCTACTCGATTGAACATGGCCACAATGGAGCATCCTAGTGCATAACCAGAGAGGGTCATGGTAAAGGGAATGAAGCTCAGGCCAAGGAAATTGGTGTAGCTGGCAGTCGTTTCATACAGCTGTCCCATGCCCAGACCGAAAATCAGATAGACGATAAACAAGCCCAGCAGGGCAAAGCCGCCTACACAAAGCCCCATGACGGAGCCGCCCTTGAAGGCTACTTTTACGGTTTTACCGATGTCTCTGGTTTCGTTGGCTGTGTTAGAAACACGGACATTGGCATAGGTGGCGATTTTCATACCCACAAAACCGGCACAACCAGACATTACGGAGCCGATCAACAGGGCAATGGCTGCCTGCCACATGGTGACGATAGCCAGAAGAATGGCCACGACAATGATCACGGAGTACAGCACTTTATACTCGTATTCAATGAATGCATTAGCACCTACGCGAATGGCAGATGCGATCTCACTCATTCGCTCGCTGCCTTCCGGCAGCTTTCGCACACCGAGATAGTTAAATGCGGCGAAGCTTAATGCCAGGGCAGCGGCAAAGATCACCAATACTAAAATGAACTGCATAAATCCCACTCCTATTCTGTTTGTAATTTGAGGAAAACTTTAGAGCAATCGATTGCTTGTGGATGAAATAATAATTGCAGAAAAATTTCTGCAGAATAATAAGTAGCTTGCACTATATTTTTGAATTATTTTAATAGTTATTTTATATAATTAAAATAATACAAAGAATCAAGAAAGTCAACATCAAAAATAGGATAAAAATGCACGAAAAAAGCCGGGCGCTTTTGTCATAAAAAGCAAACGTTTACTGCAAACGATTGCTCCTCTGCAACATCAACAAGTTGAACAAAAAGTGCGCAGGCAAGTTTTTGCCTGCGCACTTTTTGTGTGTTGAATTTATTGAAAAAGGAATTCAATTTGCTTTTCAATATCATTATCTGCATAAACGCCGGTTTCAATGATTTGTTCGCGAACGTCCACCGGTAACTTATTGCCGGGCAGCAGTGCGGTAAACATACCGCCCATGGCAATGTGGTAAGTACGATTTCGATCTGCTGCAATCTGCCGGAGCTGCTGCGCGTATGCAAGGCACTGGCCACAGTGAGTGCTGATGCAGATGTGGGTGATGCCTTCTTCATCGGCAAGGTCTAGCAGTGCGGCGGGCTCCACGTCCACGCCACCATTGACAACAGAGGCGCCCAGCTCAGAGAATACCTTGTCGATCAGCATGAGCCCGTAACTGTGTCCATCTGCAGAGGCGCAGATCATCCGCTTTCCGCTGAGATTGCAATGTTTGCTGCGTAGATCGGACACAATGTTTTCTTTCAGATCCATGGTCTGCCGACCCAGCTGACTGGGGCAATAAGGCTTGAAAGAACCGGTTTCAGCTATGCTGGGATGGAAGATTTGCTCGAATTTTACAGGATTGAATCGTTTGAGAACCATGATCATCTGCAGAGGGTCCTCAATATCCACACCGGCTTCTTTGAAGCTATCCAGCACGTTGTGGAAGAATTTCTGCCCCTTTTCCATGAGCAGCTCGCTCATTTCTTCGATGACGGTGAAATCCATCAGGGGCAGCCATTCCTGTGCCTTGGTTTCTGCGCGAATGCCGGCAGCGGCAATGTCCAGCAACTCTTCCAGCGAGGGAGTGCGCAGGCACTCGGTAACAGCAACGGGGCTGATGATCGTGGGGGTATTGTATTTCAGATTGAACAGGATCTGGATCAGCATTTCCTGCACACCGGTGCCGAAATTGCAGTTGATGTCATTGGGGATCTGATCGATGGTGCCACCATTGAAATAGGTCAGTACTGGGTGGTCTTCTGTGGACAGCAGCCGGTGCATTGCCAGTGCGAACGCCATGCGGGGCTGTACCGCGGTTAGCAGGCCGCCATAGCTGATGCCGAAATTGGCATGGCAGAGGTCGGAGACGATGTAGTTTTCCACCAGCATATAGCCTACCCAGGAGGCAATATCCAGAAAATAGCCGGGCAGGCCGTCTTCCGGGTAGGTGACAGCGTCAATATCCAGATCCTTCTTGGTGGAGAGAATACCTAAAGAGCGTACCATGTCGGAAAAACGCTGCTTTTCATCATAGTATCCCGTGTAATCCCAGACGAAGGTGGAGACACAGCCCAGACGGTCAGTGCCTGCCTCAAGGGCGTTGATGGTGGTCTGCAGCGCTGCGGGACATGCCAGATGGAAGTCCTGCCATGCGACCTGAATGGGCGCGGCATCATTGTGGGCCTTCCAGTCTGCAGGAGAGCGCATTTCATAGCTGGTCTGCTTGGGGAATTTATCCCAGTATTCGAGAGGGAGTCCCACGATTTGGGAGGGGATAGACTGCACACCGGAGATCTCCATGCCGGTGCGTTCACTGAATTCGTGGATCTTACGGATGGCGTCCAGTTCGTCTTCCAGCGTGGCAAGCCCAAGAAGGAGCTGCCAGGTCTGTTTTCCCTCGGCAAGACGCTTCTTTCTGTATTCAAGATATGTACGGCACTGGTGTTTTTCTAAAAATTTGGTGCGGGGGACTTGGATTTTATGTCCCAACTCCACGCCTTCCTGCAGTAGTGTGCGGCCGTCCGGAAAATCGGTGGGAATAAGGCTTTGGATATGTTCCTTTAATGCCTGATCCATAGAAAGACCTCCTTAGGTCAAATATTACGAAAGTTATTTTAATTATTGTGTTATTTGAACGAAAAATAACCCTATTTGAGTAAAGTGGTGCTGCCTGTCACGAGAACATGCCGTTCCACAAAAACCTTGCGATTTTCAAGGGGATCGTCAGTCATAAAGTCACGAATTTCGGTTTTCAGTTCTGCGGGACCAAAGGCCAGACGGGAAGATACGAAATCTCTGCCTGACTTCTCGGCAAATTCTGTTGCAGTGTCCATAGAGTCAAACGTTTCCCGAACATCTGCTGTGAAGACAGTGTATTTTTTCGTCACGGGGTCCAGACGGATCAGAATATCTGCTTGCTCCAGCATTTGGCCAACGGCGGCACCCACGGCACCGGCAACTTCGGCGTGGACCGGGAAAAGTACATTGGCCCCGAGACTTTTCTGCAAACTGCCGACCCATGCGGCAGACGGAGCGCCAATCGCTACGACGTTCTTGCGGAGACGGGGACGTGCCTGCAGGACAGAACTGTCATCGAGCAGAAAAAGGCGATCCAGAAAATAACGGGAGATTGGATCGGAGAATGCCGCGGGGGTCTGCTCATCAAAGTACAGGCCTGCTTCCAGACAGGTGCGGGCAAGCTTTTGAGAGATCGCAGCCGCTGCACGCTGATAAAAGGCATCAGGAGAAAGGGAGAGGCGTGCGGCACGCATTTCTGCGAGTAAGCGGGCAGCATCTTCATCCCAGACGCAGTAGCTTCCGGCGGCATGTAGCAGGTCGGTAGGAGTCATGGCGATCCGGGTCAGGAAGCCATGCTTCACCAGCTTGTCTACCCGCGTGGAAAGATCGGGCAACTCTGTTTTCTCCCGTAGGTGATACAGAGTATGGGGACCATCGGAAAGTGCGTCTAAAAGCAGCTGTTCCTTGTCATCGCCGGGGGTAAAGGGACGGGCCAGAAAACAGGCTTCATCCTCGTGCTGCCAGAAGTAGCGATACGGCTGCTCCGGATCACAGAACAGTCGTGACAATTCTTCGGATAGGGGAGGGAATTGCTTGGCAGCAGTGCAGAAAGGGACGGCTCGCTCCGGACCGACGGTAAAGACACCCTCGGCATTTACTCTGATCCGGCTGTCACCGCCGAGACCTACTGTATACACTTCGCATGCCCGTACCCGTGTAAACCAGCCGCCCACATTGGCACCGTCGGTGCGGAGCCGCGGCTTATGATTGGCGATGTTGGCAATATCTGTGGTTGTGCCGCCCATGTCAAGAATGAGAGCATCTTTTTCGTTAGAAAGATACAGGCCACCTGCAATGCTTGCGGCAGGACCAGACAGCACTGTCTCAATAGGACGCTCGCGTGCTTGCTGTGCGCTCATCAGGGTGCCGTCACCCCGGACGATCATCAGTGGTGCGGAGATGTGGAATTCCTCCATCGACTTTTCCACCGCGTCAATCAGGTCGCAGATCAAGGGGATCAGCCGTGCGTTCAGCGCGGCGGTGATGGTTCGCTCGTAGAAGCCCAGCGAGCCGGTAAGCTCATGGGCACAGACAGCGGGAATTCCCAGTAGCTGGCGGATCCGGTCTTTGACAAACAACTCGTGCTGCGGATTGCGTACACTGGCGTAACCGGAAACGGCAATAGATTGCACCTTGCCGCGCATAGACTCGACTGTTTCCTCGACCAGCATTTCGTTCAGCGGCTCGCGAATCCGACCCATAATATCTGGCTTGCCCGGCAGCAGTCTGATTTGTTCGGAGGGGAGTTTCCCTTCCGGCTGACCGCCGATCAGGATTAACCCTTCGCTGCGTCCGTGGTCTTCCACCAGTGCATTGGTGGCGAGGGTGGTAGACAGGCAGACATAAGAGACATTTTCCAGAAGATGGGGTGGGAAGGTCTGTATGCAGCTGCGGATGCACTCGTAAAGTGCAGTGTGCGTTGTAGGAGTTTTGCTTTTGGAGAGAACCTGACCGTCTGGCAGAGAGAGGACCACGCCGTCTGTGTAGGTTCCGCCTGCGTCAATTCCGATGACGTTCAACATGCTGACCTCCCAATGTCCATACCGAATAAGTGAAGGATTATACCATGAAGGGGAAGAGATGGGAATCCAGCGTCTGACGAATTAGACCGTTGGAGTAATGGGTATAGATATCGTTGGAAAATTCAAGGGCGGGAAGGTGACGGCTGGAGATGTGCTCCAGACACAGCTGCCGGATGGCATCAATATCTTCCTGCGTTACATGGTTGCCCATGATTACGGCGTTGGAGGGGTTGACTGTGCAGATGACCGACATCAAATGTAGCGCCGCCAACTTTTGGAAGGAAGATCTTTCCAGAAGCATGTTCTTTTGTTCGTCGAAAGAAATGCCGTAAGCGGAGGCGAGGTGGAACAACTCGCCGGAAAACATACTGTTGCCCCGCAGAATGCGGCCGTCGACCACAATGCCGCAGCCAACGTAGCCGGTCGCCTTGTAATCGGGATAATACATAACGGCAAAATCACCAGGGCAGTTGGAATCTTTGTGATAGAGATAGTAGGTGACGATATTCATATCGTTCTTGACGGTGACATCCACATGATACTGCTGACTGAACAGCTGGGCAAAATTAACTTTCTCCAGCGGCTTGATATCGCAGAACTCGATCACATCGTCCACCACGACACCCGGGATGCCGATGCCGACAGACTTGATAAGTGCATCATCATCAATGTGCTGTTTGACCAATGTTTCGATATCGTTCACATGCAGATCATGGCGTATGAAATGCTTGCTGTGAATGGGAGTGCCAAGAGCATCGGCCACAGACAACTCGATATTAATCATGTGGTCATCCTCGTAGATTGCAATGCAGAGAACGTGCAGAAAATCTCGGTTGTATGCAAACAGGTCGGAAGGACGACCGATGCCGATGCCGATCTGATCGACCTTGACGATCTCACCGTTTTCCTGCATCTCCTTGAGTGCAGTGGAACAGGTAGCCATACTCAAGCCGGTTTCTCTTGCGATGTCTGCTTTGGTACAGGTTTCGTGATGCTGAACGGCATTGCGGATCCGTTCAATATTCCATTGGCGGATTTCGATAGCATTGGTTATCATAGGCTCAACCTTTTGCGGGCGCCGAACCGTGCGCCCAGCAGTCCTTTTCAGAATATGAATGTACATAAAAATACACTACATTGTACCTATCATAGCTTACTTCTTTTGCAATGTAAAGAGTTTTTTGGACCCCCTTGAAAAGTATTTTTTTTTGAGTTAAAATATAACCTGAACAAAGTGGGGGGGGTAAAAAGGTGACGCAGACATGCAGGCAATCAAAACATACGAGCGATATGACAAATGGATCGCCGCTGCGGCTGATCATAACCTTTTCTCTGCCAATCATATTTGGGAACATTCTCCAGCAGGGATATATGATCGTTGATTCCGTCATTGTCGGACGAGGCGTCGGTGTGGAGGCGCTTGCGGCAGTCGGCGCATCGGATTGGGTCAACTGGATGATGCTGTGGACCATGCAGGGCATCGCACTGGGATTTTCCGTTCATATTGCGCAGGCATTTGGGGCAAGGGACTATGCGGGGATCCGCAAGGCTGCGGCCATGCTTGTGCTTTTGTGTGTGGTGTTGGGCGTAGTGCTCACGGTGGTCGGACAATTAATGATTGAGCCGCTGCTGCGGCTGCTGCGGACGGAGGAACTGATTTACGGCGGAGCAAGGCTATATCTAAGGGTGTTGTTTTTCGGGAACATTCCCGTGCTGGCATATAACACGGCTGCGGGAGTATTGCGTTGTCTGGGAGACAGCCGGTCTCCCCTGATCTCCATAGCAGTGGCGGCGGTAATCAATATCAGTCTGGACCTGCTGTTTGTTATGGTGTTCCACTGGGGCATCTTCGGTGCGGCGCTTGCCACGGTACTGGCGCAGACTTGTGCGTTGCTGTATTGCTTGCTGGTCATGCGGCGAATTCCGGAGTTGCAGATCCGGAAAGAGGACTGGAGAGTACAGCTGAATCTTTTGCAAAAGCTGTGCAGGCTCGGACTTCCTCTGGGGGTACAGTACGGGACTATTACCATCGGTGGCATGGTGGTCCAGTTTGCGCTGAACAGGATTGGTTTTGTGTATGTTGCCGCTTTTGCAGCAGTCAACAAGCTGATTGGTATCATGGAATGTACCGCCATTGCCTTTGGCAGTGCCATGACAGCCTACATGGGACAGAATGGAGGCGCGCGGCGGATAGACCGGATCGATTCCGGCATCCGCGCGGTGCGGTTCCTCTCGCTGGTCTTTTCCTCGGCAATCGGAGGGGGCATGATCCTGTTTGGGAGAGGGCTTCTGGGCTGGTTCGTCTCAACAGAGGAACTGCACGCAGCGGAGGTAATCGAGGTGGCATATCAGTATCTGTTTGTGCTGAGCTTTGCGCTGCCGAGCTTGTTTTTGCTGCACGCATACAGGTCTTCTGTGCAGGGACTGGGGAATATCAAAGTCTCGGCGATCACCGGTGCCATCGAGATCGCTATGCGTGCGGGTCTGGCAGTTACGCTGCCGCGTTTTTTTGGCCCCACCGGCATTTTCTTTTCCGAGTTTGCGGCGTGGAGCGGTGCCGGCCTCTTCTCGGTGGTATATTATTATTGTAACATCGGCCCGATAAAACGGAGGCTGACAGCGAATGCGGAATCATTAAAAATTGACACCAAAACGGTGTGCGCAGAATATGAAAAGGAAGGGTAAATCTTATGAAAAAGAACGTATTTGTCATTACAGGAAGTTCCCGGAAAAACGGAAACAGCGCGGCAATGGCAGAGGCATTCATTCGCGGAGCGGAAGAACAGGGCCATGCTGTCCGACGCTTTGACACCGCATTTCACAAGCTGGCAGGCTGCATGGCGTGCGACAGATGTTGGAGTGATGAAAAGGCCTGCGTGATGAATGATGACTGGCAGGAGTTTGCTGCTGGTTTGGAAGCGGCGGATGTGGTGGTTTTTTCCTATCCCATGTACTGGTCCTCTGCGCCGGCGCAACTGAAGGCGGCGATTGACCGCTTGTATTCCTACTGCTCGGCAAAAACGCTCCGTCCTCTGACTGGAAAGCGGTGCATCCTGCTGCTGTGCGGTGAATGTGAGGGCAAGGAGATCTTCGATCAGGCACTGGCAATGCATCAGGGGCTGAATGGATACTTTTCCTGGGAGGATGCCGGAAAGCTGCTGGTAGATGGTGTATTCGAGGCAGGCGCTATCGAAAAAACCGATGCCCTGGAGCAGGCTTTTACCATGGGAAAAGGCATTTAAAAAAATAATTATAATAAATTTAAGAAAAAGCATTGACACTAATTATTTTATGTGTTAATTTAATTACAATCAAAAAGCAGCTGCTATGCATCCGAAAAATAGGACAGAGAGGTGCTTTGACACAGGTGAACAATTTTCCTGCAAAAAAGACCTTGCGAGCCGTTGCTTTACAAACACAGATTTATATTAGGAGGAAATATCATGAGATTGATGGACGTCTATGATGAGTCTACTGGCAAATTAGTTGGCAGCGTACCCAATTACAATGCAGAAGAGATCGCCGAAATGGTCGACATCGCTTACGCCGCACAGCCTGACTGGGAAAAGGTGCCTCTGTTTGAGCGTGGCCAGATCCTGTATAAGTTCTGCGACCTGATCGACCGTGACCGTGAAGAGATCGCAAACTACATGTCCTGTGAAATGGGCAAGCCCATTCTGCAGTCTCGTGCAGAGACCACCTATGCTGCTGAGATCGGCCGTGCCAACATCGAAGTCGGCAAGCATATGTATGGCGAAGTCCTGACCGACAGCTCCGAGGGCTATGAAAACCATGTTGTTCTGGTTCGTCATGAGGCTCTGGGCGTTATCGCCGGCGTTATCCCCTTCAACTATCCCGTCGAGCTGACCCTGCAGAAGGTCGTTCCCGCTCTGCTGACCGGTAACACCATGATCATCAAGGCTTCCACCGCTGCTCCCTGCTGCGTCAAGAAGCTGATCGATCTGGCTTACGAGGCTGGCGTGCCCAAGGAAGTTCTGCACTTTGTCACCGGCAGCCGTGAAGACTGCACCAAGGCCCTGCTGACTAATAAGAAGGTTGCCTGCATCGCCATGACCGGTTCCACCGACGCCGGCACCGAGATGATGATGGACGCTGCTCCCACCATTAAGAAGGTCGTTCTGGAGCTGGGCGGCAACGATCCCCTGATCATCACCGAAGAAGCCGCTGACGATCCCGAGCTGATCGCAAAGGCTATCGAGTGCCTGTGCTGGGGCCGTATCAACGAGAACAACGGTCAGGTCTGCGCATCTCCCAAGCGTACCATCGTTCACAAGCGTGCACATGACGCTTTTGTTAAGTGCCTGCTGGCCTTCGTCAAGACCCTGAAGCGCGGCCATGCTACTGATCCCACCGCTCAGCTGAGCCGTCTGGTCTCCACCAAGGCTGCCGAGCGCGTTGTGAAGCAGGTCCAGCACACCATCGATCAGGGTGCAACTCTGCTGTACGGTGGCACCAACAATGGTCCCGAGATGGACGTTACCATTCTGGACAATGTTACCAAGGATATGGACATTGCCTGCGATATGGAAGTCTTCGGACCCGTTGTGCCCATCATCACCTTCGAGACCGACGAAGAGGCTGTTGCCATCGCAAACCAGTCCAAGTATGGCCTGAGCTCCTGCGTCATCACCAAGGACCTGAACAAGTCCTGGTACTACACTGAGCACATTGAGTCCTCTGCAGTGTGGGTCAATGGCTCTTCCGCTCTGCGTCACAATGACCAGCCCTTCGGCGGCTGCAAGGGCACCGGTATCGGCAACGAAGGTGCCGGATATTCTCCCGCTGAGTTCACCCGTCTGAAGACCTATGGTTTCTGCGACGTTTCTCCCAAGAAGCGCCTCAACGAGCATGAGGATGGCATGGGTGACTTCCTGAGCAACTTCCGTGCACAGGTTGCCGAGGAGATGGCAAAGCTGTAATTATTCTGTCAGCGTTTACAAGAGCAGTGGAGTTTTCCACTGCTCTTGTTTAATAATAACTCAAAAGTTGTTGGAGTCAGGGAGGGTATATAATGGATGGCTGTTACTGGAAGGATAAACACTATGCAAAGTTTACCAACAGAGAATGTGAATTCTTCCCCTGCCACCGCGGTGTGGCGGAAGAGGAGTTTAGCTGCCTGTTCTGTTACTGTCCCCTGTATATGTTGGGGGAAAACTGCGGCGGTGCGTATACATATCTCCAAAACGGGATCAAAGACTGCAGCGCCTGTACCTTCCCTCACCGGGCGGAGAATTACGGGACCATTGTTGAGCGCTTTGCCCAGATACAGGAGCATATGCGTGGCGGGAAATAAAATCAGAATATTAAAACCGGCTCCACATCAGGTGGAGCCGGTTTTAATTTTAAGATCACAGCATGTGGCTGAGGTAATGGGCGGTTGCAGACTCTGCACAATGGAGTAATCCTGTGGGAGGTCCTTCAAACAGGACCTGACCGCCGTTTTTTCCTCCCTCGGGACCGAGGTCGACGACCCAGTCTGCCTGTGCGATTACATCCATGTCATGCTCTACAACGATGACTGTGTTTCCGCGGTCCACCAGACCTTGTAAAAGGGTCATCAGGCGGTCAACATCGGTGCCGTGCAGACCGGTGGTGGGCTCGTCCAGCACATAGAGGCCGCTCCGGTCATGTAGACAGCTGGCAAGCTTAATGCGCTGGCATTCGCCGCCGGATAGGGTGCTGGTGGGCTGGCCGAGGGACATGTATCCCATGCCGACTTCCTGCAGCGTCTGTAACTTGCTGCGGATCTTGGGCTGGGGGAAAAATTCCAGTGCTTCATCCACGGTCATCTGCAGAACTTCGAGAATATTTTTTCCCTGCAGTCGGTACTGCAGCGCTTCGTTGCTGTAGCGGGTACCGCCGCAGGACTCGCAGGGGACGGTAACGGGATCCATAAATGCCATTTCCGTACGGATCTCGCCCTTGCCGCCGCAGACCGGGCAGGCACCTTTGGAGTTGGAGCTGAATAGTGCCGCATCCACGCCGTTTTCCTTGGCGAACAGGCGGCGAATCTCGTCCATGATGCCGATATAGGTGGCGGGGGTGGAGCGGGAATTGGCGCCGATAGGAGACTGGCTGACATGAACGGCTTCGGGATGCTGCTGCATCAGAACGCCGCAGACGAGAGAACTCTTACCGGAGCCGGCAACGCCGCTGATGGCGGTCAACGTGTGCAGAGGGATTCGGACATCAATGTGTTTCAGGTTGTTCAGAGAGGCGTTTCGGATGGTCAGAAACTCCTTCGCGGGGCGGACGGTGCTGCGCAGCGCGGCTTTCTGACGAAGTGTGCGGGCAGTGGAGGTGTCTTGCGTTAGAAGAGTATCCAGTGTGCCCTGAAAAACCAGTTCGCCGCCGTTTCGGCCTGCGCCGGGGCCCAATTCAATGATCTCATCCGCAAGACGGATCAGAGATTTATCGTGCTCCACGACCAGAACGGAGTTTCCGCGGTCGCGCAGACGCAGCAGTAGCTGCGCCAGCCGCTCTACATCTCTGGGGTGGAGACCGGTGGAGGGTTCGTCAAAGATATAGGTGAGACCGGTCAGACTGCTGCCCAGATGTCGCACCATTTTTAACCGCTGGGATTCGCCGCCGGAAAGAGTGGGAACAGGGCGGTTCAGGTTCAGATATCCCAGCCCCATATCCTCGATGCTGTGCAGTACCTGACAGATCTTGCGCGCCAGCGGAGTGCCGACTGGGTCATCGATCTGAGAGAGGAAGGAAGACAGTTCGCCAATCTCCAAATCGCCCAGCTGAGAGATGTTGTACCCATACAGCAGACTGCCTCGTGCAGCGCTGTTCAGCCGCGTGCCCCGACAGTCCGGACAGGGTTGCTCGCGGGTAAAATCGTGGATGATACGCTGGTTGGTTTTGCTCTGGGTGTTCAGGTCGCGCTTGAGATACAGGCGTGTGATGCGGTCCAGCAGGCCTTCGTAGGTGAGCTTGTAGGACTTATCCCACACCTTGCCGGTGGTATTGACGATATCCACCGTGACACCCGAGCCGTGGAGAAGGTCGAACCATTCTTTCTCCGAGTACTGACAAAGAGGGGTGTCGGGGTTCACCAGTCCGGAATGGGCATAAAGCTGCCACTGATAGGTGCCGATCTGGTGTCCGGGAAACAGAATGGCTCCCTCATTCAGAGATTTGGACTTGTCAAACAGGCGGTCGACCTCAAAAGCGATGGTCTTTCCGAGACCGCCGCAGGTGGGGCACATGCCCTGCGGATCGTTAAAGGAATATGCGCCGGAGGGGCCGATCTGCGGCTGTGCGCAGCGGGCGAATAAGAGGCGGAGAAGAGGTGCGATGTCTGTCATGGTGCCAACGGTGGAACGGACATCCCCGGCAAAGGGGCGCTGGTCGATCACAATGGCGGGAGTGAGCTGGTCGATTAATGTTGCCCGCGGAGGGTCGTAATGCGGCATGCGGTTGCGGATATAAAGGGGATAGGTTTCGTTCAACTGGCGGCTGGCCTCCGCGGCAATGGTATCAAATACCAGCGAGGATTTGCCGGATCCGGAAATTCCGGTGAATACCACCAGCTTGTTTTTGGGGATGCGGAGACTGACTCCCTTCAGATTGTTTTCCAGCGCACCCGATATGATCATATCATCATGAAAACTGGACATGGACGGCCTTCTTCCTGATAAAGTTTGGGTAGGGGACGGAATTGGTTATTCCTGACCGGAATGCTGAGGGAGCGGATGCTGCGTGCTCCAACTGTGAAATGCCCGCAGAACAGGGATCAATGCATAACCGGCCTCGGTCAGACTGTATTCCACTTTGGGAGGGATCTGAGGATACTGTGTGCGAAGGATCAGTTGTTCCTGCTCCAGCCGTTTCAGGGATGAGCTGAGTGTCTTACAGGCGACATTGTTCAGCCCGCGGCGCAGAGCATTGAATCGCATAGGCGCAGACGCTTTGGCAAGAAGCAGTAGGATATCGGCGCAGTATTTAGTGCCAATCAGGGCAAGGACCCCGGTTCGCGCGTCATTGGTTTTGGGGCGGGGATGAGAGGTGTTCATCGTTATTGTCCTCCCGTTCTGTTATTCTGAGACATGGATGGGAAATTCCAGACGGAAAAGAGTGTCCAGTGCCAGATGGGTCATGCCAGAGCGGAAATCCTGCTCGATCGTGTTCAGGACAGTCAGTTGAGGCAGAATGATCTGGTCCACAGGGGAGAGGAAGAATTCATTGATTCTGGTGGACAGAAATTCCATCGGCATTTCGGAATAGATCACGATTGCATAGGGGTTGTAGAGACAGCTAATGGTGTGGATGATCTGGAGAACGGCATCCTGATAGGATTTTTCCTGATAATCGCAGGTGTCCCACTGAATTGCGGGGACGAGGGAGGCGATGCGGCCAGCAAGACCGTCTCGTCCGTATACCAGCTTGCTGTCCTGATAAATAGCGATACCAGGAGCGTATTTATAAGGGAGGTACAAGCCGATCACACAGTGCTCAGGTGAGATGGCGTGATTGTGGCAATAGCCTACGGTGGCGGATTTGATATCGTTCACCAGAAAAACGGGCAAATGGAACAGAGCCTCTTTTTCTGCGCAAAATTTTCTGCCTACCAAATGCGGATAGTCTGAAGAAATAATGGTGCCGTTGGACTCGGTGACTGGCAGGCCAAAGCCGATTAGCCGGATAGATGGATACTTTTCCAGAAGAGCGGAGATTTCTCTATCAAAACTGTTCGGACCAATATCCGCGATTGGCTTTTCAAATTTCTCCACAGAATTGCCGTACAGATTGCGTACTACAAAAAAAGCAGTATCCTGCCCATCCTTTTCAAAGGTGTACACAATGAGCGCCAGACAGTACGTCTCGTTCAACCTGTAGGCCATGGCAGGACGGCCAAGCTGGGGATGCACCACATGATCCTCTACCACTTCGCCGGATTCCAGCAGGGAGCGGATCAGCGTGTTCACAGTGATGACACTGAGACCTGTGTGCTCTGCCAACTGCGGCTTGGTAGCGGATTGCTGCTGCAAAAGGGCGGAACGGATGCGTTTCAGATTTGCCTGTTTAATGAGATTGGGCGTTGAAGCGGCCATATGAATTCTCCATTTCTGCTGCAGAAGCACCATGTAACTGCAAAGGTTAATGAAATTGTAACAAAATGGAGAAAAAAATCAATTATAAACCGAAATAAAAGCGTAGAAAATGTATTTTTGTATAGTTACACAAACATTACAAATAAAATTATATATTTTATAAATAAACTTAATTAAGTGTATTGCAAAACATACAAAGCAGAAAATGATAAATTGGCAAAAGTGTCAAAAGTGAAGGCGCTTTTATACAATTTAAGTTGCTTAGAAGTAACTATATTGCGAAATAGCAATTACTTGACTACAATCGTCTCTTTTGATAAAAATATAATTGTTACAGAGGTTAAAATAAGTATTGAATATTATGAAACAAAAACCCATCTGCTTCAATTATATGAATTAAGGAGAGGACGAGAATGAATACTGAAAAGAACAAACTGATCTGGGAAGACGCTAAGCAGTATATGCCCGGCGGTGCCTGCGCCGGCGGTCGTTCCAATCGCATCTTTGGTATGCCCCTGTATCTGGACCACGCAGAAGGCTGCAAGCTGTACAGTGTTGACGGCAATGAGTACATCGATTATCACTGCGGTGCCGGTGCTGCTCTATATGGTCACAATCACCCCCGCCTGAAGGCTGCTCTGGAGGAAGTCATCTCCAAGGGCTTCTATATGAACCACGACTCCGAGTGGACGCTGGAGTTCGCCAAGAAGTTCACCAGCATGGTCCCCGGCGTGGAAAAGATCCGCCTGACCAACTCCGGTTCCGAGGCAACGATGGCTGCCCTTCGTCTGGCTCGCGGCTATACCGGCCGTAAGATGATCATCAAGATGGACGGCCACTTCCACGGTATGCATGAGATGATCTGGTACAACCACGGCGCATTCCCCGAGGTGGATGCGAATGGTGAGGTCGTTAAGACCGTTCCCGACAGCGGTGGTATCCCTGACGAGCTGGGTCAGTTTGTTAAGGTCATCCGCTACAACGACATCGATGCGCTGAACGCTGCTGTTGAGAAGTATAAGGATCAGATCGCTGCTGTTATCATGGAGCCCATCAGCTTCAACTGCGGCTGCTTTGCCGGTATCAAGGAGTATCTGCAGCAGGTCCGTGAGGTCTGCACCCAGAACGGCATCGTCCTGATTTTCGACGAGGTTATCTGCGGTATGCGCTTCCGTCCCGGCTCTGCACAGGGCTATTACGGCGTGAATCCTGATCTGTCCACCTTCGCAAAAGCCATCGGCGGCGGAATCCCCATCGCTCTGGTCGGCGGCAAGGCGGAGATCATGGATACTTTCAATCCCAACGGCCCCGTGGTTTGCAGCGGTACTACCAGCGGCACCCAGATGGCTGTTCGCGTGGGTCTGGAGTGTCTGAATATGGCCAGCGAGCCCTGGTTCTTCGACCAGATCGAAAAGACCGCTGACGCGCTGTACGGCGGCATGAACGACCTGTTCAAGAAGCATGGTATTCCCGGTCACGTCCGTGGTCTGGGGGCCCGTTTTGCCATCTACTTTGGATGCGAAGATCCTGAAACCGACTTCCATCTGCGCGAGACCATGAAAACCTATGATGTGGCGATGAGCAAGAAGTTCATTGCAGGCGCACTGGAGCACGGTCTGTACTTCCACTATTATGGCGACGCTCCCTACCCCGCACACTGCGGCTTCGGTATCCAGCATACAATGGAAGACATTGCTGTTTCTCTGGAACGTATGGATGATGTCTTTAAGACGCTGAAGTAAGAAATTCCTCTGAACGATTGGTTTTAGGAGAAATAACTATGAATGCTTATCTTGCAAGTGTCATTGAAAATGTAAAAGTAAAGCACGCAAACGAGCCTGAATTCGTTCAGACCGTGGAAGAAGTGCTGTCCTCTCTGGAGCCGGTCATCGACCAGCATCCCGAGTATGAAAAGGTGGACCTGCTGGGCCGTATGGTGGAGCCCGAGCGCACCTTTACCTTCCGCGTCTGCTGGATGGACGATGCCGGTAACTGGCACACCAACACCGGCTGGCGCTGCCAGTTCAACGGCGCCATCGGCCCCTACAAGGGCGGCCTGCGTTTCCAGAAGAACGTCAACATCGGCACCATGAAGTTCCTGGGCTTCGAGCAGACCTTCAAGAACA